>NZ_DAMDAK010000047.1:0-7777 GCF_032094055.1 Carnobacterium sp.
GTGCAGTTGCTTTTCCATCCCAGCCATATCGTTTAGCAATACGATAACTAAGATAAGATACGCTAATTGAGTGTTCTAGACGTGTCGTGAAATGATGCTGTGTGTAGTCATTCAGCTTTTGAACTTCTTCGCGATTAAGCAAGTCTTCAATTAAAGCAACGTATTCTAAGTCTTGTTTCCATTTTGGTTCGATCATTCAAAGACTTCCTTTTTTATGAGTTTAGGTCGTTTACCCGACTTGCCACTAGCATACACTTTTTCTTACTGTATTAAAAGTAGAATGTTTCCGTTTTATCCTAAAAGAAAGAATCTTAATAATTTAGACATAATTAGGTAATGTTTTTTCTCTTTAAGCGACGTTATTGGTTATTTTGTTAAAGCAAACATCAGAATTCCGGCTGCAACTGCTACATTTAATGATTCAGCTTGTCCTTTTATAGGGATATAGAGATTTTTTGTCGTTTTCTCTAATAATTCTTTGTTCATTCCATTTCCTTCATTACCCATCACTACAGCAAAAACAGGTTGGGGCTGGACCTCACGATAACTAACCGCTGCTTCATTTAATTCTGTACCATAGACGGGGATATTTCCTTTATGAAACAAATCAAACCAATCCATTAAATCTCCTTGAAAAATAGGTAAATGAAAATGACTGCCTTGCATAGAGCGAATCACTTTACTGTTATATAAGTCAACTGTTCCTTTACCTAATACTACCCCGCCGAAACCAGCTGCATCAGCTGTACGAATCATCGTTCCCAAGTTGCCTGGATCTTGAACGTTATCTAAGAATAAGTAAGGCTTGTCTAAAATAGGTGTTTCAGGCACGCTTTCTTTTTCTACCACTGCAAAAATTCCTTGTGGTGTTTCTGTTTCACTCAATTGTTTAGAAATGTCACGCGATACAAGAACTGTTTTTTCGTCTAAATCAGGGATTTTTTCAGAGTCTCTATTGTCTTCACTAATAATCAATTCTAGAATAACTGCATTATTTTTGCTTGCCTCATCGATTAAATGAAACCCTTCAATTAAGTAAGCAGCCGCTTTTTCACGACCTTTTTTTGTTTGTAATTTTTTCCATTGCTTCACACGTTCATTTTTAGCTGATACAATTTTTTCCATTATTTTATTATCCTCCAATTGCCCCTATCTGTTTGCTCTTTCATTGTACTAAAAAAACCTCTCTTTTTATAGAGAGGTTTCTCGTTTTGGTTACATTCCTAGATAAGATGCTGGATCAACGCGAGTGCCATTTACATATACTTCAAAGTGCAAATGAATGCCTGTTGCCGAACCTGTCATTCCCATAGTCCCAAGATGTTGTCCTTGAGAAACTTTTTGTCCAGGAGCAACAGCTAAACTGCCTGAAACCATATGCGCATATAGCGTTTCCACTCCATTACCATGGTTGATTTTAACATAATTTCCCCAACCAGAATCATAACCAGCTATTTCAACCGTACCGCTTTGAGCTGCTACGATTGGACCGCTTCCGCCAAAATCTATCCCGCCATGCAATTTATGTTCTCCTGTAATCGGATGGATCCGGTAACCAAAAGGTGAAGTGGTTACACCATTACTTGGACGAATGAATCCAGAACTGCTGGACGCCTTTGGTGTAACATCTGCTGATTTATTCTCAGTTTGTGTGTCATTTGAAGCAACTTGCCTCTGTTCTGCTTGTTTTTCTTGTTCTGCAGCTTGTTGGGCAGCCTTTTCTGAAGCTTCTTTAGCAGCCGCTTGCCGCGCCTGTTCTTCTTCAACAATACGTTGACGTTCTTGTTGAAGCTCTTTAGATAACACACTTGTTTGAGTGGCAATCACTTGCTGTTCTTTCACAAAAGAATTTTTTTCAGATTCTGTCATATCGTATTGAGCAGCTAATTGGATAATTTTATCATCCATTTCAGCTTTTTGAGTGACCAAATTATTCTTAGCCACCTCAATTTCACTCTTTAAGCTTTCAATGGCTACTTTTTCTTCCTCAGCCTTTTTTTCATTCACTTCTAATTTTTTTTGATCATTTTGTTGTTCCATTACAATATCTTTATTAGCGGTGACCAATTGACTGATTATGCCGACACGGCCGATCAAATCAGAAAGGCTTTCTGATGAAATAATCATTTCTATCATATTAGAAGATCTTGCATCTGTTTGTACTACCCGTGCTTGATTTTCCAGCTTTTCTTCACGTTGCGCAATCAATTCTTTTAAAGCTTCAATTTCTTTTTGTAATTTTTCGATTTTTACTTTTGAATCAGCTAACTTCTTTTCCTGCTCATGTAGTTTAAGAACCACTTCGTCAATCTTTGTTTGCAGCTGCTTGACATCGCCCTCAAGATCAGCTTTTTGGGTCTCTAAATTATTTAATGTATCTTCTTGTTTTTTTATTTTACTATTTAAATCATTTGATTTTGATTCCAGCTCTTGTTTTTGTTTTTCTAATTCTTGAACACTTTCTGCTTTAACAAGTGTCGGCATCGCGAATGGACTCGCAAATATCATTGTTGCAATCAATCCTGTAGTTAATTTCTTTTTCAAAGCGAACCTCCTGTAAATATAAAAATAAATCGATGTTGTACTTTTTCTCAACTTAAAAAGTATATCATGGAAAGACTAAACTGACGATGCTATTCTGGTAACAAATTCCCGTTACTATTACAATCAGATTACATAACAGATGGCTATTTAATCTAATTCCTTTGTTTTTACCATTTCTTTTATTTTCATCTTTGACGTGTTGTTCTAGAGTGATATAATTTAAGCGGTATCATTTTTTGAAACAAGTTAAGTTAGGTGAAATAAAAAAATCAAAAGGAGCTTAAAAATGCATTCAAAAGGTAAAAAAATCATAATTTCAGTCGTATTGGCACTATTTTTATTCGGCAGCGGCATTGCACTTTATCAGCATAATATAAAAGTACAGGCAGAAGAAGCTCATGAAGAACTGCAAAGATCACTACATGTAGCAGAAAAAAACATGAATGCCTTATACTTAGATGAGAAAAAAGAATGGTTGAGCGATTCAATCTCTGATAAGAAAATCAAAGAAGCTGAACTTTCTATAGAGGCTGTAACAGCTTCAAATTTAAGTAAAGAGGAACAACTAACACTAGACACAATTACTGAACAAGTACAAGACGCAAAATCCATGTTTGGTATCCAATCTTCAATAAATAAGAAGTTTAACAATGAGATGATCACAAAGGATACAATTGAATTTTCTGATGAAGAAAAAGAATTATCTCTGTTGAAAAAGAATAAGCCAGCTTTTGTTAAAAAAATGAATGAGATCATTGAACAAAGCAAACAACAAATTGAAATAAAACAAGCACTTGTTAAACTGTTTTCAGATTATGATCAGTTTGAAGTGAAACCAGAAGTCTCCCGTTCTGATTATGAAAGTTTAAAAAATAAAGCTGACTCTTTATCCAGCGAGACATTTAAAACCAGCCTTACTGAGCATTTTGATGCCATTCAAACTGCATTGAAAGAACGCGAAGCTAAAGAAAAAGAAGAACGAATTCAAAAAGAGAAAGAGGAACAGGAACAATTAGAACAAGAAAAGCAAAAAAAAGAGCTTGAAAGTAAAGCTGCTAAAGAAGAAGAACATCAGCAATCTGCGAATGCTGATGTTAGTGCTTCAAGCTCCGTTTCCGATGTAGATAATGAAGATAGCGGAAACAGCCAAGATGCAGCTAATTCGTCATCCGATTCAGCTGCAGCATCAAGTCAAACAGTACCTGCTCAACAAACGGGAATCGAAGGACTGATTGCAAGCTCACAAACCAGTCAATCTACTGATCAAATACTTGGAGTGGTGGCAAATGGTTCAAGTTCGACAGTCTATTTATTTGAAAAAAACGGCAGTCAATGGGAGACGGTGCTTTCTATTCCAGGTCGTGTAGGCTACAACGGTGTAGGGAGTTCATATGAAGGTTCCGGTCGCACGCCAAAAGGTGCATATCAATTAGGTTTTGCTTTTGGGACAGGTCCGAATCCTGGAACCAATCTTGCTTATAAACAAATTACCGGAAACTCTTATTGGATCAGCAATCCAGATGATTCTCAATACAATACTTGGCAAGAACGTTCTAGCTCCAGTTCTTTAGATGAGCATATGAGCGACTACCCAACCCAATATAAATACGGAATCACACTAAACTACAATAATGGTGTTAACGGCGGAAGTGCCTTTTTCGTCCATGTCAACGGAAACGGCGCAACAGCTGGCTGTATATCTGTTTCTGAATCAACTATGTTGTAGTTAATGCAACACATTAGAAACGGCGCTTATATTATCAATGTAAACAGTGAAGCTGAATTAGCACATTATTAAGTGACTGCTTATATTGAAATAAACAGTAGTGATTTTTACTTCTAACACAGGCTTAAACCTCTCTATACTGAAAGACTCTTGATCACCCATTTTAGGGAATCAAGAGTCTTTTATATATATTGTTTACTGAATAATTGAGATTTACAGTTGGTTTCGTTTCTTCTCTTCTTTTACGTAAAAGGACCTTGGTTACTTTAAGGCCTTTTCTTGGTGTCACTTATTTTTTCTTACATCTTTACTTTTACTTGGCTTCCTTGTGAAGACTTCGTTACATCGATATGAACCGGTATACGCATTTTTAATTCTTCAACATGGGAAATAATACCGACTAACCGCCCTCTTTGATTTAACTCAAACAATGTTTCAATGGCACTATCTAAAGAATCCGAATCTAACGTCCCAAAACCTTCATCAATAAATAAAGTATCCACACTGACTCCGCCGCTATGGTTTTGAATGACATCACTTAAACCCAAAGCCAAGGCTAATGAGGCTTTAAAACTCTCACCACCCGAAAGTGTCCGAACACTCCTTGTTTTGCCTGTATAATTATCGAACACGTCCAAATCAAGGCCTTTTGCTCCTGTTCCTTTAACTTTTTCTTCACGTCGCAATAAAGAGTACCGATTATTGGTCATTTGTGTGAAACGTAAATTTGCTGCAAGAATGATTTCTTCAAAATAGATAGCTAAAACGTATCGTTCAAATGATACATAATCGGTTTCTTTGGAACCATTAGCTAATTCAGTTAGTTCATTATACAAACAATAATTTTCCAATTGTATTTGTTTAGCAGCATAATTTTTACTGATTTCTGTTTTTGCCATTTCGTAATTTTTTACGATTCCAATTAACTCTTGGTATTTTTCTGTTAGTTCCGTCACTTCTTTTTCTTTTTCCTGGTTTTCCAGTTGGTACTCTTCAATTGAACGGCTGTCTTTTCTTGCAGTTATTTTTTCTTTTTGTTTTTGATAGTTTTCCTGGTTGACCCAAACTTTTTGGTCATAGTTGCTCACTTCTTCTGTTAGCACCTGTACTTGTCCAGCCTCTAATAAATGTTCTTCAAATGCCTCATTCAACTTGACTGCTTCTAATTGTTTTTCAAATTCACCAGTCGCCACTGCATACCGGTCCGAAAGGTTATTGAGTTGAGTCTCAAAAGAATGTAGACTTGTTCGATATTGCGTTTCTAGTTTTTCCAGTGCAACTGTTTCATCTTGCTGCGTTTTGTAATCCGTTTCGATCCGCTGAATTTCCTCTGTCAACTGCAAGAGATTTTCTTGTACTTGTTTAAGTTCTTTATATGTTAACTGATTCTGCATTTTTTGTATTTCTTCAGTTATTTCTTGAATTCTCTTATCGTTAGTTTGACAAGTAAAACTTAAGTCTTGGATAGCTGTCTCCAACTGGCGTTCTGTCTGTTGAATACTCTCTGCTTGTTGTTGAAAATCTCCTTCTTGTTCAATCAGTTGCTCTAGCCGCTCAATTTCAGCAGTCAGCTTGGTTCTTTCTGTATTTAATGCTGCCAGTTCAGTCTGCACCTGTTTTAATGTTTCAGCTGCTTCGCTGTGATGTAGTTCTAGCACTTGTTCGTATTCTTGGATTCGTTCATTTAAGTGACGGACTTCATTAGAAACTGCATTATATTCTTGGTACTTTTGATTTTTTGCTTCTTCTAGTGCCTCTAATTGTTCTTGTGATCCCGTATCTTCCGCTAACATTGCCGGGTCAGGGTGGTGTACCGAACCGCAAACTGGACAAGCCGAATCTTTTTCCAATTCATGAGCCAATATACCTGCGATATTCCGATTGTATGCTAAGCGTTGTTGTTTGTATTTTTCTTCGATAGCTTGATAGGCTGACTCTGTTTCCTTGAATAAAGTTAACTTCGTTTCTTTTTGTTCTAAAGTTCGAACGACTTCTTTAACCGTCTTTTGCTTAGCAGTTAAAATAGCATTTTTCTCTTGTAATTCATTTGCATGTTTTTGTTTTTCCAAAATTTGGATTCTTGCTTGATGAATTTCCATTAATTGCCGTTTATTTTCTTCTAATTGATCTTTGTACTCCGTCAATTGTGCTGTTTGTTTTTCTATCTTTAGTTGATGGCGTTGATTCTCTTCTTCAAAAGCTGTTGCTTGGCTTTCTTTTGCTTCGATTGCTTTTATCGTCAGCTCTTCTTGTTTTAATTGATTGATTGCTTCTCTTTTTTCCGGTAAAAGCAAGTAGTCTTTTTCAGCTGCTACACGATCTTTTTTATTTTCTTCAAGTGCGCTCACTGTTTCTGCCAAAGCTTGTCTGTCTAATTCTAATTGCTGCTGAACAGTTTCTTTGTCTTTTAAAGCTTTTTCTTGATCTATTTTGTATCCCTTTAATTTTTGTGCTTTTTCATGCAGTTCGATGCTTAAACGCTTTTGATTTATCTCTGCTTCTAAATCAGTTAATTGTTTTTTTACTTGTTTTAATTGAGCCAGTTCGGTCAGTCCGTCTATTTGTTCTTGATTCTGCTGCATTTTTTTGCGCGATTGGTCCATTTCAATTGTATAGTATTGAATTTTATCCTGATAAACGGTCAAGGAATTTTCCAATTCATCTACTAAACGTGTGATATCCAATAACTGAATGGCTTCAGCTAACGATTCATTTTCCTGTGGTTGAATCATACCTACGAATTGTTCCAGCATTTTATTGCTTTGTTCAACTTCTGCTCTCAAGCGACGCGCTTCTTCTTTTAAATTTGATTGGAAAGCCTTAATCGTATCCGTTTGAAAAATATTCCGAAATATTTTTTCTTTATCTGCACTATTAGATTCCAGCATTTTTTTGAATTCACCTTGAGGCAGCATCACAATTTGTTTAAACTGTTCATAAGAAAGTGACAGCAAATCTTGTATTTCTTTATTTGCTTCATTTATTTTAGTCGTTACATTTGTACCGTGAATAAATTCAACTTCCGGACTGTATTTTTTTATTCTGTGTTTTCCTGGTCCCATTTGAGCGGGCGTACGTTTAATATAATATTTTTTCCCAGCCAATTCAAATTCCAACTCAACGTAGCAAAGAACCTCATCTGAAGCAAATTGTGATTTAAACGAGTCTTTGCTACGACTTGTCCCACTGGCATCATCATACAAAGCATAAGCAATCGCATCAAAAATGGTTGTTTTACCAGCACCGGTTGGTCCACTTACCAAAAAAAGTGTGTTTTGATTAAATTGAGTAAAATCAATTGCTACTTTATCTTTATAAGGGCCAAAGGCATTCATGACTAACTTTAACGGTCTCATCTTATTCTTCCCTTCCAATTTCATGAAGCATTTTTTCAACAATTTCTTTGCGGTCAGGGTCTAATTCTTTTTGTTTATACTGCTGATAGAAATCACTAAAAAGATCCTGCAAAGGGATTTCTTTCAAACGTGCTTGATCATGGGTCAAGTG
>NZ_DAMDAK010000047.1:7787-11008 GCF_032094055.1 Carnobacterium sp.
TCTTTTCTAGCTGCATATTCCAACCCCATAGCATTTGGAAACCGCCTGCGCAATTGGTTCATCGCATCCATCACAAAATCCTCGTCTTCCAATTCAAAAAAAACATAATCGTCAGACGTTTGTGTCATCAAGTCTTGAAATGATCCTTTAATGATACGCATATCATGTCTGGTTTCCAAATAAATCGGTTCAACTTCTACTTGGCCTTTTTCAAGGGTCACCAAAGAGACTTGTTTCTTTTGGATGGCTTCTGATTTAGAATATTTTAAAATCGAACCGCTATAGCGAATTCTTTCATGTTTCACTTTTTGTGGTTTATGTAAATGCCCTAAAGCCACATAATCAAATTCTTCGAATAATTCAACATTGACGTATTCGGCCGTTCCGATGCTCAATGGCCGCTCTGAATCGGTCGTTTCAGAGGTGTCATTATTAAAATTGATCACATACCCATGTGCGATCAATACATTGGTTTCATTAGGATTCATCGTTTCTTTGATTTTTTCGAGCTGGGCTCTAGTGGCATCTTCTAAATTTTTGATCGAATCATCTTTTAGCAATTCTCGAATATACACATGATCTGCAAATGGCAATAAATAGAAATTTGTATCTTGAATCGTAACTTTCCGAGTCGTTTCTTTGACTGTTCCTTCTATATAAAGCTGACTAGACTCCAACAAAGCAGCTCCATATTCAACTCGCTCATTGCTGTCATGATTGCCGGCAATTACGAATACGGGAATTTTCACCTCATAAATCAACCTCGTCAGTACCGAATTCACCAAAGCAACTGCCTCTTTTGGTGGAAAAGCACGATCATATAAATCTCCTGCCATAATTAGTGCATCAACCTTTACTGTCTTCAACTTTTCAATTAATTGGTTTAGAAAAAATTCTTGATCTTCCAGCATTGAAACTTCATTAACGATTTTTCCAATATGCCAGTCAGCTGTATGTAATATACGCAAAATAATCGGCTCCTTTGTTTCATTTCTTTTAGTTTGTTTTAATCCAAATTTATTTAATCGAACTCTTGTCTCGGCCTTCCTAGTTTACCACGCTTGATTTAAATACAAAAGTTCCGTTTTTTTGCTGATTTGTTAAGTATAACGGCTCTTTCTCTATTAAATTATCCGCTAAAAGTAAAAAAACATTTTTTAAAACAAAGGTTTTGTTTCTTTTAAAATGATATAATAACTTTATTATTATAAAATGGGAGGGTTTCCAATGTCCAAGTTAGTATTAGGATTAGACATCGGTATTTCTAGTGTCGGTTGGGGAATTATAGATGAAGAAACAGGAGAAATTAAAGATGCTGGCGTCCGTTTATTTGAAGAAGCCAGCAGAAATGCCAACGAAGAACGACGCGGTTTCCGGAGTGCACGCCGCTTAAAAAGAAGACGGAAGCACCGCTTAGATCGAACAAAAACTTTGCTGGAAGAAAACAGCCTTTCTTGCGAACACATTCAGCAGTATAATCCTTATGAAGCTAGATACCATGCGCTTTACGAAAAAGTAAGCACAGATGAACTAGCAGCTGCGCTTTATCACTTAGTCAAACGTCGGGGAACTACTTTAGACACTCCGCAAGAAGATGAGAAAACAAGCGGCAGCGAGCTTTCTACCAAAGAACAATTAAAAAAGAATGCAAAAAAATTAGAAGATAAATACATTTGCGAAATCCAATTAGAAAAAATACAAGCTGGCGAAGTAGTTCGTGATCATACAAATCGTTTCAAGACGGCTGATTATATCAAAGAAGCCGCAGCTATTTTAACGAAACAGCAAGAATTCCATCCAGAAATTACAGATACTTTCAAAGAAGACTACTTAGCATTAATTAACAGCCGTCGAATGTATTACGATGGTCCTGGTTCTGAAAAATCGCCTACTCCTTACGGGCAATACTCTATTGGAGATGATGGAAAACTACATTTCGAAACGATGATCAATAAAATGCGTGGGCACTGTACATATTTTCCTGAAGAATTGCGCATCGCTAAAATGTCTTACACAGCCGATTTATATAATTTGCTGAATGATTTGAACAACATTAGCTTTCCAAGTGAAGAAACTGGAAAAAAAGAACACCTTTCTATCGAAGATAAACAATACTTTGTTGATAATTTTGTAAAAAAAGGCAAACCTGTAACTTTGAACGCTATTGCTAAGTATAAAAAAGTAACTAATGAACAAGAAATAACAGGAGCTCGGATTGATTTAAAGACGAACAAGCCTATCTTTACAGATTTTATCGGCTATAAAAAACTAAAAAAATTGCTCAAACCTGTCTCTTCCGTTCCCGCTAGTTTTTTTGATAACGTAGATTTGTTAGATCAGATTGCAGAAATATTGACAGCTGAAAAAAGTCTAAAGCGGCGCGAAAATCAACTATCTACTTTATTTCAGTCTGTTTACCAAGAAAATTTGCCAGAAATCACTGCTGCTTTGATCAACGACACCGCTTTTAAGGAATACCATGCACTTTCCAAAAAAGCCATGCAACTGGTTTTACCCGAACTCTGGGAAACAAACAAAAACCAAATGCAGATTTTTACAGAACATGGTTTAGGAAAAAGCCGGCTTGAAAAATTACAATCTGGAACTAAGATTCAATTTGATGACGAAGCAATTTTGAGTACCGTTGCCAAGCGGGCGCATCGTGAAGCTATTAAAATCACCAATGCAGCGCGAGAACAATATGGTGAATTGGCTTATGTGGTAGTTGAAATGGCGCGTGAGAAAAATAGTGACGAAAAAAGACTAAATTATGCTAATTTCCAAAGAAACCAAGGCAAGTTTGAAAAGAAAATTTGTGATTTACTTGAAGTAAAAAGCTTGAAAGAGTTACCTCTGAAAGGCAAAAAACATCTAGCCTTGAAGTTGTGGGATGCTCAAGATGGAAAATGTCTTTACTCTGGTAAGTACATTGCCCTTTCTGATATCGTTCATGACTTTAATAAATTCGAAATTGATCACATCATCCCGCTTTCTTATTCTTTTGATGACAGTCAGCAAAATAAAGTGCTCGTTTACCGTGCAGAAAATCAGCTGAAAGGTCAATTGACTCCCTTCCGGTATTTCCAAAGCGGTAAAGCTGCTCGTTCATTTCCAGAATTTAAAGCTGATTGCTTGAACTTATTCAAGTCTCGCAGAATCAGCAAAAAAAAGCTAAGCTATTTATTGGAACAAGATGGTAATCAGTATGATGAAGAAATAAA
>NZ_DAMDAK010000047.1:11018-11992 GCF_032094055.1 Carnobacterium sp.
AAAAGACTTTATCAATCGGAACTTAATTGATACGCAATATGCTATGAGAAGTTTCTCGAGTTCATTGCGGACATTTTATCAAAATAACGAAATCTCAACCCAAGTCATGTCTGTGCGCGGCAGCTTTACTGCTGCTCTTAGAAGAAGAACTAAACTAAATAAAGATCGAGATGCCGGACATGCACATCATGCCATTGATGCCTTGATCGTAGCAGCCATTAGTCGCATGCCATTATTTAAACAGCTTAAAAATACATCTTTTAATATTGAAGGTGTTGCAACACATATTGATACAGGTGAAGTTATAGCCGAAGAACAAGTTTTTGATAATAAATCTTTGAATTTCATCAGTAATCTGAGAAATTATGAAGATCAAGTCAAGTATTCCCACAAAGTCGACCGTAAGCCAAATCGGACGATGTCCAAACAAACCATTTACTCTACACGAGAAAAAGACAACGAAAAATACATTGTTGGAAAAGTTAAAAATATTTACCAGTTGGATAAAGCAGGCTACACTGCTCTTAAGAAAAGAATCGAAAAAAATCCAAATTTATTTTTAATGGCACAACACGATCCGAAAACTTGGGAATTAGTTCGGAAAGTGATGGAAGAACATAGTCATGCGGATAATCCTTTCCAAGACTTTTATAAAGAACATGGCTTTATTTTGAAAGACGGCAAAGTTCCCGTTAAGAGTTTGAAATATCTAGACAGCAAGTTAGGCATCCATGTAGATATTTCTAACAAATATGAAAATGCTCAAAACGATGTCGTACTGTTAAGCAGAAAAAGTATTCGAGTTGATATTTACAAAAATGAAGAAGGGAAATATAAGTACCTTGGTATTCCTTATAATTGGTTTAGAAAAGTTGAGGGAGTCTACACTCTTGATATGGAGTTGTACAATGGAAAAGATGGTCGTAATGCACCTTATAAACAAATTGATGAAAGTTACGAATTCCAGTTTAGTC
>NZ_DAMDAK010000047.1:12002-16586 GCF_032094055.1 Carnobacterium sp.
TAAAAACGATATGATTTCTTACGATAAGTTGGAAAACGTTGAAGATGAAGTGACTAAGAAAAAAACTAAGAAAATGGTTCCTTATGAAAAATTATTTAGAGGAGATAATAATCCGAGGGAAAACAGATTTGAA
This sequence comes from Carnobacterium sp., assembly GCF_032094055.1. Lineage (GTDB taxonomy): Bacteria > Bacillota > Bacilli > Lactobacillales > Carnobacteriaceae > Carnobacterium_A. The sequence continues at coordinate 12,136 of NZ_DAMDAK010000047.1, forward strand.
GTCGAAGACATTGCTTTCAAGTCTGCAAATAGGCAGATGCCTGCTATCAGTCCTTTAAAAAATATTATTAAATACAATGTTGATGTTCTTGGTAATAAATATCCAATCAAAAAAGAAAAATTCAATCCTTATTTAGATGAGCAATCAGAAAGAAAAGAAAATTTATTAAAAGGTTTACAAACGATATAAGGCTTGTTATAATAAGGGTGTCTTCGACGGAAGACTTCCTTATACCAAAAGGTCGCGAGGACCTACCAAAATAAGGCTTTATGCCGAAATCGCCCCATTTATGGGGCTTTTTTTGTATCTATATATAGAAAAGAAAGGATGAAAATATGAGTTGGCGTGTTGTATATATTGAAAAATCAGATTATTTAAAGCTTTACTTAGACAATTTAAAAGTAGTACGGGAAGACACTGAAATTTTGATACCGCTTTCCGATATCCATACTATTATTGTGGATAACCAACAAACTGTTGTAACCGCCCGTTTGTTAAATAAGTTAGCCGAATACCATATCCTGTTGATTTTTTGTGATGAAAAGCATTTGCCGAATATCTATGCCCTCTCTCCTCACAGTCACCATCGGGCTTCAAGAGTGCTAGAACGGCAAGTTCAATGGTCTCCTGAAATAAAGGGACTGATGTGGCAGAAAATCATTCAAATAAAAATTAACAACCAAGCTTCAGTATTAACTCATTTAAGAAAAGATTTTGATTCGATTGAAACGCTTCATCGTCTCTCTGATGAAGTCAACTTTTCAGATGACACAAATCGTGAAGGTCATGCAGCTAAATTATATTTTAAAACGTTGTTTGGCAGTTCTTTTATTCGAGATCGTGATAGTTTTGACGGAATCAATTCAGGATTAAATTACGGTTATATCGTTTTACGCTCAACTGTCGCTAGAACTATTGTGGCTTATGGGCTGCAACCCTCTTTCGGTATTGGCCATTATAATCAATATAATGCTTTTAATTTAGCTGATGATCTAATGGAGCCTTTTCGGCCGGTAATCGATTTATGGATAAGCGTTATGTGCCAAGAAGATACATATTTAGATTTAAAAACGAAACAAAAGATCGTTCACTTAATTAGTAACAATAAACTATTGATTGGCAATCAAAAACAAACTATTTTAAATGCAATCGAACTACTTGTTCAATCTTTTATTAAAGGAATGAACAAGAATAATACAGAACTGTTGGTTTATCCGGCCAATGGCATCTCCTTATAGAATCATGCGTTTGATTTTATTTTTTGATTTGCCAATGAACACAAAAAGTGAACGACGAACTTATTCAAGGTTTAGAAAGTATCTGATCAATAATGGTTTTACCATGGTTCAATTTTCTGTATATGCAAAAATTTTTCCAAACCGCTCAAGTCTGGATAATTATATGATGGGATTAAGAAATAATTTACCAAAACATGGCTCCGTTCGAGCGATGGCTGTCACTGAAAAACAATACAGCAATATGTTTTTACTTGTAGGCGACAAAACTATTACCGAGCAGGCTATCACGGAAGATCCTTTGGTGATTCTATGAAAGAATGGCATATTAAGGACTCAGAGCAAACTATTTCTGTTCTAATAGAAAAAGTGTCTATTTTAAAAGGCAACCCGAACGACTGGAACGTCATAATGGAAAGTTTTGCTCATTACTTCAGTCATAAAAGTACTTCAATCAAAATATTTCAAAACCAAACGTTGATTCCCAGAAATGATTTTTCATTTCAGACATTTTCTTCTGTTCAACATGCAGATTCAAAGAATATAAATAAAGTTTTAGCTGCACAGAAAACAGCTTTTTTGAATCAGCTTGAATTTTCTCCATTTTATAAACAAGTGGTAGACAGTTGGGAAGAATTGATTGAAGAAGTAGATTTTTTGAATACACAGCAACAATCCAAACTATTAAATTACACATTAGCCCCTTTTGATAAAAACTGGATAACCAATAAATTGAGCCTTTCTGAGAAAGACTATATTCACTTAAGCAACTATGAAAAAGTCGTACTTCAACTTAATTTGTTGGAAGAAGCTTTAAGCGACAAACAACTGATTATCTGTATTCAGTATCCAGATGCGTTGCTTTCAGATAAAGAAACGATCCGTTTAGTTACTTCTCTCAAAGAGTCAAAGAGTGGAATAATCTATTTTATACTTACAGAGAACCCAATTGTTTCACCTACTAATGTACTTTATAAAGGAAAAATCAGAAATTTAATTAGTTGTTACAATATTAAAGAACAATTAATAGCTAAAATACCTTCGAATTGGTCAGATCAAGTATTTTTAAACGCTTGTAATTGGTATATGACTCTTGTGGATAAGTACGCTGAAGAAACCGTTCTTTTGTCTTTAAAAACTGTGGATAACTTAGAAACTTTTATTTATCTCTATTCCCTTTTCATTCTTACAAATACTCCTGTAATTGTTGATTTAATAATGATTCCGCCTGCTATTGAGAAATACTTTGAAAACTTAATACGCGATAAGGTATAATGAAAATGACATTTTGGTAATCTCGCATCTTTTGGTATAAGGAAACAAATTCAGAGCGTGGGATGGCGAAAGATTAATTTTGGTAATCTCGCATCTTTTGGTATAAGGAAACCAATCATATGTTTAAATCCTTAGCAAATCATTTTGGTAATCTCGCATCTTTTGGTATAAGGAAACCTAAATCAGGCTTCGAATTTGAATTGTCTAATTTTGGTAATCTCGCATCTTTTGGTATAAGGAAACTGCAACCGGCTTGTTTTCTCCTAAAGCCTTATTTTGGTAATCTCGCATCTTTTGGTATAAGGAAACAACAAAAAGAAGAACTTGCAGAATTATTAGAATTTTGGTAATCTCGCATCTTTTGGTATAAGGAAACCCAGTCAGCCATTCCTTTATTCGCTCAAGCATTTTGGTAATCTCGCATCTTTTGGTATAAGGAAACGCTGAATAGTTTGAATTAGGGGGTAAGCAGATTTTGGTAATCTCGCATCTTTTGGTATAAGGAAACGTTAGTAGATGAATAAGCAAGAGTTGATTGATTTTGGTAATCTCGCATCTTTTGGTATAAGGAAACTCTATAGCTTCTTCTATCCACTCTTTTACGATTTTGGTAATCTCGCATCTTTTGGTATAAGGAAACTCGGCATGTTATTTCTCTCCTTTTTAGCCCATTTTGGTAATCTCGCATCTTTTGGTATAAGGAAACAAAGTGTCGTTGAACAAATAAAAGAATATAATTTTGGTAATCTCGCATCTTTTGGTATAAGGAAACTCTTAATGTTATGCACTAAAGACGCTCCAATTTTGGTAATCTCGCATCTTTTGGTATAAGGCAAAAGACGCCTTCCGCTTTGTATACTATTTTGGTAATCTCGCATCTTTTGGTATAAGGAAACACCGCTATATGGCTCGCCGTTAGCCTCTGCATTTTGGTAATCTCGCATCTTTTGGTATAAGGAAACTCTTTTACCTGTTACATTTACCGCCCTTGTATTTTGGTAATCTCGCATCTTTTGGTATAAGGAAACTATCTGCAGTGGGAGGCTGTTACTCAGCTAATTTTGGTAATCTCGCATCTTTTGGTATAAGGAAACACATTCGGTTCTTCAAGTGTGATCTTGTAATTTTGGTAATCTCGCATCTTTTGGTATAAGGAAACTGTCTGACCGCGGTATTGCCGCAATGGCTTATTTTGGTAATCTCGCATCTTTTGGTATAAGGAAACTCTTAGTTGCTGATTACACTAACGCTAAGTATTTTGGTAATCTCGCATCTTTTGGTATAAGGAAACAATATTTAAAATATACAGATGCAAACGGAAATTTTGGTAATCTCGCATCTTTTGGTATAAGGAAACCTTATTTGTTTGATATTGCTGAACCACCTAATTTTGGTAATCTCGCATCTTTTGGTATAAGGAAACAAGCTGCCTGAACTGTGCATGATATTAGCTATTTTGGTAATCTCGCATCTTTTGGTATAAGGAAACGTACAGTACCGAAAACATTGATAAACCAAGATTTTGGTAATCTCGCATCTTTTGGTATAAGGAAACCATGCTTCAATTGTCTGGACTGCTACACCAATTTTGGTAATCTCGCATCTTTTGGTATAAGGAAACTGGACAGCTTTCTTAGCTCCTTTAGATTTATTTTGGTAATCTCGCATCTTTTGGTATAAGGAAACAACTTCTCGGACTTCCGGTTCAACAGCTAATTTTGGTAATCTCGCATCTTTTGGTATAAGGAAACTACTTTATATCCTTTAAGATAAAGCATAGCATTTTGGTAATCTCGCATCTTTTGGTATAAGGAAACTGATTTCTTTAATTTTGGTATCGACTTCATATTTTGGTAATCTCGCATCTTTTGGTATAAGGAAACGTACTTCAATGCAGCTATCACATTCCAGAGATTTTGGTAATCTCGCATCTTTTGGTAT
>NZ_DAMDAK010000047.1:16596-19259 GCF_032094055.1 Carnobacterium sp.
AACAGAAACATAAACGGATTCATCACTATAAGGATTTTGGTAATCTCGCATCTTTTGGTATAAGGAAACGTTGCGATCACTTTATAGCCATAGTTTATTATTTTGGTAATCTCGCATCTTTTGGTATAAGGAAACAAGCAATAGATAATGAGTTTTACGAAATGTATTTTGGTAATCTCGCATCTTTTGGTATAAGGAAACAACAACATGTTAAAACAATTTATTAAATCAGATTTTGGTAATCTCGCATCTTTTGGTATAAGGAAACTCATCGCGATAAATCAATTCGTAAGCTCTAATTTTGGTAATCTCGCATCTTTTGGTATAAGGAAACCACTCTTTATGAAGATATAAATGATAAGAAAATTTTGGTAATCTCGCATCTTTTGGTATAAGGAAACGATTTTATAAGTCATTCTATCTGATGGAAATTTTGGTAATCTCGCATCTTTTGGTATAAGGAAACACAATTTGATTGTCACTGGTCACTCCTTCAATTTTGGTAATCTCGCATCTTTTGGTATAAGGAAACCGACACAGTCTTAGACAACTGCGCTGGTTCATTTTGGTAATCTCGCATCTTTTGGTATAAGGAAACAAGTAGTGAAGAGCAAGTTTACAGATGTAAATTTTGGTAATCTCGCATCTTTTGGTATAAGGAAACTTGAGACGTTTGTTGTGTATGATACGACTAATTTTGGTAATCTCGCATCTTTTGGTATAAGGAAACCTGATTCGCCGAATAATTCTGAATCTATTAATTTTGGTAATCTCGCATCTTTTGGTATAAGGAAACGCGAGAGCGAGGAAACTTTCATGAGACTAAATTTTGGTAATCTCGCATCTTTTGGTATAAGGAAACAAGGTTACTTATGTGCCTAACATGAATGACATTTTGGTAATCTCGCATCTTTTGGTATAAGGAAACCTTCTCTTCTACGCAAACAGATGTTAGACGATTTTGGTAATCTCGCATCTTTTGGTATAAGGAAACACAAACGAAGAATTAAAACGTTTGGAACAAATTTTGGTAATCTCGCATCTTTTGGTATAAGGAAACTATCAGAAAGCATTCCCATATAGTTGATAATTTTGGTAATCTCGCATCTTTTGGTATAAGGAAACTGCCATTTAATTTCCTCCTAATAGGTTATTATTTTGGTAATCTCGCATCTTTTGGTATAAGGAAACACTGCTTCAAAATTGCTTCAACATAGTTGTATTTTGGTAATCTCGCATCTTTTGGTATAAGGAAACGCTAAATATAGAACATTAATCAAAGCTAGAATTTTGGTAATCTCGCATCTTTTGGTATAAGGAAACAATTGTGTAAAGTATTTGTGTATTCATCACATTTTGGTAATCTCGCATCTTTTGGTATAAGGAAACAACAAGATAGCAACGTGGTCATGTTTTTATATTTTGGTAATCTCGCATCTTTTGGTATAAGGAAACATCAATGTCTTTGTGCTGCGCTGCATACTCATTTTGGTAATCTCGCATCTTTTGGTATAAGAAACTCTTGAGAATATGGATAGTCCTGAGTTTTTAACTCGCACATTGATTTAAGCTAATTTCGTTGTTAAAAGCAAAACTTCCTGATAAATTTAATCTTAATGCAGATTAAATTTTTTCTAAAAATATCTTTCTATATAGACGTTTGCTCTAAAATAAAATTTCTTATTTAATAATAAGAAGCTTTATTTTTTATTATCGTTATTCAATTTTATCAATATAACAGTTAAACCTATTATAGAAAGCAAAAGTGCACCAAACTCAAACATAAGATGTAAAGCTTCAACAATAGACAAAGTCCTCCTCCTAGAAATAACATGGATTACTTATATGTACATGTTATTTTTTACTCATTTGTTTTAAGATAATTAGTGAGAAAGAACTAAAAATCAATTATTCAATACCAAAAGGAACAAGGTTACCAAAATTCTCACTATCTATCGTTTAAATTATAACGGATAGCTAATAAATAATCTAGTAATGTACACTAATGAATGAAATTAGAATAAAGCTTTCTTCATATCATTCCTCTTAGTCAAGATAAGTTAATAATTCAAATCAGAAAAATTGTAGTCTATTTAATTAAATATTTGTTTTTCAATGTAATTAAATGCTTTAATGGATACCTATTGCTCAATCTGCATAATTTGATGGATTCACTTCTAAAAAAATCGGCACATGATTACTATATAAAATCCAATCTTTATAAGTTCCGATAGATAACATCTGTATCCATTCTTTTTTACAAAAGAAATAATCAATATGGTAAGGGCGATGAGCATGCTTATACATATAAAAAGTGGGATCATATTCTTCACTATCAGCCGTATTGGTCAATGTATGATAAACGCTAACTAATTCTATGGATAACAATTCTTTAACAACTCCTGAATGGGTTCTTTTTTTATGTTTTTCATCCCATATAACATTACTATTAAAGTCTCCGCCAATGATCGTATTGCTTGTTTTTTCTTTGTGAATCTGCAAGTAAACATAAATATCTTCAATATAGTTGTTACATCCCCATATACCCAATAGATTAAATGTATTATCTACTCTACAAGAGATAAAGTGTTCTAATCCATAAACTGGCCAGTTATTATTTTCCAATAACATTTCTTTTTGTGCAAAAATTCCTAACCCTTTAT
>NZ_DAMDAK010000048.1:0-431 GCF_032094055.1 Carnobacterium sp.
TTTTTTTCTCTGAATTTCGATTTTATATTCTTTAAAAATTTCTTCTATTGATTGTAAGTCTGATTGAATCGTTCCTACGCTTACTTCAAGATCAACGGCCAGCGCCTCCATCTTAATTTCTTCTTCACTTAGCAATAATTGGATAACTAATATGCTCTGTCGCTGCTGAGCAGATAACTCTTTTGATGAGTGGTTTAGATTTTCTTGTAGTTCGTGCAACGAAACAGAGCTGCCTATTAGATGGTAGCCTTTATCTGGTTCTCGAACTAGCTTGATTTGGTATTTGGCTAAGGTGCTTTCAAGACTCGATAGTTCACGATAAATTGTCCGATTACTGACATGAAGCAGCTCAGTCAAAAGATCTAACGTTACTCCGTTTTTTTGTTCCAAGAGCAGTTCAAGTATTTTCTTTTCTCTTTTAGAAATGTTGA
>NZ_DAMDAK010000048.1:441-3606 GCF_032094055.1 Carnobacterium sp.
TGATAGGAATTCCCCTCCTTTCCAAAACATCAAAATGAGTAAAAACAGTGCTGTTGCTTCACTGTTTTTACTCTCCTCATATTTAGATTTAGGAAAAACACACTTATTTACTAGACTCAGCTTAATTCACAAAGTTGTATTCTGTACAAGAAAATCACCTTATTTACATAACTTATCCTATACTAATCCATCAATCAGCTAAAGCAATATGCCTTCCAGTCTACTTACTTATTTCCAGCTTTTTTTAACTTATTAACAAGTTCATCATATTTAGGGCTGTTCAAGAAATTTTCAACTGAAACGTGTGTTGCATGAGGTGTTTTTTGTTTGGCACGTGCTGTTAGTTCTTCTTGTGTAACAACTACTAGTCCGCCTTCATCTTTCAAGTTGTTGATAGATGAGTTCGTTACCGAAATACCTAAGCCAGCTTCTTTCACTTTTTTGCGTAAAATAGAAGCTCCCATTGCACTAGAACCCATACCCGCGTCACAAGCAAAGATGATTTTTGAAACAGTATCAAGAGCTTCTCCGAGCCAGGTCTAGAGCTTCTCCTGCATCTCCTGTATCCATCGGTCTTGCTGTCACTGTTTCATCAACTGTCGATTGATTGTTTTTTAAATTTTCAATAATTTCTTCATATTTAGGACTGTTCAAGAAATTCTCAACTGAAACTTGTGTCGCATGAGGTGTCTTTTGTTTGGCTCGAGCGGTCAATTCTTCTTGTGTAATCACTAGCAGCCCTTCTTCATCTTTCAAATTGTTGATAGATGAATTCGTTACCGAAATATCCATTCCTGCATCTTTTACTTTTTTGCGTAAAATAGAAGCTCCCATCGCGCTAGACCCCATGCCTGCATCACAAGCAAAAATAATTTTTGAAATGGTTGCTTGCTTAACTTTTGCTACGTCGTCAGGAGATGCCACTGTTGAAGTTGCAGTTGTGTTTGCTCCTTTTGATTCAGCCTTCATCGCTTGTGCTTCTTGACGTTTAGCTTCAAAATCATCTGACTCTGAATGAGATTTATCTGCTTTCAAAATAATCATCGCTACTAAGAAGGAAACAACTGCTCCAGCAATAACACCTAATATAACACTTAGGTATCCTCCTTTAGGAGCCATTGCTAAGACCGCAATGATCGAACCTGGCGATGCTGCTGCGACTAAACCAGAACCCATAATCGTGTTTGTAAATGTTCCAGCTACGCCTCCAGCAATAACCGCTAAGAAAAGTAGGGGTTTCATTAAAACATAAGGGAAATAGATTTCATGAATCCCACCGACGAATTGGATTAACGCAGCTCCAGGTGCAGAAGATTTAGCGGCACCTTTACCAAAGAAAGTATACGCTAATAAGAGACCTAATCCTGGTCCTGGGTTAGCTTCTAATAAGAAAAGAATTGACTTACCCGTTTCCGCAGCTTGTTCAATTCCTAGCGGTGTTAGAATTCCATGATTGATTGCATTATTCAAAAATAGAATCTTAGCTGGTTCAATAAAGATATTCGCTAACGGCAATAGTCCTGCATTTACTATCCAAGCAACGCCGCTTGCCATTGCTCCAGTTAGAACTGTTACAAAGGGTCCTACTCCATAGTAAGCACCAATCGCTAAAATAAATCCAATAATTCCACTTGAAAAGTTATTGACCAGCATTTCAAAGCCGGCTTTTATCTTGTCTCCGAAAAAGTCATCAAACTTTTTGATACAGTAACCGCCAAATGGACCTAACGCCATAGCTCCGATAAACATTGGAACTTCAGATCCAATAATAACGCCAAATGTGGCAATTGCTCCAACGACTGCTCCGCGTTGACCATACACCATACTTCCGCCTGTATAACCAATCAATAAAGGCAACAAAAATTTCAACATTGGATCTACCATGGATGCTAGATCTGCATTTGGCCAGTAACCATCTGGAATAAAAAGAGCTGTGATAATTCCCCAAGCAATAAAAGCCCCAATATTCGGCATAACCATCCCACTTAAGTAACTACCCACTCGTTGGATAAATGCTTTACTTCCTTTTTTCCCGCTTTCGGTTTGTTCCACATTACTTCCTCCTCAAAATTCACTTTGTACTTCTATCTATTACGAATTTTAGCTTCTAATGTATGCGATTACAATAACTACTAGTGACAACTTTGGCAAAATCGCTCGTGCCAAAGCTGCAGATACATAATTGGTATTATCATTTAATCTCTTTTTTACATATATACCAATAACAAAAAAACAAAAACATTCTGTTGACATTTCATTATATTAATAATACTATTATCATGTTTTTAAAAACATTTTAATAAAATCAGTATATACCAATTTCAAAACGATTTGATTTGGTCTAGTTCATAACACTGATGGATCAGCTAGTGTACCTTACTGCTGAGAAGCTATGACTAACCAAAAAACATCCCGTCTCTTAACGCTATAAATATAGAAAGAAGGAAAAGTTCATGTGTGGAATAGTTGGGTACATTGGAAACCGAGATGCTAAAGACATCTTGCTGCAAGGTTTGGAAAAATTAGAGTATCGAGGTTATGACTCTGCCGGTATTTTTGTTATTGATGAAGATAAAAGAAATTATTTATTTAAAGAACAAGGACGGATTGCTGCGTTAAGAAAAGTAGTTGACTCAACTGCAGCAGCTACCTCAGGTATTGGACATACTCGTTGGGCGACTCATGGGGTTCCAAGTATAGAAAATGCTCATCCACACCAATCAGCTAATGGCCGTTTTACTCTTGTTCATAATGGTGTAATTGAAAACTTTCAAGAACTTCAACAGGCTTATTTAACTAACATTCACTTAACAAGCGATACGGACACAGAAATTATTGTCCAGCTCATAGCTCATTTGGTAGAAAAAAACGCTGTTTCTACCCTTGAAGCTTTTAAAGAAACAGCTGCGCTTTTAAGAGGATCATATGCATTAGCATTAATTGACAATGAGCAGCCCGAAATCATTTACGCAGCTAAAAATAAAAGTCCTTTATTAGTTGGGAAAGGCGACGGATTTAATGTTATTTGTAGTGATGCCATGGCAATGATTCAAGAAACAAATCAATTTATCGAGTTGACCGACGGCGAAGTTGTGACGCTATCTCGCGATACGATTACCATCGAAAACCAGCTGAATGAAGTGATCGAACGAGAAGCTTATACGG
>NZ_DAMDAK010000048.1:3616-14096 GCF_032094055.1 Carnobacterium sp.
CAAGCTTATCAAAATGATGAAGGGGTATTTGAATTAGATAAAACCATTCTTGCTAAATTGATTGCCAGTGATCGGATTTATATCGTAGCTTGCGGAACGAGTTACAATGCAGGATGGGTAGGGAAACAGCTGTTAGAAAAACTAACTCATATCCCTACTGAAGTTCATTTATCCAGTGAATTTGGACACAATATGCCTTTATTGACCAAAAAACCATTCTTCATTTTCTTGTCACAAAGCGGAGAAACAGCAGACAGCCGTCAAGTGTTGGTTAAAGTCAATGAGATGGACCACCCTTCTTTAACCTTAACCAATGTAGCTGGCTCAACACTTTCTCGCGAAGCAGAGTTTACTCTACTGTTACATGCCGGCCCTGAAATAGCTGTCGCTTCTACCAAAGCTTATACTGCTCAAATCGCCGTTTTAGCCATATTAGCCGAAGTGGCAGGTAAAGAAACAGGTCTAGTTGTACAGGATTCCATTGGTCACGATCTTGGAATCGTAGCCAGCGGGATGGAAAGTATTCTCTCTGAAAAATATCAAATCGAACAAATGGCAGCAGATTATTTAAGTATCAGCCGCAATGCTTTTTATATTGGTCGCGGAGTTGATTATTATGTAGCTATGGAAGCTTCACTAAAACTGAAGGAAGTTTCTTACGTACAGACTGAAGGCTTTGCTGCTGGAGAATTAAAACATGGAACGATCGCATTGATTGAAGAAGGCACTCCAGTAATCGCGGTTATTACGGATGAAGGTATCGCTGGACATACACGTGGAAATGTACAAGAAGTTCAAGCCCGCGGAGCGAATACAATCGTTTTTGCTATGGAAGGACTAGAACAACTAGGCGATCAGTTCATCTTGCCAAAAGTCAATCCTTTACTTACTCCATTAGTCAGTGTCATTCCCACCCAATTGTTGGCTTATTATACTAGCTTGCAACGTGGGAACGACGTAGATAAACCAAGAAATCTTGCTAAAAGCGTGACTGTTGAATAATAAAACGTTCTTTCGCGAATCATTTGTGGCTTGAAATAAAGTTTGATAGTTTATAAAAAAGTTTGGTACAATCACATTGACCAGACAGATCAGGACGATGCAACAAACAAGTCCTATTGTTTCATACAAAAGACTTAATATTGACAGTTACTAAGATGTATTTACCTTCACATCGATTATGAAGATGACTTAAAAAAATCACTATTGTTCCATCTGGATTGGAAATACCAAAAATCTATTTAAATTATTGGAGGACTGATTCAGTATGTTAACAAGAAAAGATATTTTTAAGCACATTAAAGAAAACTTCAATACATCTCCTGATTACCCATTTCAAAAATTTCCACACTATGCTGCTTTAAGACATGAATCTAACGAAAAATGGTATGGTCTTGTAATGAATGTTCTCCCAGAAAAATTAGGTTTAGATGGAAATGACGAAATAGATATTCTAAATTTAAAGTGTCCTCCCGAGATGAGTGACGGTTTAAGAGATGGAAAGAGTATTTTGTCCGGATATCATATGGATAAGGAAAACTGGATATCCCTTGTTTTAAAAGATATAGATTCAAAAGAAGAAGTTTATAACTTAATTGAGCAAAGTTTTAATTTAACCAAGTAAACCATGCTATCTTTTTTGAAAAAGAGCGTGATCGCGGAAGAATCTAACAAAAAAACACTCATTTTGATGAAAAACAAGCCAAAAGGTACTGACTATTCGTCAGCTTTTGACTTGTTTTTTTCTTTTTTTAAGTGAATTTGTAATGAAACTATATTAATGAGATAATGAAGTACTATGTCCGGCTTTCTCGCACATAATGATTACACATAGGAGGTTAGGAATATGCTACAAGAACAAGTGAAAACTATTGGGTTTGTCAACAGCCATAAAACTGGTGAAAAACGAATTGCTTTGCTGCCTAGAGATGTTGCACACATTCAGCATCGAGAAGTTCTGTTTTTTGAACAAGGTTATGGAAGCGATTTAAATATTTCTGATAACGAATATGCGGCTTTAGGCTGCCAAATTGTTTCAAGACAAGTTGCTTTGTCACAAGATATTATTTGCGATCCTAAAATTGGCGATGCTGATTTTTTAAAAAGCTTGCAATCAGGACAAACTCTTTTTGGCTGGATTCATGCAGTCCAAAGCAAAGAAGTAACAGAAATCTTAATAGCTAATGGTCTTTCTGCCTATGCTTGGGAAGATATGTATGAAGATAACCGACATTCTTACTGGCGCAATAATGAATTGGCCGGCGAAGCAGCGGTCATGCATGCTTATCAATTGAATGGTGTTATGCCATATGATACCAAAGTGGCACTTTTAGGTCGTGGCAACACAGCTCGTGGAGCTCAAAAAATCTTAACGAGTTTAGGGGCGGATGTCCAAGTATATGACCGCAGACAAGAAGCACTGTTCCGGAAAGAAATGGCTAACTTTGATGTAATTGTTAATGCAATTTTATGGGATACTGTCCGTACAGACCATCTGATTTATCAAAAAGATCTGAAAAAATTAAAAAAAGGTACAATGATCATTGATGTCAGTTGTGATGAAAATGGCGCAATTGAAACGACTATCCCTACAACATTAGCTCATCCCATTTATGAAGTAGAGGGGATTGTTCACTACACAGTCGATCATACACCAACTATTTTTTATCAGACTTCTTCAAGTGCAATTTCACAAGAAACCGCTAAATACATTGATGACTTAGTTGAGAGCCGCCCCAATAACGTTTTAGATCAAGCCTTAATTATAGAACAGGGACAGATTCTTGATGAACGCATCAACCAATTCCAAAGTAGGGTTACAATTGATTCCCTAAAAAATATCAGCTGATGATCCTTTCTTCCTAATTCAGAAAAATAAAAAGAGCGCTAACTAATGCAATAAAAATTGCCGTTAGTTAGCACTCTTTTTTCTGATCTTGGTTTATTAGCTAAGATCAATCGGAATCGCATCGTTATTTTTTGTTCCTCGCAGTCTTGCTGTCTCTGGTTTTAATTGTAAAATCAGAATATTAGGATCATCTTTCCCATCAAAGATAACGTTCATGTACGCGCTCCATAGATGATCAATTAAAGACTGATCATCAGTAAGAGAAAGCTTCCCTTCGATCTCTACATAATCTTTATTCAAGACGCCTTCTTCATATCCTAATAATACAAATGCATTCGGATTTTCTTCTAACTCTTTTACTTTGGTGGTTCTTTTATCTGTTAATGTGTATAAAACGAAACCTTCATTAAAAAAGGTCATATAATAAGCTTTGGGTTTGTTATCTGAAACAGTGGATAAGACGCCAATATTGTTTTTAGAAATAATTTTTAACGCTTTTTCTCTTTCATCTGCCATTTTAATACCCCCAATTAATTAGTAAATATAGTATGACATACTTTATTTTTCTAATCAAAAGATACCACTTTAAGCTTTGTTACACCTTTTATTTTAGGCTTTCAGAAGCGGATTCAGTCACACGTTTACCGAAGAAGTAAACAACAGCAACTGTTACGATCAATGCAATCGGCAACACGATCCAAATGGATAGCCCTAAACCAGCAGGAATAAATCCGAAAATAACAGCGATGGCTGCAACCACGATCGCATACAACAATTGGGTCTTTACATGTTCTAAATGATCTGCTCCTGCTCCCATCGATGACAAAATAGTTGTATCGGAAATCGGTGAACAGTGATCGCCGAAAATAGCCCCTGTCAAAACGGCTCCAGTTGTGGTGATAATAAAATCAGGATTGTTGGATAATGCTGCTGATAATGGAATGGCCAGCGGCATTAAAATTCCCATTGTGCCATAAGATGTCCCAGTCGCAAACGAAATAATTGAACCTAGAATAAAGACAATAGTCGGCAGTAAGAATACAGGCATTGTATCAGATAACAAAGAAACTAAAAATTCTGCTGTACCTAATTCTCTGATAACAGCGCTCAATGACCAAGCCAGCAATAAAATTGCTCCCGTAATAATCAAAGATTTCATTCCATTGATCCAAGTGTCGACTGCTTCACCCCATGTAAAGGTCTTTTGTGATACACCCATCGTCATGGCTATGAGGCTTGCCAGTAAAGCTGCCTGAAACAACACGATACTCGCATCTGAAGCACCGAAAGCTTCTTGGATGGCCAAAAGAGATAAAGGATTTGTTTTCAGAACTGCTATCGCTGCAGCTTCTCCATTTTCCATAATTGCATTGTATCCATTGAAATAAAAACCAACAAATGCCGCTACAATTAGCGTACCGATTGGAATAATCATATTCCAAATGCTTAATTTTGTTCCTTCAGCTGGTTCCATCTCATCAATTTCTTTTGACGAGACCATACTCAACTCATCTTCGTCATATAGAGTACGATTACGTGCTTTTTTTTCAGCGTTCAGCATGGGACCAAATTCTTTTAATAACAGAATAGTCGCTAATACAAAAGCCAACATTAAGAAATTATAAAATCGATAAGGTAACGTTTGAACAAAAATACCATAAGCATTGACTGTTTGGCCAATCGCTTCATACCCCTCCTTGATCAAACCCACTTCATACCCTACCCAAGTTGAAATTAAGGCTATTCCGGCAATCGGAGCTGCCGTTGCATCAACAATAAAGGCTAATTTTTCTCTAGAGACATGTTTTTCATCCGTCACTGGCCGCATCACAGGTCCAACAATTAAGGAATTAGCGTAATCATCAAAAAACATCAGTACTCCCAAAATCCATGTAATCACTTGAGCACTTTTAGGGCCTTTGGCTTTATTTGACAAAGCAGCAGCAACAGCTTTTGCGCCTCCCATTTTAGTCATTAAGGCAATTAATCCGCCTATTGTTAAAACTTGGAGAATGATCCCCGCATTCCAAGGATCAGCCAAAGAAGTCAACGCATAGTCTACAACACTTAAAAATGCTTGTATAATCGCAAAAAAAGAATTGCTCGTTGCTAAATGAAGCACATATGCTCCTGAAAAAATACCAATAAATAATGAGATAATAACATTTTTAGTTACAAAGGCTAATATTATTGAAACAAGAGGCGGTACTAATGTAAACCAACCATAATTGACAGCAGAACCGTCTCCATTTGAGAAATCCATATTAGCAGCAACTACCATAAAAATGGCTAAGACTGAAACCAAACCAATTTTCTTCTTCATTTTCTTACTCCCTTTCTTAATTTGAACGCAAAAAAACGCCTTGAGTTCTATTCAACTCAAGGCGCACTTTATGTATGGATTCACACAATTCGATACCCTTTGTTGATAGTCCTCCACAAATTCATGCCTGAAATTTTGTGACAGTGCTGAACATATTCTGCCCAGCCCCAGCATCCAACAGTTTGGCTCTGTTAAACACTTCGGCGATTTTCCCTTTCCAACTACTTCATCGTGCCCTCTCACTAGTTGTACTCTTAAAAACCGCGCCTCTATCTTTATTTTTTTTAAAATCCTATCTTTTAGTATACAGTATTTTTTTACATTTTGACAGCTGCATTCTGCTAATCCACATCCGATTTTAATACTGCTTTTGCCCTATTTTCTTCTTGCCTTTAAAGAATAGGTTGTTATTTGTCACTAACAGAGAAATTCGTTTATGGTCTTTAAGTTGATTAACTGTTTAATCAAGTGTAAACTATTTGTATGCACAAACGCTTTCAATTTGTAACTAGAAGAAGGTTTCATATGAAAATTTTAATCACGGGCGCCACCGGTATGTTAGGCACTAAAGTAGTCGAAGCGTTATTAAAGAAAGTTAAGAAGATGTTACCTTTTTTACCTGATCATACTAAAACAAATCATTAGGTATCATGGTTCAGATCTTTTATAATAATTATAGAAAACTTTTTCAGTTTAAGAAAGGATGGTTTTATGATAAATAAAAAGGCTTTGTTTCCTGCATTTATAACAATGGCAGTATTAGCCGGCTGTTCAATGAACAACGCCACTGATAATGAAACAAATAGCACATCTTCTCAAGCAAGTTCTGCAGAAGAAACTAGCCAAAGCAGCAGTCAGGAAAGCACAGTTGAAGAAAGGTCTAGCAGTGAAGCAGACAGTCAATCAAGTGCGGCTTCATCAACAAGTTCGAGCGAACAACCCGCTGCTTTATCTCAACAAGAGGTTCTTGAAGCCATTGAAAATGAACTCTATACCGATGCGCCTATCAATTTGCCTAAACAACTCCCAATGAAAGAGGGCAAACATCTAAGTGCGACTACTTCATCCGAAGCAGGCACCTATGCTGTTGTCTTTTATGAAAGTGATGAACCAATCCCGATTAACAATCAGCAGTTAACCGATGGTACCAGCTCAGCTGAAAAAATCGCCCAATTAACGGTTCAACAATATCCTTCTCAAAAAGAAGCTGACGATCAAATAGCCCATCAAACGTTTAGTGAACAAGGCGGACAAGAAGTCGATCTAGGGTATGATATTACCGGCTATCAAGATGCAGGAGCCGGTTCTGTGTATACTGGCTGGAATGAAGGCCAATGGGCTTTGGCTGTCCATGCCAGAACCTCAAATGGCGAACAAGGTACTGAATTAGCGAAAGAAGCAGTAGAATTCTTAGAAAAGAACAGTCTTCCTGTTCCTAACCCGCATGGTTATGCTCATCTTGATTCGGAGCGTGAAACCAACCGGATCCTTTGGCAAGATGGAACAACAGTCTATGTTATTGATCAAGTAGTTGATCCAATCGACGCATTGATGATCGCTGTAGCCTTTGAATAAAGATATTCTATCCTTTTTGTTTAAAGAAAGGATAGGATATTTTTATTTATTAACCATCAATTTCATAAGGTTCTTTTATTGAATCAGCATAAGTTTTAATATATAGACCTCGTTCACTCGACCATTCAGCATATGCAATTTCCTCTATTTGCGTCTGTCCTTCTTTTCTTAACCGTTCCCGTAACCAATCTTCTGTTTTATGAATACTGTCCAATGCTTTTCCACTTAATTTCCCTTCATCGATTAAAAGAATGGTCAATATCGTATCTTCTTTTTCATTTTTCATCACACTAATCGTTCCGCCTGTTTCAAGAATCACATGTTTTGCTTCTTGCAAAGAAAAACAGTTTTGCTGCCTCATCATCGTTCTTAACTGTTCCATTTCTACATGATTGCTGTTCAATCCCTTGATATTCAGCTGTCCATCCTGCACTAAAACGCAGGGCTCACCTTTGATCCATTTGTTGATTCTATCATTTTTTTGTACGAGCGTTTCAATACTGTAAATCATAACTCCCCATACCGTCAAAGCTAGAAAAAAATGGACTAAATGGATTTTTTCATCGTAGATTGATTCTTCCAAAAGGCCTCCCAGTACCAAAGTATAAATTAAATCAAATGGTGTAATATCAGACATACTTTTTTTCCCTAATAAACGGGTAAAAAACAATAACCCGATTAATCCAAAAGCAACCTTTAACACAATACTTTCATACATAATAGACAGCCCTCTCTTCAACCTAGTAATTGTAATCGCTATTCTTTTCTTTATTCTAGCGTTTCTATTAGAGAAGTGCCATTGAAGTGCCTTAATATTTATGGATGGACCAAAAACTTGATGGATGGGGTCTATCGCTCCTCTCCAATACGACTGGATAACTTGAGCTACCTTATCACCTGAGTTTTCAGACATTATTTGATAAAATAAGTTTATAGTAAACACTAAAAAATAATCGCTTAAGAAAGGAAGAACAGTTATGCCAGAAATCAATCATAAAAAAAATGATGTTGTCATTAAATCCAAACGTTTCAAAATTTATTTCCAACAAAAATACCAAATTATTTCATTAACGAATGATGTTATCACTGGATTAATGTTTGTAGCTGGTAGTTTATTGAATCTTTTTGGTGCTCCTGCTGTTTATGGTAGTGTTATTTATTTATTAGCCAGTATCTTCTTAACTATACGTCCTATTCTTAAAATTCTTCGGAAGACTTGGATTTCAAAACTGTAAGACTAAACCCTTTAATAAGAGGAACAGAAAAAAAAGACCCACTGCAAAAGCAGCAGGTTTAAAAAGAATCTCTTTATTTATTTTTGGAGTTTGCCTTTAATATTTATATAAAAATGCGGACATCACAAGCGTGCCTAGCACAACAAGCCCCATTAGAGCAGTAGAATCGTTATCTGCTGACTTTCCAGCTTCATTTTTACTTTTTTCCAATACTTCAGTATTTTCCTTTGCTGAAGAAAACAGGATGGTTTCATTTTCTGATTCAGGTAATGCAGTTCCTTCATTTTTTACATGTGCTGTTTTTCCTGGTTCCGTTGAATCAGGTAACAGCGAAAAATGAGTTTTATCAGTAATCTCCTCCAGCGGCGATCTCTGTTTGTCTTTCGTCTTCTTTTGACTTTCATTTTTCGTAAGAGACTCTTGATGCTCGTCAACCTCTGGTAGTTTATTTTCTTCTCCTATTTCTAAATCGGAGACTTGTTCCTCATTATCCGCCTGACTTTTTTCCAATAAAACCACTTTTTCAAAAGTTGCAAACACACCTGTTGTATCCGTTATTGTAATCTCAAGGCTGTCTTCTGCACTTATTTCGGTGAGCATGCTTAAATCAAAGATAAAATTACCGTTTTTATCAGCTGTGCTTTCAGCCTCCAATTGATCACGGTAGTTAAGGGTTATCGTTGCTTCGGAAATGGTTTTTCCAGCGTAATTCCCCATGTTTTGATAGATATCTGGTAATTCAGTAGCTTGTTTGATTTCAGCTACTCGTTTTTTCCACTCTTCTGTCGGTTCTGAAACCATCTTTTCCATGAGATGTGTAATCCCATTAGATAACAAAATGAATTGGATCACTTGCCCTGTTTGTAATTCTTGATCATCAAAAGACAGTGTAAATTCTCCAGTCACAGCATCCGCTTGGATTTGATCGCTTAATTGTGTATTGATTAATAACCGAATAGAAGAACCAGGGACTGTTGTGCCCATATAGTGTTTGGTATAGGGATAGAGCGTAGGTAAAACCGTGTTTGCTTCAAGTTCTTTTTCTTCAGAAGATCCTGCTTCAATATAAATAACTTCTTTACCTGCTGTTGCTGGTAAAATTTGCTTCTCAATAGTCTCTTCCATTCCAGCTGGTTCATCACTAATTATGTGAAAAATAAGCGTGTCTCCAACCTTAAACTCTTTTTCACCAAAATCCACAGCAAATTTTCCAGTTTTATTTACTGGAATATCTGTCATCGTCCCTTCTTGATTTTTTATCTCATAAGAGAGTTTTCTATCAAAAGAGAGCATCCCATTATAAATCTTTGTGTTTTGATAGATTTCTGGCAAATCAGCCTTCTTATCTACCACTGAATCTGCTGAATCTTTACTTGCGTATTGATTAGTCACGCTTTCCGTCTGACCGTAGACTTCTGGACTCCATAATACAAAGAAGATACTCCATAATAAGCCAATCATCCAGCAGAGAGAGGTACTTTTCTTCATTATTTTTTCCTTTCCTACAAATAGCTAAAAATAGGTTAAATAAATTTCCTATTTATCGTTAACGGATTCTTGTTCTTTTAATGCTTGAACTAACTGTAAATAAAACTCACCTGTTGTCTTCACATCCGCAAATTGCTTTTTGTCCACATTAGCTTTTGAAGACAAGTAACTGACTTCTTCTTTAGTAACCGGCTTAGCTACATTGATAGAGGCTATATTCGTTCCGCTTCCCTCTTTTGAGCGGGGTATATCTAAAATCTCTTTATTGACAAGTTCGACAACAGCTGAATAAGCTGGAGATTCGGTCTCTATTCCCACTATTTTCCAATTGTTTTTTAGTTCTGGTGTGTATGTCCCATTCAATTCTTCTACTAAATATTTAGTGGCCAGTTTTTGAAGAGTGCCTTCTGTTGCACCATATGCACTTTCGGCTTGAGATTCCCATATTTTATTAAATTCTCGATTTGAAAATAATTCGCCTTTTGAACGTAGAAACTCCATTCTTCTTGAGTTCATTCCTAGTTTTAATGAGTCATCCATCTTGATGGGCGTACCATCTAGTTTACGTAACTGTTTGATTCGGTTTCCTGGTTCTTCACTTAAATCTATTTCATACTTGATATTTCCAAATAAATCGTTCGTCACTTTATCAGCTGTTCGCCGCTTTTCATTAAAGCTGATCGTGACATCTCCCGGTTGGGCGGTATTAAAATAACCAGCAGCCCACTCCATATAATCTTTTAAATCCTGGCCAGTTACTTTGTAAACAGAAACGTCTCCATCCTCAAATTGGTAATTATACCCTAAATCTTTTTTTCGAATCGCTCCGATTTCTAATGAAGCTTGATCGTTATCAATTTGATGAGCAACGACATCTGCATGACTGTAGTAGAGCATCACTTCATGTAAAAAGTCTATCAAAGGAGTCTCTTGTGTTTGAACTGCTGGGATGCCCTTGATTGTGTCTTCGGGAACTAAATTCATTCCTTTCAGCTCACCTACTATTTCATT
>NZ_DAMDAK010000048.1:14220-15279 GCF_032094055.1 Carnobacterium sp.
ATGCCGTTTGATTCCGTCTCTTTAATCAGTTCATGTGCATGCCCAGCAAAAATAGCATCCAATTCAGGAACAGCTTTAGTAAGTCCCTGGACACCAGTTCCAGCAACGTCGTATTCATTTTCTAAGCCCATATGGACTAAACCAACTATTACATCTGCTTTTCCGTCTAAATCAGCTACCGCTTTTTTCGTTTCTTTGATCGCACTCCTAATTTCGATACCGTCTAAATGTGAACTACCTTTCTCAAATTCTGTCACCATGGGAGTCACCATTCCGATAATGCCGATTTTGATTCCAGCCCTTTCAATAACAGTAGAAGCTGGTAAAAAGCGTTCGCCGTTTTTTTTATAAACATTTCCGGCTAACTTAATACCCGTATATTGATCAGCTATTTTCGTCAGGGTATCCATCCCAAAATTAAATTCATGATTGCCAAGAGTCCATACATCATATCCCATCTCATTCATAGCTACCATCATAGGCGATTCAGACTGGTCGTTAAAAAGTTCAGCTGAATTATCTTGAATCATATCTCCTGCATCCAATAAAATAGTATTGGGATTTTCTTGACGGATTTCTTTTATAAGGGTTTGAAGTTGTGTTAAACTGCCTTCTAGATTTGGTTCATCAATCGCATAATCCCACGGCATAAAGCGTCCGTGAACATCAGAAGTAGCTAAGAGCGTAATTTTGACTTCTTTTTCTTGAGTTTCCACACTCTTATGTACATAAAATAGGCTCATGATTATAAAAATTCCTACCAATAGCATAGTGAGAAACAATTTTTTTACTTTTATTTTCTTCATATTCTTCCTCCAAATTAGGTAAATCAGCAGAGCTGTGCTTAAAAAAATTGCCATTTACCATTCTACCATAGAACACATTCTCCGCTAACAAAAATGTTTTTTTTATGAAATTTTGTTTAAAAAGCTGCTTATTTTACTATATAATGTTCATCAGTTTCCTCGGAATTTATCTCGCAACTTTTAGGAAATGTAAAAAAAGCATAAAAACCATCATATGGTATACTTAAAGCATAAGGAATTTGTTAGGAGTGTT
>NZ_DAMDAK010000048.1:15289-16465 GCF_032094055.1 Carnobacterium sp.
AAATATTGGGCATTTTAGGCAGTTATAACCATAAAGGGAAAACTGCAAAAATGTTGGAAGAAGTTTTGGCCGGTGCAAGTAACGCTGGCTTGATAACTGAATTGCTTTATTTAGACGAGTACCAAGTAAAGATGAGCCATCCCGACACACGTAAGCTTTACTCTAAGGTATTGGAAAGTGACTGCATTGTCTTAGCAGCGCCTACTTATTGGGGAGAAATCAGCGGCATAGCGAAAAATTTTCTCGATTGTTTGCGGCCATACGCAGTCAAAACAACTGAAAATGGGGATTTAAAACCTGGAAAATTAAAAGGTAAAAAGTATATTACCATTACCAGCTGCTATAAAACAGCTTTGGAAAACATAGTGACTGGCTTGACTGATACTACTTTTAATAGCGTCCAAACTGTTTTTTCTGCTGCCGGAATGAAACCTATTGGCGAAGTAGTATTAACCAATACATGGAAAATGACCTCTCTTCCTTCACGAAAAAAAGAGGAATGCTACAACTTAGGCTTATCCTTACAACAAACTATTGAAAAGGAGCACGATCTGTTGAAACGCTATATTCAATTATTCTTTATGATTGCTTTTTCTTCCCTTTTGGTGATGGGAATGGAAGAAGGATTAGCTAAACTGGGTCTTTTAAATTTAACTAATTTTTGGGTACGCTGGCTAGCATTCGCAGTTTTATTTTTTACCTTATTATCTATTATTCTTCATACGGTTACCGTTCATAATCACAAGAAGAAATAACAGTTTCCAACCAATTTTTGTCTGCTATTCTTTGTTACTAAATTCACTAAAAATAACAAAAGACGGTATCTCCTTCAAAAATGCTGCGAAAGTTGAACACTCTGTTTTATTGTCTCCACCTAAAAATCCCTCACTTTAAGTATATTATGCTTAAAGCGAGAGATTTAGTTTTATTAATAAACCATGTTTCTTTTTAGCAACAAAAAAATAAATTACGCAATTTCTGTTCCACCCGTTACACCGTAAACTTGGGCAGTCACATAACTTGAACTAGTCGAAGCGAGGAACACATAAACATCTGCTAGTTCTACTGGTTGACCCGCTCTTTTCAGCGGTGTCTGTTGTCCAAATTCAGGTATAGCTTCGCTCGGTTGTGCACCAGTAATTTGTAATGGTGTCCAAATTGGACCAGGAGCAACTG
>NZ_DAMDAK010000048.1:16475-19015 GCF_032094055.1 Carnobacterium sp.
TGAATTGACCCGAATTCCTTTTGGAGCTAATTGCTTAGCCAAACCACGTGTAAATCCCGTAATGGCAAATTTCGAAGCAGCATAATCCAGCAAAATAGGACTTGGGTCAAAACTTTGTACAGAAGTTGTCGTAATGATAGAAGCTCCTTTTGGCAAATAAGGCAAGGCAGCTTTTACTACCCAGAATAATGAAAAGACATTCACTTCAAATGTTTTACGAAGTTGGTCAGTTGGTAATTCAGTAATATCTGTTACAGCTTGCTGTTGGCCAGCAACTAAAGTCAATACGTCTAGACCATCTAGCTCGGTATAAGCTTGTTTCACTAAATCTTGGCAAAAAGATTCATCACTTAAATCTCCAGGTATCAATACTGCTTTTCGTCCTTCTGCTTCAATCAGTTCTTTTACTTCTTCAGCGTCTGATTGTTCTACCGGTAAATAATTGATCGCCACGTCGGCACCTTCACGCGCATAGGCTATCGCTTCTGCGCGACCTATCCCTGAATCTCCGCCTGTAATCAATGCTTTTCTGCCAACCAATTTTCCGCTTCCTTTATACGACGTTTCCCCGCAATCAGGCAAAGGATCCATTTTTCCTTGAATACCAGGAGTCTCTTGATATTGTTTAGGATAAGTTCCATTAAAATATTGATTTAGCGGATTTTGAGAAGTTGAATCAGTCATTAGTCGATCTCCTTCCTTTTTTTGGTTTTGCGATTTTGATCTTATAGATTCATTTTAACAAGTTAATTATTTTTCCGCATCTTATACGACTTTACAAAAAAACTCTTAAAATCATTTATTGATTTCAAGAGTTTACTTTTTAGGTTAAAAGAATATCATTATTGTTTTTTTCTGGACAATTTTAATAAATACTTTTCTTTAATGCTTCAAGATTGTTTTTCATTACTTGAATGTAATCAACACCGGCTTCTTGCTCTTTTTGAGTAACTCCTTCAATTGGATCCAAAATAGCCAATTCTATCCCTACCTCATTAGCTAACGTTTCAGCTATTTTTGAAGAGGCATTATTTTCAAAATAAATGTATTCTACATGGTATTTATTTACATATTCGGTTAATTCAGCTAGCTTTGCTGGACTGGGTTCTGTTTCAGCAGATAAACCAGAAATCGAAATTTGAGTTAACTCATATTGTTTTGCTAAATAAGCAAATGCTGCATGTTGGGTTACAAATACACGGTTCGTTGCATTTTTAAATGCCTCTTTAAATTCTTGATCTAATGCAGCTAATTTTTCGTTGTAAGCTGCTGCATTTTTTTGATAAGAGGCTGCATTTTCTGTATCAACTGTTGCAAGCCCTTCTTGAATATTTTTGACTTCTATTTGAGCTAGCACAGGATCTAACCAAACATGTGGATCAACAGCGTGATGGTGTTCTTTTGAGTGTTCCTCTTCTTCTGTTTCCGCATGATCGTCATGTTCGTCGTGCTCAATAAATTCAATTCCTTTGCTGGCATTAATGACCGTTACTTTCTTTGTATCAATAGCTTTTAACGCACTCGGTACCCAAGTTTCCATTTCATCACTATTATAAATAAAGACATCAGCATTTTCAATTTGGGCAATCATTTTTGCACTCGGTTCAAAATCATGCGGTTCCGTTCCAGCTGGGATCAACATGGCGACATCTGCTTTGTCTTGCACAATATTTTTTGTGAAATCATACATGGGATAAAAAGTTGTAACGATTTTTAACTTTCCAGTTGTATTTTCTCCATCGGTCCTATTAGACTGGTTCCCTGTGTTTCCGCAACCGACAAGCAATAAAATGGTTCCCACAACAGTCAGTACTAAACTCATAACTTTTCTCTTCTTTTGCATATACATCCTCCTGATCTTAACTAATTTTTTTAACTACCCTTTATTTTATGTAGTAAAATAAGCAAATAAACTTATTCCGACTAAATCGTAAAGGTTACGTTTTAAAGCATAACTCAATTTGCTTTTCAATGCAACTCTTTTTCGCTTACCTTAATCTTTTTTTGAATTCAGCTTAATTTTAAAAACATAAATCAGTTGGTATGTCTGCTTTTCTTTTAGATTAAATACCAGGACTTTTTTAGAAGTCAAACTATTGTAAAATAAATCCGTTAATCATGGTAGTATAGTAGATGATGAATGTATACATGTTCCGTTGTACCGTACTGATTTAAAAAGGAGATTATTTTTATGAAATATGTTAAAGATTCAAAGTTGTTATTTTGGACAATATGGCTATTAGCGGTCGTTATCATTATTTATGTTGCAACACGAATCAGCTTTGTTTTCCATCCGATTTTCGTTTTATTTTCGACCCTCTTTATCCCCGTTTTAAGTGCAGGGTTTTTATTTTACTTATTCAATCCTTTGATTAAACTTTTGCAAAAAGTAAAAATTAAACGCAGTTATGCCATTATTTTAGTTATGATTCTCTTTCTTGGTGGAGCAGCTGCTTTTATTATTAAGACCGTACCTGTCTTGATGGAACAATTATCAGATCTAGTTGCTAATATCCCATCTATTATTTCAGATATTGAAA
>NZ_DAMDAK010000049.1:0-267 GCF_032094055.1 Carnobacterium sp.
TTTAAGCGGGTGTTTAATTATTTTAGGTATCTTTTTATCGTTACATACTTATGTTCGAATTGCACCTCTATTTTATATTTTATCCTTTATTATTGGTGGATTTTATCAAGCTAAAGAAGGCCTGAAAGACACTGTTGAAAATAAAAAGCTGAATGTCGATATTTTAATGATTTTAGCTGCTATCGGAGCTTCTCTTATTGGGTACTGGATGGAAGGAGCCTTATTGATTTTTATTTTTTCGCTTAGCGGTTCGCTTGAAGTATATGC
>NZ_DAMDAK010000049.1:277-1512 GCF_032094055.1 Carnobacterium sp.
AATAAAAGCACGAAAGCGATCACCGGTTTGATGAATTTAACACCTGAAAATGCACTATTGATCCAAAAAGAGGATGTCATAATAGAAGTACCAACCGATTCATTAACAATAGGCGATAAATTACTCGTTCCAAAAGGAGCCAGCATACCAATCGACGGAGTTATTTTAACAGGGAACGGATTGATCGACGAATCGGCCGTTTCAGGCGAAACTCTTCCAATAGAGAAAATAGCAGGAGATGAAGTGATTGGCGGAACCATCAATTTAGCTGAAGCTTTTACTATGCAAGTTGCTAAAGACAGTTCTGACACTCTTTTTGCTAAAATCCTCCGAATGGTCGACGAAGCCCAAAGTACTCCTTCAAAAACTGCCACTATGATTGAAAAAATCGAAAATAAATATGTAGCTGTCGTTCTTATTTCTGTTCCGGTTATGATTGCCTTCTTTTATTTTATTCTGCAGTGGAGTTGGAATGAATCCTTTTATAGAGGAATGGTTTTATTAACTGTTGCTTCGCCTTGCGCTTTAGTTGCTTCTGCTGTTCCAGCAACACTTTCTGCTATTTCTAATGGAGCAAAAAAAGGGATCCTATTCAAAGGCGGCGCGTATCTTGAAAATTTTGGTCTGATTAAAGCGATCGCCTTTGATAAAACGGGAACATTGACTTCAGGAAACCTTGTCATGACAGATGCTTTTTTTAAGGCTGGAGAAGATAAAAAAAAGATTCAGCTGGTTTGCACAGCTTTAGAAAAAATGTCTACCCATCCGATAGCTAAAGCAATCGTACTAGCTTTTGAAGATCAAGGTCAGTCATCATTTATGATGGAAAATGTGAATGATTTGACGGGATATGGGTTATCAGGAATGGCCTTTGGAAGCCAATGGAAAATTGGAAAAAAAGAATATGTAGTGAACTCTACCGAAACCACAACTTTTAGCACGGATGCTGAAAAAATCCAAAAAGAAGGAAAAACAGTTATTTACGTTAGCCGAAACGATCAACTCGTTGCTTATTTTGGACTGCAAGATATTCCCAAAAAAGAGGCTAAAGAAATGATCCGCTATTTCAAATCTCAGGGCGTTTATACTATTATGCTGACTGGTGATCATATGGCAACTGGTGAAGCAATCGGAAAACAGTTAGAGATTGATGAAGTGAAAGCCAATTGTTTACCAGACGAAAAGGCCCAACTTATTAAGCAGTTAAAAGAGCAATACGGAACGATTGCAATGGT
>NZ_DAMDAK010000049.1:1538-6748 GCF_032094055.1 Carnobacterium sp.
CAGGTACAGATATTGCAATCGATGTGGCAGATGTTGTTTTGATGAAAAATGAACTTGCGCAGTTATCTTACAGTCACCAACTGTCTAACCGCTTAAAAAAAATTACGTTGCAAAATATTATTTTTGCTATTAGCGTCATCATCCTTTTGATTTTCAGCAACCTTTTCCAAGTTATCAATTTACCTTTAGGTGTTGTCGGTCATGAAGGAAGTACTATTTTAGTTATTCTCAATGGCTTAAGGCTGCTTCGAAGCCCGTCAGTTTCAAATGATTCAACTACAAAAAATCTTGATACGTAACATTATTTCTGTAAATAAAAAAAGTATCTCTAACAAGTCCGTTGCCAGAGATACTTTTTTGTTCATTTGATTATTTCTCAAAAAAAGCTTGATATAAAGCTTGGATGGCTAAATCTTCTTGTTCGGCTCCGATCCCAAACATTACACTGACTTCTGAAGCACCTTGATTGATCATGTCAATATTGATTTTGCTTTCAGCGAAAGCTGTGGCTGCTTTAGACATGGTACCGATTTTTTGCCGCATCCCTTCGCCAACGATCATAATCAGAGCTATATCATGTTCAATCACGACACTATCCGCCTGCAGCTCGTTTTTCAAACGATTTAGCAAATGCGCTTCGCCTTCTTCGGTTAACTGATGGTCTCTTAAAATAATCGTTAGATCGTCAATCCCAGAAGGCATATGTTCATAGCTGACTTCTTGATCTTCTAATATTTCTAAAACACGACGTCCAAATCCCACTTCGCGGTTCATCAAATATTTTTCAATATAAATACTGCAAAAGCCGTTAGAACTAGCAATGCCTACAACCCCTTGATCAGCTGAATGGCGTTCTTTTAAAATACTCGTTCCAGGAGCTGCTGGGTTGTTTGTATTCTTAATCTGCACAGGAATGCCTTGTTTAAAAGCAGGATGCAAAGCTTCATCGTGTAATACAGTAAAACCTGCATAAGAGAGTTCTCGCATTTCGCGGTAAGTTAGTTCTTTAATACTCTTAGGGTTTTCCACTACGTTAGGATTCGCGGCGTAAATTGCATCAACATCTGTAAAGTTTTCATATAACGCAGCTTGGGTACCATTTGCTAAAATAGCTCCTGTAATATCGGATCCACCTCGAGAAAATGTACAGACTTCTCCGGTCTTGGTATATCCGAAAAACCCTGGAAAAACGATAACCTCTTCAATTTGACGCAATTGGTATAAGTTATCATAGGATTCTGATAACACGCGCGCATTTCCAGGCTCATCTGTTACCAATAATCCAGCTTCTTGTGGATTGATGTAACGAGCTGGCAGGCCTTCTTGATTGAAGTAAGCTGCAACTAATTTCGCATTGTCGTTTTCCCCACTGGCTTTAAACGCATCTAAATAGTAAGCTGGTTTTTGTTTATTGCCGGCAACTAAAGCAAGCAGATCCGTTTGAATCTCTTTGATGATATCTTCGCCCAAGTTTACTTCTTCAGCTATGCTGATATAACGGGCCATAATACGTTGCAGAAATCCTTGATACTCTTCATTATTTAAAACGGCTGTGCCTAACGAAATTAAGAGGTCCGTTACTTTATCATCCTCAGATGAACGCTTTCCAGGAGCTGAAACAACCACAACTTTTCGAGCTGGATCCTCTTTAATGATTTGAAGTACTTTTTTTAACTGGCTTCCTGAAGCAAGAGAGCTTCCGCCAAATTTCACCACGTTCATCTTGTTCACTTCCTTTTTCAGGTTAACTGCTTTTATGAAAATAAGCAAGTTTTTCATAAAAATCTATTTTTTTTAACTGCTGCTTCTCTGTTGAAATTTTTCTTTAATAAAGACAGTAACCAAATCAACTTCATTCTGTCATCAAAATGCAACTTTAGTCTGTATATATCTATTTAGAATAGCGGTATAATAAAAATAAGGCTTACAGATTTTATATTTATTTTTATCCATATGATTAATATATACATAAATTTAAAAGGAGACAGCTATAATGCAACGAAAAGTTATTCTGAAAATCTTCATTTTCTTTACTATTTTTGGCAAATTATGTATCTCGTTCAAAAACAGCAGAAAAAAAACAAGTAAACGAAACCCTTTAGACTTTTTTATGGGCAGTTGGGATGTTCTTGATCCCGACCCTTTGATTCCAATGTCTATCTATTTTGATGAAAACCAACAGATCTACTTAAATGATCAATTAATGAATGGCAATTTAGTCTCTATCAAAGAAAACGAACTCATTTTTAAAGATCATTTCGGCTACGAATTAATTGTAACGAAGTTATCTACTGACTCTTTAAATTTATTCGATGAAGCAGATGAAAAGAATTACCGGCTTATCAAGCAAACCGATTGATCCATTCTTTTATTTTTTAGATGCCTGAGCTTAAAAGTCCGACAGAAATAAGAAACCCATTATTCTAAGCAAAAGTTGCTTAAGATAATGGGTCTTCCTTTTTAATGCTTAAAATCTACCTTAGTGGGCTTCAATATACGCATTTTTATACGTGTATTTGGCTCCTACTTGATGATTATAAATTTCTTTAACATACGGTTTTTGCAAGGTAGCAGCTGCTCTTTGGAAAAGTGGAGCTACACCTGCTTCATCTAATAGAATTTTTTCTGCATCCAGCAGATTTTGCCAACGAGCATCAACATCTGTTGCATTTTCGCCTTTAGATAAGTTTACTAGTTTATCAAACTCTTCATTTTTATACCCAGAACGGTTATACGGACTGTCAGCCATCAGCAAATCAATAAAGTTAACTGGATCAGCAAAGTCTGCTCCCCAACCGCCTAAAGCAAAGTCATAGTCTTGTTTTGTTTGTAATTCTAAACGAACTTTAAATGGCACATTCTTAGCTTTTATCGTTACGCCTGGTAAGTTGGTTTCAATCTGGTCTTTCATATAAGCAGCAATCTTTTTGTTGGATTCATCATCGTCACCAAGCAATTCTAACTCAAGACTGTCGACACCTAGTTCAGCTTTTGCTTTCTCCCAATAATCAGCAGCTGCTTCTTTATCGTAAGCTAGGTAATCACCAGATTCTTCACGGAAGTCTTCGCCGGTTGTCGGATTTGCAGCTAAATCAGCAGGAACTAATCCTCCTAATTCTTGAGAACCGTTTGCCAAGATTTCATTGACCAACAATTCATGGTCATAAGAAACAGCAAGGGCTTTACGCAAGTTTTCATTAGCTAAGTCGGTTTTCTTACCGCCGCGTTCTTGGTTGAACTGCAAGTAAGAAGATCTTGCTTCCGTTTCGACGACGTAATCTTCATTTCCTTGGAATTGTTTAGCAAATTCTCCCGTTAAATTCACACGATCTAATTGTCCTGAATCATATAGATTCAATGCTGTAGAAGTTTCTTTAATCACTTCTACATTGATTTCATCGAGGATCACATTTTCAACATCCCAGTAATCTTCGTTCTTTTCATATGTCCAGTTTAAATTCGTACCATCCCAATTACTAAAAGTAAAAGGTCCGTTGAAAATCATGGTGTCTGCAGAAGTACCATACCGATCGCCTTGTTCTTCTACAAATTCTTGGTTTTGTGGAAAGAATGTTGGAAAAGCCATTAATGAAATAAAGTACGGAACAGGTTTTTCCATGGTAACTTTAAATTCATAGTCGCTTACAGCTTCCACTCCAAGTGTATCCGGCTCAGCTTCGCCTTCCATGATAGCTGCAGCATTTTTGATTCCATCAAATAAGTAAGCATAAGAAGCAGCTGTATCTGGGTCTACCACTCGTTGCCATGCATAGACAAAATCTTTTGCCGTTACCGGGTCGCCATTAGACCATTTGGCATCTTCATGTAATTTGAATGTGTATTCTAATCCATCTTCACTGACTGTTGCTTCTTCAGATGCAAGAGCTGGAATAGGCTGGCTGTCTTTATCCAAGCGATAAAGACCTTCATTGACTTGGTTAAAAACTGTAAAGCTGACTGTATCAGTTGCCAACGCTGTGTCCCCAGTTGGCAATTCCGCAATTTCAACTAAATTTAATACTTGTTCATCTGCTAATTTTTTATCTTTCGTGTCTTTTGAACTTGATGCTGCATCTGTTTCTCCATTATTGCCGCAAGCTGTTAATAAACCAGCTGCCAACAAAACTGCACTTGAGTACCACCATTTCTTTTTCATCTCTTTCAATCCCCTTTTCCCCTGTTTTCGTTTTAAATGAGAATTTCGTTCCACTAAAATGAGAACTTCTTAATAATATACACATAATTTTGACATAAAGCAACCTATTTTAGCTTTTTCTTCATTATTCAATCTAAAAATTTGACATATATCCTATAAAAAGTAGCACAAGAACCTAGAAAAGATGAAAATGATCAAAATAGAGAAAAAAAAGGTGGAGACAATAACGTCCCACCCTTTTTGTATCTTTAAATGTTTACGCTAAAACCTATTCTAAAAAAACAGTCTCAATGCCTCTCATACTTTATTTTTAAAGAACGGCGATTGCGATCATGGTTAATAAAAACAAAAACGAAACGACATACATTTCTTTTTTCACTGTTTTCAACTCACCTTTTGCCAGCTTAAAAATGGGATAAGCGACAAAACCAAACGCTAAACCATCAACGATGCTGGAGGTTAAAGGAATCATTACGACTATCAGGAAGGCCGGCAGCCATTCGCTGAAATCTTCGAATGGGATATGTTGCAGACTTTCCATCATAATCGCACCAGTAATAACGATAACAGGAGCTAAAGCTGCATTAGGAATATAAGCTAATAAAGGAGTAAAGATGAGTGATAAGAAAAACAAACTTCCAGCAACTACTGCTGTTAAACCCGTCTTTCCTCCTTCTTTAATCCCTGAAGCACTTTCCGCAGCAGTTACCGTTGGGCTTGTTCCAAATAAACTGGACATGAGTGTCATCACGCCGCTAACGCGAAAAGCATTTTTAAAGCGGCTCTTATCTTCCAACAAACCTTCTATTAACCCAATGGATTCAAAGATCAGAATCATGGTTAATGAAAAGACAGCTAAAACAAAAGGAACACTAAACAAAGTAGAAAAATCAAAAGAACCAATCAAAGTGGTATATTCCGTTACATTTTTCAATGAAAAGGAAGAAGCTCCAGGTGAATGAACGCCTAAAATCAACGACAAAATTGTTACCACCACGATACCAATAAAAAAACTACCTCGTACTTTTCGAATATATAAAATACCCGATAAAAC
>NZ_DAMDAK010000049.1:6758-9253 GCF_032094055.1 Carnobacterium sp.
TTCCAAATAAGGCTAAGAGTGTCAATGGATTGGTTAGATCACCTAGTACAATAAAAGAATTGTCTCCCCCATCCACAATCAGACCACCATTTTCTAACCCAATAATCACTAAAAACAACCCAATTCCAGCAGTGATTCCTTGTTTTAAGGAACTAGGAATAGCCTCTACTAAAGCTGTGCTAAGATTGGTATAACTGATAGCAATAAAAATCAAACTTGATACTAAGACTACTGCCAAGGCTTCTTGCCAAGAAAGACCCATTGATCCAACGATTGTATACGTAAAAAAAGCATTTACACCCATACCAGGTGTCATAACTAAAGGCGCCTTAGCCCAAACGCCCATTAAAATGCTGCCGACAGCTGAAACTAAAATAGTAGCAAAAACACTTAATTGCTGGGAAATACCGGCATCTGCTAAAATTAAGGGGTTTACTATAATGATATAAGAAATCGCAAAAAAAGATGTAAACCCGGCCATCATTTCTTGTTTAACACTTGTTCCATTTTCTTTCAATTTAAAAAAATCCACACTATCTTCTCCTTTTTTATTATTCTTATTTAAGTAAGAATAGTAATGCGGAGTCATGGGCCACTAATAATTGTTGCAAAGCAGCATAAAAGAAAGTATCTCTTTCTTTACATGCCCCAACTGGTTAGTATACCAGTTTCTCATCTAAAAATATACCCTTTATTTTTAGAAAAAAAGGTTAAAAAGCAGTTTATGCTCTTTAACCTTTTTTATTTATCACTTCATTACCTTATGCGATTAACCACAACTATTCATAGTTTTCGCCCTGAGGAGTTGAAGAAGTACGTTTTTGTATGATCCGGACACCTTGAGCAGGGAGGTTTAAGGTCGTAAAATTGCCTTTTTCTAAAAAATGCTGCAACTTAAATGATGACCAAGACATTGCTTTTTCTGCTTCAAAAATCTGTTCATCAGCAGTACCGTTTATCAAAACGAGCACATACTCTTCGTCTGATAAATAGCGTACTAATCCTAGAATCTGGTCAGTTGAAAAGGCAAATAACTCCCCATCTTGCAAAGCACGTTCACTTTTTCTTAACGCAATCAATTCTCTTACAAAAGACTGCAGCGTTTGGTTCTCAAAGCCCCAAGGAAACATCCGTCGGTTATCAGGATCATTGCCGCCCACCACTCCTGCTTCGTCTCCATAATAAAGACACGGTACTCCTGGTAAAACAAACAGCAACGTTAGCGCTTGTTGCAATTTCAGTTTATCCGATTGCAAAGCTGTTAAAATTCTAACTGTATCATGCGATCCAATATTATTAAGATTATTTTTTAACACTTCTGGCGGATAGTTTTCTTTTAACTGCATAGCTTGTGAGGCAGCTTCTTCAGTAGAAATTGTTTGATTTAAAAAATCAATGATCATTTTTCTGAAGGGATAGTTCATAACGCCGTGTAAACTTCCTCCTTCAATATAATGCCGTCGTTCGCCATAAGCCATTTTATTAGAAGCATCTTCCCAGACTTCTCCAATCAGTACCGGTTCAGCGGCTGTTTGCTCCAATGCCGTACGAATACCCGTTAAAAATAAATCGCTGATTTCATCCGCAACATCAATACGCCAGCCACCTATTCCCATTTTTGACCACTTCTGAACCACACTATCATCCGCTGCATAAATGAATTCTTGTACTTCAGGGTTTTCTTTATTTAATTTAGGTAAATCTTTAATGCCCCACCACGATTCATACTCATCTGGAAAATGCTCAAAGGTAAACCAACCAGCATAGCGACTAGACGGTGACTGATAGGCACCTATATCTTCATAATTTCCATATCGGTTAAAATAACGACTATCTGCTCCCACATGATTGAACACACCGTCTAAAATAATGTGAATACCGAACTCATTTGCTTTCTTTATCAGTTCTTTAAAAATATCTTCATTGCCAAACATCGAATCGATTTTCAAAAAATCACCCGTATCGTATTTGTGATTGCTGCGAGCTTCAAAGATAGGGTTTAAATAGAGAATTGTAATACCTAGATCTGCTAAATAAGAAAGTTTTTTGATTACTCCTTTTAAATTTCCTCCAAAAAATTCCCAACGAATAATGTCTCCTGCTTCATCTTTAATATACATCGGTCTATCTTCAGGCGAAGCATAGAGAAAAGAATTCTTTTTGGGAGAGGAAACCAATCCACTAGCGTTTCCGTTATAAAAACGATCGACAAAAATTTGATAAGCTACTCCTTTTTGATACCAGTCAGGTGCAGGGTCATCATATAAATAACTGGTTAATTGGTATTCTTTGATGTCTTCCATCTCATAATAAATAGCTCCTGGTCCGCCTAAACAAGCCTCATTATTCCCATAGTAGAGGGTTTCGTTTTTGTCATCTAATCGGTACTGAATTTTAAAATAGTAAAAATACAATCCGCTATCTTCCATTAATTTAAATGTAGCCTGATAACGTGTCGGATGGACCATACTCATTTCCACTTGAAAGTCTTTGCC
>NZ_DAMDAK010000049.1:9263-13132 GCF_032094055.1 Carnobacterium sp.
AAAAACCACTTGAACTTCTGGTACATGACAATCCAATTGAAACCTTACTTCAGTTCCTATTTCAACCGCTCCAAAAGGTTGTTTGTATTCACTTACCCATGAATTGTACTTTATTTTTTCCACTATAAAACCTTCCTTACTACCCATTTGAACAAGTTAAATTGGTTCAGTCAAATGTATTTTTTGATAAGCTCCTGGTGTGAGAAAAGAAGTTTTCCAAATTTCTTCAGCATACCGTTTAATAGTGAAATCTGCTGAAAAAGGACCGGAACTGGCAATGTTTAATAATGATTTTTGGTTCCAGCTTCTTGCATCTTGATACAATTGATCGACTTTTTCTTGAGCTGCAACATAACTATCGAAGTCTTTCAGTACAAAGTATTCATCATTGTAATAAACCAGCGAATCAAAAATAACGCGTCCTTCTGTTTCAATATTCGGAATTGTGCCATCGATCAAGGTATCAAGAATGCGATGCAACCTTGGATTGTTTTCATAAATTTCACGTGAATGGTAAGAGCCATTTTCATAAAAAGCGTACACTTCCTGATCATTCAAGCCAAATAAAAACATGTTTTCTTCCCCGACAAAGTCGCGGATCTCAACGTTAGCACCATCTAAAGTTGCGACCGTCAAAGCGCCATTGAGCATCAACTTCATATTGCTGGTTCCGGATGCTTCTTTTCCTGCCAGCGAAATTTGTTCGCTGACCTCGGCAGCTGGAATAATCAGTTCGGCTAATGAGACGCCATAATTTTCAACAAAGACCACTTTAAGTTTATCACCAACAACTGGATCCTGGTTGACCAAATCAGCAATGGCATTGATTAATTTAATGATTTGCTTAGCATAGACGTAACTTGGTGCTGCTTTTGCTCCAAAAATAAAGACACGGGGCTGAATAGCCGCTTCTGGATCATCTTTGATTTGCAAATACCGATCTAAAATATGCAATGCGTTTAATAGTTGCCGTTTATAAGCGTGCAGCCGTTTAATTTGAACATCGAATAAAGCTGTGGGATCCAATTGCATATGGAATTCTTTTTCTATATAAGCTGTTAAAGTTTTCTTATTTGCTAGTTTTATTTCGGCTAACCTATCCAGCGTAGCTGAATCATTGACAAAAGCTTTAAACAGTTTCAACTCAGAAGGACTGGTCTTCCAAGCAGTTCCGATCTTCTCATCAATCAATTCTGTCAGCCCTTCGTTCGCTAAATGCAGCCACCGTCTTTGCGTAATGCCATTTGTTTTATTATTAAATTTAGCCGGATACATTTGGTAAAAATCTTTTAATGTATCTTGCATCAGTATTTCAGTGTGCAGTTGCGCGACTCCGTTAATGCTATGGCTTCCAATAATGGCTAAGTTCGCCATCTTCACGTATCCATCTGCAATAATCGCCGTTCGATAAGTTAGCTCTGGTGTATAGGAAAGCAGTTTTTTTTCAATATGTCGGTGATTGATTTCTTCGATAATCTGGTAAACACGTGGTAATAAATCTTGAACCATTTGTACCGGCCATTTTTCCATCGCCTCTTGCAAGATAGTGTGATTGGTATAACTCATCGTTTTTTTTGTTATTTCCCAAGCTTGTTCCCAGCTCAAGTTTTCTTCGTCCAGCAAAATTCTCATCAATTCAGGGATACACAAAGCGGGATGTGTATCGTTGATGTGAACGGCGATTTTATCTGGAAAATGCTGCCACGCTAACCCGCTTTGTTTGTAATAGCGGACAATACTTTGTATACCGGCTGAAGTGAAAAAATATTCTTGCCGCAAACGCAGTACTTGTCCTTCATAATTTGAATCATCGGGATACAAAACTTCGGTGATTTGGTTTACTTGTTCTCTTTCTGCAATCGTATGGTAATGAATTTCTTCTTCTGGCGGTATCTCAGCTGACCATAAACGTAGGTTATTTACGACATCATTCTGGTATCCGATCATGCCAGTGTCATAAGGAACGGCTAATATATTTTGTGTGTGCGCATAGACAGGTTTGAGATTGCCAGCAGCTCCTTTCACCAAGCTGACTTGGCCGCCAAAACGTACGAGAACCGCTTTATTCTCTTTTCGCACTTCCCATACATTTCCATTTCTCAGCCAGTTCTCCGGCAATTCAACTTGGTACCCGTCAACAAATTTTTGTTGAAACAACCCATACCGGTAACGAATACCATTTCCGTTTCCCGGAATGCCTAATGAAGCAATAGAATCCATAAAGCAAGAAGCTAAACGTCCTAGTCCTCCATTCCCTAATGCCGGATCTACTTCAGCCTGTACAATTTCTTCAAAATCCAACCCCATTTCTTTCAATCCAGATCGAACAGTATCTAAAATCCCCAAATTAAGTAAATTGCTTTTCAACATGCGTCCAGGCAAAAATTCCATTGAAAAATAATAGACTTGCTTCACTTGCTGATCTAAATAGTTTTGGTTGGTGTTGTTCCAATTTTCTGAACTATAGAATTTCAAAAAGTTTCCTAATGCCGTATACTGCTGGATAGGAGAAGACTGTGCAAGATCAAAAGCATACAAACCTTCAAAAGTTTGGCTAAATTCTTCTTTAAATTGCTCAATGGTCAGTATCATAAAAATTCTCCTTTTCTTTCAACTACTTTACTGGCTTTTAATGTTATAAAACAAAGAGAGCTCCAATTCTGAATAGAGTCAGAATGGTTCTAACAACTATTCATTGAATCAGAGCTTTTTAATTCCTTATTGTTTCCTTTGATCTGGTCTTTTTTTTATAAAGATTGGTAATGTTCTATATAGACTGCCGCTGATTTTTCCCAACTGTTGTCTTGCTGCATGGCTTGCTTGACTAGCGACTGCCAAACTTTAGGCTCATCGTAATAAACGGTTAGTGCTTGGTCAATTGTTTCCAGCATCACTTCTCCACGGTAGTCATAGAAGCTAAACCCTGTCCCTTCTCCTGTAAATGCATTGTAAGGAATGACTGTATCTTTCAATCCGCCTGTTTCATGTACGATCGGCAATGTGCCGTAACGAAGTGAATAGAGTTGTGAAAGACCACAGGGTTCAAAAGCAGAAGGCATAATAAACAAGTCGCTACCTGCATAAATTTGTTGCGCCAAGGTAACGTCAAAATCAATGACCGCTTTGAATTTATCAGGGTAACGCGCAGCGAAATAACGAAAACTGTCTTCGAATTCTGATTCGCCAGTTCCTAAGATCAAAACTTGTACATCACGCTGCATCAATTCTTCCATTTTTTCTTGTAATAAATGACAGCCTTTTTGAGCAGTCAAGCGGCTGACCATAGACACCACAGGAATATTTGGCTCAACTGGTAACCCGACTCGTTCTTGCAGCAAGGCTTTATCAACTGCTTTTCCGCTTAAATCATCAAGCGAAAAATGACCTTGTATTTTTTTATCGGTTTGCGGATCGAATACTTCATAATCAATCCCATTTAAGATGCCGCTTAATTTGTAATTGTTTTGCCGTAAAACACCCTCTAAATTTTCCCCAAAAGCTGCTGTTTGAATTTCTGCAGCATAAGTTGGGCTCACTGTTGTTACCTGGTCTGCAAAGAAAATACCGCCTTTTAAGGTGTTGACGTCTTCATAATATTTTAGACCTTGTTCATGAAATGTGTTATAGCCGATGCCATACCAATCGGATAAAACCAGTTGCCCATAAATCCCTTGAAACTGTAGATTATGGATCGTCAACATAGTTTTAATCCCTTGATAGGCTTTGATCCATTGGTATTTATCTTTCAATAATACTGGAATGATCGCAGTATGCCAGTCATTTGCATGAAGCACTTCTGGAATAAAGTCGATTTTCTCCATCATTTCACAGACAGCTTGTGAGAAGAAGGCAAAACGCTCGCCGTCGTC
>NZ_DAMDAK010000049.1:13142-18033 GCF_032094055.1 Carnobacterium sp.
AAATAATACGTTACATCATCTTTGACGAGTTTTTTTAATCCGCAAAATTGGTTACGCCAGCCTACT
This sequence comes from Carnobacterium sp., assembly GCF_032094055.1. GTDB lineage: Bacteria > Bacillota > Bacilli > Lactobacillales > Carnobacteriaceae > Carnobacterium_A. The sequence continues at coordinate 13,209 of NZ_DAMDAK010000049.1, forward strand.
TTCACTTCAAACTGCACAACATCTTCCAATTGCTCTTGGTATTCTTGGGCCATCGTTGTATGAAAAGGCAGTACAACTCGAACATCGATCCCTTGTTTTTTTAATTCTTTCGGCAAAGCTCCCGCTACATCACCCAATCCGCCTGTTTTAAAGAAGGGAGCACATTCAGCTGCTGCAAATAATACTTTCATTGCCATTAAGCTTAAACTCCTTTCTTAGATTCAATCACGCTATTTTTTTTGATCACCATTACCTCATCAGCCGTTCCTTTCAAATGGACTCCGGCACCAATTCTTACTCCCTTATCGAGTATCACATATTCTAAAACGGCGCCTTCCCCTATCTGAGTGCCTTGCATCACAATAGAATGATGGACTTGAGCATTTTTGCCAATCGTTACTTTACGGAAAATAAGCGAGTTTTCAACTTCTCCTTCGATAAAACAATCGCTGGCAAATTGAGCATTGCTGACTTTGGCATCTTTTGAATAAAAAGTCGGTGCTCCGTTCTTAACTTTTGTAATAATGGAATCTCCGCGGTTGAATAAAGCATTGTAATTTGCTTCAACCAACATATCCATATTGGCTTCAAAATAACTTTGAATATCATCGATGTCTTTTAAATATCCGGTATATTCATAACCGTATACCTTATTTTCATTTAGATGGTCTTTGATTAAAAGGAGCGTATCTCCATTTTCATTTTTTTTGCCTGCTTGTGTGGCTAATTCAATAAACTTTTCAGAACTCATAATGGCAATATTCATACTTAATGCGGCAGTTTCTGCATCTAACGGCAATTGTTCGAAAGTAGTAATGGCAGTAATTTTATCTTGCTCTTCCTTATCAAAAGTAAAATAAGTTGCCGCTTCATTTGCCAAATAAGTGGATTTCGGCATATTTTTATACATGATCGTCACATCTGCTTCTTTTTCTTGATGGTACCGTAAAAGCGCAGGAAGGTCGATATTGCAAAGCATTTTGCTTCCCATTACAACAATGTATTCTGATTTTGAGCGGACAACATAGTGAATTTGATTATGGTAAAAACTACTTAATTGACCTGGCTCTTCAACTTCACTCGTTTGACGGACATCCGTTTCGGTATAAGGGAACAAGCCGCCTCCAATAGAAGAATCTAATCCCCAAGATGCACCGCTACGGATATGGTCATGCAGTGAACGGCCATTCCCTGTAAGGAAGTAAGCTGCCGATTCAATTGAAGCGCTGTGCAGACTAGTAAACGGGAAATCGATCAAACGGTAACGACAGCCAAACGGCAAAGAAGCGATCGGTCGCTTATCTGTTAATGGCGCCAACTTCGTTCCATTCTCATTTAAATTTAAAATAGCTCCTATTTTATGCTTCTTCATCTTTTAGTCCTCCAATCTCTTCACTGTAACCAACAACGGCAATTTCTTTTTCTTGACCAATCAGCTGAGCGCCATCATGGATTTTAGCGTGTTCTCCTACAATGGCATGTTCGATCGTAACATTTTCACCGATTGTGACATCTGCCATGATGATGCTGTCTTTTACAGTAGAACCTTTTCCAATTTTTACATTATGAGACAAAATAGAATGGTTTACTTCCCCTGCCACATAGCAGCCGTCTACTATCATCGCATTTGAAACTTTCGATGTAGCCGTTAAAAATTGTGGCGGTGCTGATGGATTCTGTGAATAAATCCGCCAATCTGAATTCCGGATGTTTAAGGCATGCGTCGGATCCAAAAATTCCATATTTGCTTCCCATAAACTTTCAATGGTTCCCACATCTTTCCAATAGTCTCTGAATGCATAAGCAAAGACATTCTCGCCATTTCCTAAGTAAGCTGGAATAACATTTTGGCCGAAATCTTCTAATACACGATTTTTTGCTTGATCGTCTACCAAGTATTTTTTTAATAACGACCAATTAAAAATGTAGACACCCATTGATGCTAGATTGCTTTTAGGTTCTTTCGGTTTTTCTTCAAACTCAATGATTCTGCCCGTTTGGTCGGTATTCATAATACCAAAACGAGGAGCTTCTTCAATCGGCACAGGTATCACCCCAACAGTTAAAGCTGCTTTCTTAGTTTTATGGAATTCTAACATTTCTTGGTAATCCATCTTATAAATATGGTCTCCTGAAAGGACCAATACATATTCAGGATTATGCCGATCAATAAAGTCAATGTTTTGGTAAATGGCATTCGCTGTTCCTTTAAACCACTTTTCGCCCTCGATGCTCGAATAAGGTTGTAAAATCGTTGCTCCACCATTGTGGATATTTAGTCCCCAGGCCGATCCATTGCCGACATGGCTATTTAATTCTCTTGGCTGGTATTGAGTGACGACTCCAACATTTTTAATTCCTGAATTCACGCAGTTACTTAAAGCAAAATCAATGATTCGGTATTTTCCACCAAAGGGTACAGCGGGTTTTGCGATTTCTTTAGTTAATTTCCCAAGCCGTGACCCTTGTCCTCCTGCTAAAATCATCGCTAACGTTTCTATTTTTTTCATAGCGTCTGGAAGAATAGATTTATTCTATTCTTCCTCTCCCCTCCTTTTATGTTGATCAGCTTTTTGGTACACCCATTACTCTTTTAGGTCTTAAAATCACGACACTCAGCGCTGGTAATATGAGTTCTAATGAATAAGGTTGCCTGTTCTGAGAATCAGCGGTAGTTTTTAATACTCCTTGTCCAGTTGTCCAAACGCCTCCAAATTCAACCATCTCAGTATTTAATAGTTCTTCATAAAGACCTTCATAAGGTACACCGACTTTGAAATGTTGACGTTCTACCGGTAAAAAATTGCACAATACAATTAAAAAATCACGCGGTTTCTTGCCTTTGCGAATAAAGGTTAAAATAGACTCCTCCGCGTTATCCGCATCAAGAATTTCAATACCACTGGGATCGTGGTCGATTTCCCACAAAGCCCGTTCTTTTTTATACAGTTCATTCAATCTTTGACTAAATTGCTGGTGCTGATGATTCATCTCATCTTCTAAGCTGCTCCATTCTAATTCAGAATGAACCCGCCACTCTAAAAACTGGCCAAATTCGTTTCCCATAAAATCCAGTTTTTTTCCGGGATGAGCCATTTTATAGGCTTCCATTGTTCTTAATCCGGCAAATTGATTGTAGCGGTCGCCGTGCATCTTATGCATCAATGATTTTTTACCGTGAACGACTTCATCATGAGAAAAAGGTAAAATAAAGTTTTCATTAAAAGCATACATAAATGAAAAGGTAATTAAATTAAAGTGGTGTTTGCGTAGAAGTGGATCCATTTCGAAGAATTTTAAGGTATCATTCATCCAGCCCATGTTCCATTTGTAATTAAATCCTAATCCTCCTTGATCAACGGGACTGGTAACCTTAGACCAAGCTGTACTTTCTTCTGCAATCATCAGAACATCGGGATGACGTTTGAAAATGGTGGTATTCATTTTTTGAATAAAGTGGACACCTTCGCGATTGTGATTGCTGCCATCTTCATTCGGTATCCAAGGACCCTCATCGTAATCCAAGTACAGCATACTCGATACCGCATCTACTCTTAAGCCGTCTAAATGAAATTGTTCTAACCAAAATAATGCATTAGAAATCAAAAAGCTGTGTACCTGCGATTTGCCTAAATCAAAATTCATTGTGCCCCATCTAAAATTCTGAGCTTTATTGCTGTCGTTATATTCAAATTGAGGCGTTCCATCAAAATAAGCCATGCCATAATCATTACGGTTAAAATGCCCAGGAACCCAATCCATGATCACGCCAATATGTGCCTGGTGGGCAGCTTCCACAAAATCCTGAAACTCTTCCATTTTTCCGAACTTTGAAGAAACAGCATAATAGCCAGTCAACTGATACCCCCATGAAGCATCTAGTGGGTGTTCCATTAAAGGCAAAAATTCAATATGGGTATATCCCATTTCTTTTACATAAGGTATTAATTCTTGTTGCAGCTCAGGAATGCTGTACCAGCTGCCGTCAGCATGACATTTCCAAGAACTTAAATGAACTTCATAAATGTTTATCGGCCGTTTAGTTAGCGTATGACGTTTTTTGTTTGCCATCCATAAATGGTCTTTCCACTTTCTTTGCGGCAAGGATTTTACAATTGAAGCATCTTTAGGCCGAACTTCAAATTCAAGAGCATAAGGATCAATTTTTAATTTAATTTCTCCTGTGGCTTGCTCAATTCGGTATTTATAACAGTGCCCTTCTTTTGCTGCATCGCTAAATAAAGTCCAAGCTCCTGTTTCATCTATTTTTTCCATTGCTAAGCCTGTATCCCAATTACAAAAATCAGCAACGACGGAGACCGACTTGGCATGAGGCGCCCAAACAGTAAAACGAAAACCAGCAACTCCTTCGAAAATCTCAGCAGCACATCCTAATGTTAAATAACTATCGAAGAGTTGTCCTGTATTAAACAAATACAATTCTTCTTCAAGCTGTTCACGACTTGTTTCTTGATTGACTTGTTTGACCATTTGCAAGTCTCCTTCCTTTTAAAATAATGAAAAAATAAAGATTGTTTTCATCATTCTATCATTATTTTTTAATTTTACCAGTAGCTAGCTACATTAATTTTTTTATTTGTAAAAATTCAGCTTTTAAATAAATTTTCATTGTATTATTCGGCCTAATCTAAGTATACCGCATATTTAATGATAACGCTTTCTTTTTATTTGTTTTCTGTTAAATTTATTTTTCTCTTCTTTTAAAATAAGCTTATACTCTGCTGTTCCCTTTTATTAGAAAGGTTCTTCTTATTTTATCCGATTAAGCGCTGCTCCATTAAGTTTATTCAAATTGGCTTAAATG
>NZ_DAMDAK010000050.1:0-4659 GCF_032094055.1 Carnobacterium sp.
AGCTCTAGGCCAGTTAATGTTTTACTTGCTTCGAGAACTACACTATCTGGGTCCGGTGTATACATATTTGTAAACGAGACTGGTCCATCAACATAATTTGAACTAGCTATTAATTGACCTTTACCATTGTCTGTAACCGTTACATCCACTCTGAATTCATTTGCATCATAAGTTACGCCACCTTGACTACCTTTGACTTCACGAACCGTATAAGTGTGTTCTCCAACTTCATCATAGGTAATTTCATCAAAGATAACTTGACCTGTTGCATTATTTCCTACTGTCTGAAGAATTCTCCCATCTGCATTCACTAATTCAAATGCGAATTGATCCGCTACTAGATTTTGGCCTTCTAGAATTTTATCTGCTTCTATGACAACACTGTCGGAAGCTGGAACATATTCGTTTGTGAAGTTAGCTGGTCCTTTGGTATATCTTGAAGTAGCAACTAAATTCCCTTCGCCATTATCTTCGACTATTACATTAACTGGGAATTCATTTGCATCATAGGTTACGCCACCTTGACTACCTTGAACTTCACGAATCGTATAGGTATATTCTCCGACTTCCTCATAAGGGATTTCGTCAAAGGTGACTTGACCTACTGCATTGTTGGTTTTTGTTTGAATGACTTTCCCTGCACTATCAACTAGTTCAAATTTAAACTGATCGTTAACAAGCTCTAGGCCAGTTAATGTTTTACTTGCTTCGAGAACTACACTATCTGGGTCCGAAGTATACGTATTATTAAATACAGCTGGTCCGTCAATGTAATTTGTCGTTGCAACTAAGTTTCCTTTACCATCATCTTTGACGGTTATATCTACTTTAAAATCAGAATCATCGTAAGTTACGCCACCTTGACTACCTTGAACTTCACGAATTTTATAGGTGTGTTCTCCAACTTTATCATAGGTGATTTTATCAAAGAAAACTTGCCCTTCAACGTTATTTTTACTTGTTTGAATGACTTTTCCAACGTTGTCTACTAGTTCGAATTCAAATTGACCTTCCCGTAGTTCTTGCCCGTTTAATACTTTACTTGCTTCAAGAACTACACTATCTGGGTCCGGTATATACGTATTTGTAAACGAAGCTGGTCCATCAAAATAACTTGAACTAGCTATTAATTGACCTTTACCATTGTCTACAACTGTCACATCCACTTTAAATTCATTTTTATCATATTTTACTCCACCAAGATCACCTTGAACTTCACGAATCGTATAGGCATATTCGCCTGCCGTTTCATATTTTATTGCTTCAAAGTTGATGTCGCCTTGTGTATTATTGTTTACTGTTTGAAGAACTTTCCCCTCCATATCCACTAATTCAAATGCAAATTGATCCGTTACTAATGTTTGACCTTCTAGTATTTTTTTAGCTCTGAAATCAACAATAGCTGGTGCTGCTACATATTGGTTAGTAAATATAGGTTCTTCATTGTATTCAATAGTTGTTTCTAATTGTCCTTTTGCATTATCGGTTACGATAACTGTTGCTGTATAACGTGTTTCGTCGTATGTTACACCGCCTAGCTTGTTGTTTACTTCTTCAATATAAAATACATATTTGCCTGGCTCTGTAAACGTTAATGCATTGAAATTGATTTGGCCTTTGGCATTATTGGTTGCTGTTTGGATGACTTTTTCATTTTCATCTAACAAGTTGAATTCAAAATGGTTTTCTCGTAAATTTTGTCCTTCTAACTTTTTAGAAGCTTTTATTGTTGCTAGGCCGTCATTTGCCTTATAACTGTTATTGAAAATAACCTCTCCATTACTATATACGGTCTTAGCATGTAAGTTTCCTTCTTTATCATCAGTCACTGTAACGACAACTTCGTATTCAGTTGAGTCATACGTTACGCCACCTTGAGTACCTTTAACTTCGCGAATCGTATAAGTGTGTTTTCCAACTTTATCATAAGTGATTTCATCAAAGATGATTTGACCTGTTGCATTGTTTCCTACTGTCTGAAGAACTTCTCCATCAGCATTTACTAAATCAAATGCGAATTGATCAGCTGCTAACTCTTGGTCTTCTAAGACTTTTTTGGCTTTTAACTCAATGCGGACTGGAGCTGGAACATACTTATTTATGAAAGCAGCAGATCCATTCTCATATTTTGCAGTCGCTACTAACTTTCCTTGACCATTATCGACAACATCGACAACAACTGCCTTTTCAGAATCGTCATATGTGATACCATTTTGAGCACCTTTAACTTCACGAATCGTATAGGCGTATTCTCCAACTTCCTCATAAGAAATTTTATCAAAGGTGACTTGACCTACTGCATTGTTGGTTTTTGTTTGAACGACTTTCCCAGCACTATCAACTAGTTCAAATTCAAACTGACCGTTAACAAGCTCTAAGCCAGTTAATGTTTTGCTTGCTTCAAGCTCTACACTACCCGATTCAGCTGTATACGTATTTGCAAATACTACTGGTTTATCACCATAATCCTCAGTAGCTACTAATTGACCATTTCCATCATCTGTAATGGTTACCTTAACTTTAAATTCAGTTGGATCGTAAGCAACGCCACCTTGACTACCTTTAACTTCACGAATCGTATAGGTGTGTTCTCCAATTTTATCATAAGTGATTGGATCAAAGTTGATTTGTCCTGTTGCATTATTTTTACTTGTTTGAATGACCTTGTCTGTACTATCAACTAGTTCAAATTCAAACTGGCCGTCCATGAGTTCTTGACCTGTTAATACTTTGCTTGCTTTAAGCGCTACACTACCTGATTCAGCCGTATACGTATTTGTAAATACTACTGGTTTATCACCATAATCCTCAGTAGCTACTAATTGACCATTTCCATCGTCTATAATGGTTACCTTAACTGTGAATTCTGCTGGATCGTAATCAACTCCACCTTGATCCCCAACTACTTCACGAATCGTATAGGTATATTCGCCTGCCGTTTCATAACTTATTGCTTTAAAGTTGATGTCGCCTTGAGCATTATTTTTTACTGTCTGAACGACATTTTTTTCAGCATCTACTAATTCAAAGGCAAATTGGTCTGTTGCTAATTCTTGTCCTTGAAGTATCTTTTTAGCCTTAAACGTAACACTTGTCGGATCGGCTTTATACGTATTTGTAAATTTAGGAATATTGTTCTTTTCATCATAGGATACAGCCGGAATTAGTTTTCCGTCTTTATCGTTTGCTACCGTAACGGTTACGTTACGTGGCTCAAGATCATACGTTACGCCATGTAGTTTACCTTCTACTTCACGGATTTGGTACTGATACGTACCTATTTCTGTATAAGATAATTCTTTAAAAGTGATCTTCCCTTTCGAATCATTTGATTGTGTATCGATTACTTTTCCATCTTTTAATAATTCAAAAGTAAATTGACCTTCTTCTAATGACTTATTGCCTTCTAATAACTTAAGTGCCTCTAAGATCACTGATACAGGTTCATATTCATTGATGATGGTTAACTCATTACCTGCTGCTGATGCATGTCCATTTTCAGCTGATTTCCAATTTGAATTTGTTAGGGTAGCTGTATAGCCATCACCAGTTTTAGCATAGCCGATCATAAAGTAAATTGGTTTTTCAAGTTTCTTGAAACCGTCTGGCGCTTTTGTCTCAGTCAGAATATAACGACCTGCACGAATATCACCAGAGATATAAACCCCTTTTTCATTTGTTACAATTTCTGCATCAATTAAGGAGCTAACATTATTGATGTTGACACTTTCAAGCATAAATTCAGCGCCTTCCAGTGATACACCATCTGAATTTTGCTTAGTCAATTCAAATTGGACTGTTCGACCGCTGCCGCCGCCGCCATAGAACCATTGTTGAGAACTAGTTTCACTTACTTGCTTATCGATTGAACGTTTCTCTTGACCGCCAAGTAATTCAATCGTATTGGTTACTTTATACGACCCAATTAAATGGTCATCAAGACGTGTAGAGTACGATAAATGAATAGGAGTTGTAAGATTTTTATTGAATTCGATAGTAAAGCTGCGATTATTCTCAGCAAAAGTTAAGGTGTAGAGATTAGATGAAATTTCAATTCCCTTAGCATTTGTTAGTTTAAGTGTATCTTTCACATATGTTGAGTTATCAATCAAAGTATCTACGATTTTTGCATTATTGATGGTTAACCCAAGTGGATTTACAACCGCTGTCCAGTCACCATTTTCAGTTTCTGGATTCTGAGTACCTGTTTTTGATGAACGATTATTTGTTCCATCATAAAAATAATTAATAAAAGCACGTGCATCGTCAGTCTGCTCAAGTTTAGTTCCCGGCTGGTTGGTTAGCTTTGTATAATTATTGTATTGGTTAATATTAGTAGGATCTTCTGACGGGTATTTTACTATCTCAGTTTGATAACTAATAGTGTATTGATAAGGTCCATCCGGGAACTCAATTTTAAAGTCGTTATCATTCGCAGTGATTCCAACTAACTTTTCTAATGGAACTCCATCAGCACGCGTTACAACAATGGAATCAGCAATCAATCGTTGATCTGCAGGAATCTTATCCTCAAGCAGCGCATTCACTAAGTTCACATGTTGGCTCGTCTTATTATCATTAGCATAGATTTCCCAATGGATTCTATTCGGTTTTGCTGCTTTATCAATACTTAAAGCTTTTTTACTTACGCTTAATTCT
>NZ_DAMDAK010000050.1:4669-7673 GCF_032094055.1 Carnobacterium sp.
GGATTTTTGATTACAGCTTCTGCTTTTTGGTTTCCGCCTGTATACTCGATACTTGCTGTGTTCTTGATAACACTTTGCTCTTCTTCTGGAGAAAGCGAAGTCGTATACGTTAGTTGATACGACACAGCTTCAAGCTTTTTAGCAGAAACTGTAAACTCGCCATCTTCAGGGTCAGAAATCTTAAAATCACTAGTTACATCAGTGTTTTCTGTGCCTTTTGTTACTTTAATATTGCTTATGTCAACAGTAGCAGGTTCATTTGTATCCGTTAATTTAAAATTATGAATAACATGATTATTTGTGTTAAAATCAACTGTCCAATTAATCGATTTGGTACCATCAGCATTAACAACTACTGCGCCAGACTTTTTAATCCCTGGATCTCTTTTTCCAACCGATGCTTTAGCCTCTTCAGAACCGCCTTGCCAGTTCAACGTTGCTAAATTAGCTTGTGGTTCATTTTTCGAATCATCTGCAGTTGTACGGTAAGTGATCACGTAACGAGCACGAGTATTTTTGTTTATGTTAATTGTAAAACCATTATCCGTCTTATTAAATACATAATCAGAATCAGCAACTGTTTCGTTGTTTTCTGTCATCTTTAATGAGTTTTCTATATAGTTGTAATTTTTAGATGTAAAATCATCTATGATTTCTGGATTATTAAGTAAGATACGACTATCATTAAAGATAATTGTCCATTCAATTTCTTGTAACCCGGTTTCTTCATTTAATACATATTTACCAGATTTTTTAATTCCTGCTTTAGGTCCTTTTTGACTGAAGTCAACAATTTGACCAATGCCTTCCCCATTTCCTTTATCAAAAACCAGTTCGGCATTATTGGCAAGTTCTTTTTGCTGCATACCAGCTGTTGTATAGTAAGTTCGATATACAAATGTATACTCGTATGGGCCAGCATCTGCGATCTGCAGTTCAAATCCAGTACGGCCATCTTTATGTGTGTATTCTTTGATAGTAAAGTTATCAACTGCTTTACCATCACGTTTTAACTCAAATAAATTTGAATTACTTACATCAAAGTCTAAATAGATTGAATCAAATACATCTTTAATATTGATAGATGGGACATCAATTTTTTGAGAATTCATCGTAATCGTCCATTCAATATATGGATGTCCATTCTCATCGATATGCTGTTCTCCAATTTTTCCACCTGTTGGAATGGTATTCACGTTAACAGTTGCATCGTCCTTATTTCCTATACTATCTGAAATGGTGTTGACAATATCTACGTTTAAACCAATTGGCACAGATGATGAAAATGTAATAAGGTAAGCTTTCCCTTTTGCATCAAGATTCGGAAGAATAACATTCCCATTTTCATCTACTTCTGGAATAATATCGATTGGTGTATCACTCTTGGAAATAATATTTCCATCTATATCGGTTACAACTTCATAAATCTTAATTGTCTCAAGCAATACCTTACCGTGTGTTAATTCATCAGTCAGACTAACCATTCCAATTTCTTCTTTACCGAAATTGTATTCGACTTGCCAATCAACAATATTCGGTTGTCCTTCCTGGATGCTGCCATTTTTAGTAATAACTGGAACATCTCCAGACCAAGTACCTTTAAAACTATCTTTTACATTTGTTTCTTTTCCATCTAAAACAATACGGGCGCTATTATTAATAGTATGCATTCCGCCGCCATCCGGACGCGTAATACGCGTTGTATACTTAATTTCATAAGCATCTTCAATAGCACCTAGATTTAATTCAAAACCATTTTCAGTGAGTACAGGAACAACATCTACTTTTTTACGATCGGTAATTACATTGTTATAATCCCGTACCAGTTGATAAACACTAAAGCTGTCTTTATCGATTTCTAAATGGTCACCTAAGTTATCGATAACAGTCGCATTTTTATGTTTTTCCATTGAATCGTTTGCGATAACAGTCCAATCGATATGAGTAGGGTTTTTGCTATTTTCTTGTTTGTTTCCTTTCTCATCTAAGACATATGGTTTACCAGCAGTCTTTTTATCTTCACCTGCGTATTCTTGTTTTTTTGCCCGAAGGATTGCTGTGAAAGAATTACCTTCACTATATGGCACGTTAACAATAACTTCCTTTTCCGTTTCAAATATTTCCGTATCAAATGAACCAGATATGTTTACAAACATCTCGACATTATCATAGACATTAACATTGTCATTAAAGGTAATGATTATTTGTCCATCAGCAATAGCATAACTAGCAACAGATACATCATCAATTGTTATCTCTTTGCCTTCAACTGCTTGTGCCCCGAAAACTTTAGGTAACTGAATTGTATAGGTATCACCTGCATTAATATGTAAATCATCTGGCTTAGTGATTCCATAAGATAAGCTAATAGCATTCATATCGTTCAAGTCAAGTTCTAAGTTAGCACCATTGTCTATCTTGATGTTTTCTCCACTTTTTGTAGTAACAGAAAAACTAAAACTTGAGATAAGATTCTCCTTTTGTTCTACTGCAGCACGGGTTTTAGCTGTTACAGCTGTTTCTTCAGTACTGTCTGTCTTTTCTTCCACAGGGGGACTATTATTATGGACAGTCTCTGGTTCTTTATTTGTTACGACCTTATCTTCTGGAGTTGCTTTTTCGTCTTCAGCAGCTTCTCCTCCTTCGATAATAGGCTTGGCTAACTCAACTTCTGCACTATTTACTTCATCTGTGCCTACAACATTTTGAATGTCTTCAGTTACTGGTTCAGCAGACTCAACTTGACTTGTCTCTTTCGACTCATCTGCAGTTATTTCTGAAACAGCATAAATAGTTTGTGGAGTTAAAACCGTATTTAATAGCATCATCGAAGTGAGAATTATGTTAATATACTTATTTTTCTTCACTTTCATTACTCCTTTTCTTTAATTTTTATCAATCCAACGTTTTCTTTAATTTACAACTATCCTGAATTGCTTATCCTTCTTAAATTCTTTCTTTTAAAAAAAAGTACCTTAGAAACAAAAAAATTTAAATTTAAAAC
>NZ_DAMDAK010000050.1:7683-13461 GCF_032094055.1 Carnobacterium sp.
TCAGAATATCCCAAATGAACATTTGATAAAAAAAGCTGAAGGATAACTTAAAGTAAACAGCTCGACCTCATCTAATAATCGAACCCATTTTTTGCATACTTCTTCTTAAATTACTTTGCCTCCCCTTCTTGTTTCCTTTATAATAAAACCATGTTAAATAACACATATTTCAATATAATGTGTTACTTAATTTTTATCAAAGCCATAAATTGCCTAGCTTAAGGCAAATTATGGTTATTTACTATATTTATGTAAGCAAATTGGGCTTTTACAAAAAAACATACACAAAATTAATATGAATAGCTTCTAATCAATTTCAAAAAAAGAGTTTATTTTAACCAATAACATCTTTGGTATTTACTACATACGTGGAGGGACTACATATGCGCGATATCTTGGAAAAATATGAACAAAGAAAACTTGAACTGTTTGAAACACTTTATTTTTGTGAAGATTGGATGACTATCCCTACTCTTGCTAAAAAATTACTGTGCTCCGAAAGAACAGTAAAACAAGACATTACCTCATTAAAAGAATCTTTACCAGATGAGTATCTTCAAACATCTCATAGAGGTATTCGTTTATTTTTACCGACACATATCAGTATTGAGATGATTTACCGTTCGGTATTAAAAGAGAGTGCTAATTTCAATTTACTGGAGAGTTTGTTCCATGACGAAACCAAAACTCTCGAGGAAATGGCTGACTTTTTATATACCAGTCCTACTACATTAATAAGAGCCATAAAAAAAATAAATCTTGCGTTAAACGACTATTCGCTTCAAATCCAAACAAATCCTTGTCAATTGATTGGACCGGAAGCGAACATCCGCTCTTTTTATATTTGTTATTTTATGGAGAGCTACACTCATTTCGAATGGCCTTATCCTACTATTGATCAAAAAGTATTTGATAATTTTTTGATCTTAGCTGCAAAATTTGTGCATTTCCAATGGAATTTTTCAGATTTTGAACGAGTAAAACATTGGATTGCTGTTAGCTTGATTCGTACTCAAAAAGGACATTATGTTGAGATTAAACAAAACGATCTAACGAAATATATCCCTGATCTATCAAAGTTTCATTTCATTTTAAAACCGCTTGAGAAAAAAATGAATATTTCTTTTCGACCTCAGTTTATTGAGCAAGTTTTTGCTGTCTTTTTAAATAATAGTTATGTCTTTACTTATGATCAGTTAATCAAAGAATCAGAAACAGACCCTGAACTGAAGAAGTCAGTTGATCTCTTGTCTGGCTTATTAGATACTCTATCTAAACAAGTGGGCATTCCTATTCCCAATAAAGAACATCTTTTATTAGATCTTTATAATCTGACTAAGATGGTTTCTAGGCCAAATAACCACATACGAAAAGTGACATATATCCTTTTTGACCAAAAAGAATTTTTTGTCCATTCACTGGAAGAAGATATTCCTGACTTTGTTCGTTTAGCAAAAAAACAGATAAATACTTATAAGAAAAAGATGGACTTGATTTTTAGTAAACATTCAGTAGATGAGTTGGTTTATACACTGATCATTCATTGGGAGAATCTATTTATCGAATTACATAAACAACGCAAAAAAGCAAAGGTACTGATTATCAGTACCTATGACTTGGAACATGCACAATTGATACGCGATGTTATCGATATTCATTACCATGACAATGTTACGTCAGAGATCTATTTGGAACCTCGGCTATCATTAAAGCAACTCAAAAAAATGGAGTACGATGTTTTAATTACTACTACTTCTTTTGAGCCTATCCAAGATAAAAAAATCATTTGCATTCAAAATATACCGACAGAAAAAAACTTAAGGGAAATCAAGTTAGCGATTGATGAGGTAAGAAAATCGGGTCAGCTGCTTCGAAGCTGAAAAAAGTAACTTAAAGAAGAAGTTAGAGAAAAAATTGATAAAATAATATTGCTTTAAAACATTAATAAGAATGTAGTCTTACATGTTGAATTCGCTTTAGAGTTTTTAAGAACAGCTACAACTAAAACCAAAAGAAGCTTATACCGATAAACTTTTGGTATAAGCTTCTTTTTTTCTTTTAAAATCAATTTTTAAATCCATCAGTTGGCTTAGGTTCAAATAAATCGGCTATTTTTTTGCCGTCTTCATTAAATATCTTGATCGCTTGTTCAGTTAACTCTTTATTCAGCATCCGTTCAACGATGTCAGGAGATACGGTTGCTGTATGTGCCCCAGCTATCAATGAATCAATTACTTGATTCGAATTTTTAAAGCTGGCAGCCATGATTTCAGTTTTTAAATTTCGTTCATCAATAAATTTCCGCATTTTTGTAATAGAAGCATAGGGATCGATACTATTATTCGACATACGGTTAACGTATGGAGCTATATAGTCGCATCCAGCTAACGAGCTGAGAATTCCTTGGTCGGCAGAATAAATAGCGGTACCTAAAACAATTTGATTAGGAAAGTCTTTTTTTATTTCTCTAATGATTCTTATTCCTATCTTATTTATAGGAACTTTTATCCCAACTCGTTGAATGATTCTCAGTTTTTGGATTTCTCTAAAATCATGATACAATTCTTCAAATGTATCACCGACTAATTGCACAAAAACTTTTTTTGCTCCATTCTCAACAATCTTAGTCAATTGAATAAAGCGCTCCTCTTCCTCTTTCAATAGAATTGTTGGATTTGTTGTCACTCCTTTAAAAATACCTAGTTTCATTGTTTCTAAGATAACCGTTAATTCTCCCGTATCTAAAAACATATCTTTCCTCCTTAATCAGCAAACTAGTTCATTTTGTTTATAGCAAGTTGCTTATCTTGAAAATAATCGTATTCTTTAAACAATTTTAATAATTCATCTAAATCATAAACTATTCTGTCTGGTCTAACCATATGCTCTTCAAATTTATTAAAGCGGTTATTCAGCCAAATAACTGTCCAACCCGCATTTTTTCCACCAACAATATCATTTCTATAAGAATCGCCAATAAATATTGGTTTCTCTTTTCCTATTCTTAACTTATGTTCGACAAATTCAAAAGCTTTTTTATCTGGTTTTGCACAGGCCATTGATCCAGATATAAAGATGTGATTTGCCGAAATCCATTTTGATAGACCTAACCGGCTTATTTTATTTTGTTGATGTACTAGCGGTCCATTTGTCAGCAAAACCAGCTTATGATTCTTCTCAGATAGTTTGTTCAATAAAACTTTCACCTCTGGGTAAAGGGTAATTTTTTGCTGTTCTTGCTGATAAACCTTTTGAAAATGGGTAGCTTGTTCTTTGTTTAATGAAATATCGAATTTAATACAAGCATATTGTATTCGAATAATTTGCATCTCTAATTTTGACATTTCACCAGTTTCACTTTGCTCAAATAACTCTTCGCTTTTCATTCTGCTTAACTGATAAATTCTTGCCATCTTTTCAGGTGATACCTTTTGTATGGTATGATAAAATGCTGTCTTAAATGGTATTAATTGGTCATAGAGTGTATCGTCTACGTCAAAAACTATTGTTGCCATTTTTCACATTCCTTTACTAAAAATCTAACGTTCTAATATAGCAAATAACCTTACCATATTGGATTGATAAGGTTATTTACATATTCTTTGCTATTAGTTGATATACTGCTTATTCAGTCTAAACAAAATGAACAACTTTATTCTTTTCTTTTTTCCGAATTAGTTCCTTGGACTGATAAACAATATTTTCAACAGTCAGACCGTACTGCTCTTTCAAATAAGCCGCTTTCCCAACTTGCCCAAATTGTTCTCGGACTCCTATCCGGTATTGCAAAGTAGGCTTTTCTTCAGACAGTACTTCTGCTACGGCACTTCCTAGCCCTCCAATAACATTATGGTTTTCAGCTGTGATAACTGCTCCTGTTTCTGCTGCTTGGAGAATAGCTTTTCGATCAACAGGCTTGAGGCAATACAAATCAATGACTGTGGCTTCAATTCCTTCAGCAGCTAATTCATTAGCTGCTAGCATCGCATCCGCAACCATTATTCCCGTAGCTAAAATGCTAACATCTTTGCCTTCTCTTAATAGTTTAGAACCTGTTTCAAATACATCTTCCTCATTATATAACTTGATCGCCTGTTTACGAATTGTCCGGATATAACTAAAGCCATCGTGTTTATAAGCTTGTTTTAAAATAGCTTTTAACATTGTAGCATCACTGACTTCATAAACAGTCGCTTTGGGAATAGCCCGCATCAATGCTAAATCTTCAAAAGGCATATGCGTCCCTCCGTTTGCTTCAGCTGTTACACCGGCATCAGAGCCTAATATAACTGCACTCAATTGAGCATAATTCAATGAAACAAACACTTGATCAAATACTCTCCGACTAGCAAAAGGACCAAAAGTATGAATAAAAGGCTTAAATCCTGCTACAGCAAGACCAGCTGCGCTTCCAACTTCTTCGGCTTCCATAATTCCTACATTAATCAAACGCTCCCCTAGTATGTCCTTGATTTTACTAGTAGTGATGGCACTGGATAAATCAGCTTCTAACGCAACAACTTTCTCATCCTCTTCAGCACATTCAATTAGAAAGTCCGCATAAGTTTTACGCATTTCAATCGAATCTAATTCGGCTACAAATTCTTTCATTAGACAGTCACTCCTAACTCTTCTCCAATTTGTTGAATAGCTGTTCGAATGGCTTCATTCGTGTCATCATCCGGACGCAAATGGTGGTTATCTATCATGTTTTCAATATACGTTACGCCTTGGCCTTTAATTGTATCCAATACAATGACCGATGGTTTCCCTTTTAATTCTTTAGCAGCAGTTATCGCTTCAGAAATAGCTTGAACTGAATTGCCATCAACTCGAATTGCGTGAAAACCAAATGCTGAAAATTTATCGACAAAATCAAATGGATTGCTAATATCTGCCGTGTAGCCATCCAATTGTTTCTTATTGTCATCAACAAACACAATTAAATGATCTAGTTTTTGATGTGCCGCCATTTGAATAGCTTCCCAACACTGGCCTTCGTTCAATTCGCCATCGCCAACAATGGTGTACGTATAATTATTTCGCTTTGCAATTCTGTTTCCTAATGCAATACCAGTAGCAGCAGAAATTCCTTGCCCTAAAGAACCTGTTGTCATATCGACACCTGGTGTTTTATTGCGGTCCGGGTGCGAAGGAAGACTAGTTCCGTTTTGGTTCAACGTATACAGCCACTCTTCAGGAAAGTACCCCTTTAAAAAGAGTGTCGCGTATAAACTTGGACCGCCGTGTCCTTTTGACAATACAAAGTAGTCGCGCTCAGGATCATCTTTTATTTCTGGACTGGCATTAAGATGTTTACCGTAGATAACAGCCAACGCCTCAACAATTGAAAGACTTCCACCGTAATGTCCATACCCCATATAGTTTAATTCTTTTAATGTATAGTATCGGATTTCTTTAGCAAAGCGTTCCATTTGCTCTACATTCATTCACTACTCCTCCTCTATTTGTCAAAATGATTAATTGATTTCAGCTGTTTCTTTTTTCTTTTTACTAAATACAGTCAGACCGACCATAATAACCAATACTGCAGCAATTCCAACAATTACAGCAGTTTGTCCACCATAATTACCTAGGGTTCCAAGGAACAATCCGGATACAGCAAAGTCAGCATCTGAGAAAGTAGAGCCCGCAAAACCAAGATCGCCTAAAACAGGAATCAACAATACAGGTAAAAAGCTGATTAGCATTCCTTGAACAAATGAACCAATGATAGATCCACGAAGTCCACCTGAAGCGTTACCCATTACTCCCGCT
>NZ_DAMDAK010000050.1:13531-16581 GCF_032094055.1 Carnobacterium sp.
AAATCAAGCGTACACCAGCTAGAATAACAAACACACCTGCAGCAAATGCACCAGCTTGTTGCAAAGCGAAAATAATATGGTTTGTACCATTGCTTAAGTTTTCGCGGATATAAGCTCCGCCTGTAAAAATAGCAACAACTACATAAATGATAGCCATTGTAATAGCGATACTAACTGTTGAATCTCTCAAGAAACCTAGTCCTTTAGGGAACTTGATATCTTCAGTAGATTTTTCTTTATTTCCAAACATTCTTCCGATATAGCCACTCAATGCATAACCAGCCGCACTAAAATGTCCTAAAGCTACATTATCGTTACCAGTTAATTGGCGCATAAACGGTTGTACAAGCGCTGGAGACAATGCCATAACAATTCCTAATGCCAAACCGCCTAAGAGAATCAATGGAGCAGATGTAAAACCAACTACTGACATAATTACCGCAATCATACAAGCAAGGTAAAGAGTATGATGACCTGTTAAGAAAATGTATTTAAATTTTGTGAACCGAGCAATAAGAATATTAAAAATCATACCGGCTAACATAATCAAAGCTGTTGTTGTTCCATATTCATTTAAAGCTACTGCAACAATTGCTTCATTGTTTGGAACAATTCCTTGCATATTGAAGGCTACTTGAAACATTTCTCCAAAAGGAGCTAAAGAAGCTTCAACTGCTCCTGCCCCCGTTGTAACAACAATAAAACCAACAAATGTTTTTACGCCGCCTTTAACAACATCTGTTGTCGGCTTCTTTTGCAACATCAAACCTAAAACAGCGATTAAAGCAACAAGTAATGCAGGTGTACTAGCTACATCTATAATAAATTGTAAGGCACCATTCATTTTAAACACTCCCTTTGTATTAAATTAAGTTTTTGTCTTTGCAGGCTTGTGTTACTTTTTCACGCAATTCATCCATATCAATGATACTTTTTAAAATCCTTACATCTCCCAAATCCTTGGCTGCATCTTCTAAATCAGCTCCAACAAACCAAACATCGGCTAAGCCTGGTGCAGTAGATCCCATATCATAATGTTCTACTTCTACTTGTGAACTATCTACTCCTAGCTCTTTCAGTACACTTTCAATATTCATTTCCAACATAAAACTTGAACCTAAACCTGAACCACACGCTGTACCAAATTTAACCATTTTACACTACCTCCTGATTTTCTTTTATAAGTGTTAATATCTCTTCTTTTGTTTTGGCTTCTGTTAAAATTTTTAGTTTTTTACTATCACTTAAAATTCTTGTTAATTGTGACAAAGCTTTCAGATGCGTTTGATTATCAATAGCTGCTAACGTGATGATAATATTCACACCATGGTTAGGATCATCTAGTAAATAAACAGGTTTTGATAATTTTAATAGAGTCATCCCCAATTGATTTACACCATTTTCAGGGCGAGCATGTGGAATAGCGATTCCTTGTCCTAAATCAATAAATGCACCAAACTTATGCACGTTTTTGATAATAGCCTCAACGTAACTTTCTTCAATATACTTTTTCTTTATTAATGGTCCGCTGCTTAATTCAATAGCTTCTTCCCAAGAAAGGTTTTCAGTATCACTAAATTGAATCATATCCTCGGTAATTAAATCTTCTAACATTGGCAGCTCCTCCCTTTCTTGTTCAAATTGTGTCCTTATTTTCTTTGATAATGCTTCATAAAGCTTTTCTTCATCAACAATAGTTGCATGTTTTTTAATTGTATTCATTAAATCTTCTATATTGATACTTGGTGCTCCAACCAAATTAAAATCATTTGTTACACTTTGTAATAAATAATTTTTAGTTCGTTGATTCATAATCGGCTTCACAATATACAATTTTTTGTCAGTTCTAATGTAAACAGTTGAAAAGATCATGTCATAAGAGTGTTCTGGTATCTGCTTCAGTTCTTCAACAGAATGTTCACCTAGCCAATGAAGCTGCGGAAATAACTGTTTTAATTCTGATCTTAGAATCAAAGAAGAACTGATTCCATTTGGACAAATAACTAAAGCACGATATGAATGTTGTTGTTTTAATGTCTTTTCAAATTGGCCACCAAAATGAATCGTAAAATAAGCAATCTCTTCATCTGGTATGTCTCTTTTCACCATTTTTTGTAAAGGCTCCAAAGCTTTTTTTACAAAACCGAATAGATCCTTATGTTCTCTTTTGATTTGATTGACCATTGAATTTTCTAATTTCATTCCGAACAGCAAACGGTAGTAAGTGGGTACAATATGCATATACAATGATTCTTGCAGTGTTTCTTTGTTTTCAAATTCTATAACGGCTACTTTTTCCATATTATTAATGATATCACTTGCTAATTGAAAAAGTTTTTCATCTTTATAAAGAGAAAGATTGCCTTCTGCTATTCCTAATAGCGTCATCGTTAAAAAACTAGCTTCATTTTCTGAATACGGTAAGTTAAAAAATTGCGTTAAAATCGTTTTACTGATTTGATCAACACCGCTATTTTTTAGTACTGCTTTTTCCTCTTTTGTAAATAAAATTTTTACCCTCTTTTGCCGCAAGTAGACAAAATAAATCAGTCCAACAATTTCTGTTAACCGATCTTCCACCAATCGGATCTTTGCTTCTGCCGCTAATTGCTTGATAAAATCTTTTAAGTTCAAGAGTTTTAGTTCTTCACCCCACTCTTGTGTCACATAATTAAGAGCCCAAGATCCGATAGTTGTCTGCAACAAAAACGAAATACTTTGTGAAGCCAATCTGCGCTTGTCTAATTCCTTGCCTTCTAGATAATAACCTTTTGCCCGCGTATATTTTAACTGTACATTGTAGTACTTGCATTTTTCTCTTAATTTTTTTATATCGCTTAATGTCGTATTTTTACTGACTTGCAATAACTCTTGATAGTGATAATTTGAAATTGCTTCTTTTCGAATAAACGTATAAAGATAAATTAATTGTTCTCTTTCAGTTTCTTGCAAATAAATTTGATTATTTTTCAATTTTACTTGGAGTTGATTTTTTTCGTCAATTAGACTTTGTGAAATTCTGTAATCACCCTCCTTTATTTCTATTTTTG
>NZ_DAMDAK010000050.1:16591-18003 GCF_032094055.1 Carnobacterium sp.
ATGATAAACGTTATGCTCTACCTCTTGGTAACATTGTTGAAGCGATTCGTATTAAGAGAGAAGACATCCAAACCTTACAAGGAAAAGACGTGTTAAACTATCGTGATCAAATTATTGAAGTGAAGCATTTGAGTACTGTATTTGGTGAAAAATCAGTAGATGAGGCATTTGAATCATATGGTTAAGTAAGGCTAATAAACGATTATCAAACATGTCTTACCTCCTTACACAAATTACTATACTATGAAATCGCTTCCTTTAAAACGATGGTTCAGCACAGTTTGATTTTAGGATTTAAAATTCCATTGGGCTGAAGAATCCTCACTAATCTTATTTTAGCAATAGCAGAAAATTTTTTAGCAAGATATTTTTTCTTTTTTCTATGTTAAAATCAATGTAAATAAAGGGGGTTAACCATGTTACCAATTTTAGAAATTAAGAACCTTAAGAAGTCGTTTGGTTCAAATGAAGTGTTAAGAGGTATTGATTTTGCTGTTTATCCCGGTGAAATCATAGGATATATCGGTACAAATGGCGCTGGAAAAAGCACTACAGTCAAGATGATTTTAGGGTTATTGAAACCTGACGCCGGTGAAATTACGATTTTCGGAAGTTCCTTAATAAAAAATGAAACTACTTATAAAAATCGGATTGGGTATGTACCGGAAAATGCTGATTTATATGAGACACTAACAGCAGAAGAATACTTTTTATTTGTTGGACAACTATATGGCTTAAAGGAAGCGGATATTCAGCAAAGAAGTTTCACCATGATGACTGCTATGAAAATTGAATCATCCTTTCGTACTAGGCTTTCAACATTTTCCAAAGGGATGCGACAAAAAGTACTCATTATCTCCAGTTTATTACATAATCCTGATATCCTTTTTTGGGATGAACCGCTGAACGGGCTTGATGCCAATAGCGTATTGGTTATTAAAGAGATATTAACTCAATTAAAAATGGAAGGAAAAACGATATTTTACTCTTCACATATTATGGATACGGTTGAAAAACTTAGTGATCGTATACTCATTCTTAACAATGGACAAATCGTTGCAGACGGTCCTTTTAATGAGATTCGACATGAAGCAGAAGGAACCTTAGAAGACTTATTTAACGAGCTGACCGGATTTGATGAACAGCAGCAACTCGCTCAAGACTTTGTGCATGCCATGAAGGGAGAATATCTCGATGCTTAAACCGCTTCCTTTAAAAGAGCCGATCTATTTAAAAGCATTAGATCTTTTCGCTTCTCTTTATGAAAAAAACGGAGTAGATTATGATCAATTGCGGTTAATTGTGAAAACCAAAATCATGATGGATGGGCGTGAACCTAATCCCATCGTGCAGAGTAAAAAAAATGCAACAGAGAAAAATTCTTTCTTTTCTTCTTTGATCTTATATTTTAT
>NZ_DAMDAK010000051.1:0-2433 GCF_032094055.1 Carnobacterium sp.
TTATCTAGTATTTAGGGAGAAGAATCTTTCTAAAATTTTTGTCATTTTTTTTATCGTTTCTTCCTTACTCACCCGATCCTGGTTTTTCAGCCACCACCCACCTACTTGTCTAAACATTCCTAATAAAATCTGTACGTCAAATTCTGGATCAGTTAAATGAAGCTCTTCTTTTATAATAAAATGCTGCAGGTATTCTTGAAACTGTTTATCCAAAAGCTTATCTGTAGATTCTAATGAAAAAACCGAAACCAGATCAACTTGCAGTGTCAAAAATATTTTTTGGTATTCTTCAAGTGCATTAAGAATCGTGGTAAAAAAATTAATGAAAAAGTCGACAGGATGTGTAGTGTCTGTTTGTTGTTCTGCTTTTAAAAGGTATTTACTTTGTAAAGTTTGGATCGCAAAGGTGAAAAAAGTATATTTATCATTGAAATGCTTATAAAATGTTGGACGGCGAATTTTCGCTTCCTCGCATAATTCATTGACGGTCAATTTTTCTAATGGTTTTTCTTGAAGTAGTTTCAGTAAAGCTGTAATCAACGCATCATAAGTTTTTTCTACTCGTAAATCATTTGAACGAATCATCATAATTCTCTCCTTTAAAAATTTTATTTAACTAATCTGCTTGTTATGATAATTAAGTGACATATATAGAAATATTGTTCGTTGTTTTTTTCTATAAAGCTATTATAATTAATAAATGAACATATGTAAACAAACTATCATATGTTTCTTATCTTACTTTTGAAATAAGGAGCGAAATGCTATGGCAATTATTGATATCGACCATCTAACAAAAGATTACGGCCAGCAACGTGGTGTCTTTGATGTTTCCTTTACAGTGAATGAAGGTGAAGTATTTGGCTTTCTGGGGCCTAATGGAGCTGGGAAAACTACTACTATCCGACATATAATGGGTTTTTCAAAACCGCAGGAAGGAAAAATCACGGTGGAGGGAAAAGATAGTTGGACCAGCTCTGCACAAATCAAACGAAATGTAGGGTACTTACCTGGAGAATTAGCTTTTCCATCGAATATGACCGGCACACAATTTATTGATTTTATGGCCACTGAACGTCAAATCACTAATCGGGAAAAAACCGAGCAGTTACTTGAAAGGTTCGAGTTAGATCCGTCTAGTAATATCAAGCAAATGAGTTTAGGAACAAAGCGCAAACTAGCTATTGTGACAGCATTTATGCATGATCCTGCTATTTTGATTTTAGATGAACCAACGAGTGGGTTGGATCCCTTGATGCAAGAACGCTTCATTGAATTTATCTTATCTGAAAAAGAAGCTGGAAAATCGATTTTGCTTTCTAGTCATATTTTCAGTGAAGTTGATGCTACGTGTGACCGAATCGCCATTATCAAAGATGGAGAAATTGTTTCGACAATTGTTGCTGATCAGTTGCGACAAAATAAAAATAAAGCGTTTAAAGTGGAGTTTTCAAAGCAAGAAGTTTACAGGCATTTTATTGAGCAGTCAACTTTGGATATCATCGCTGAGCGTCCTTCACAAAGCCAAGTGAAAATTCACATTCGAGATGAAGATATTCATAACTTCTTTAAAGAATTAAGTTTATATGAATTAAATTTTATTTCAGAAATTAAATTTACATTAGAAGATTATTTTATGGACTTTTATGATCGGAAGAAAAGTATTGAAAAAGGGAAAGAAGGGCTAAGCCATGGTATGTATTGAGATTGAAAATTTAACGAAGGATTACGGCAAACATCGTGGCATATTTGATATCTCCTTGTCGGTCAACGAAGGCGAAATATTTGGATTTGCAGGTATCAATGGTGCAGGCAAAACGACGACGATTCGACACTTAATGGGCTTTATCAAGCCAGATAGTGGAAAAGTCACAATTGACGGGTTGGATTGTACTACCAATAGCGCCCATGTTAAACAAAAAGTTGGATATGTCCCAGGCGAAATAAACTTCCCGGGAAACGAAAGCGGGATTACATTTTTGAAAAATCAAATGGAAATGAATGGTCGTGGGGATTGGGATCTTTGCCAAAAGATCTGTGATAGATTACAGCTCGATGTGACTGCCAATATCAAAACCATGAGTAAAGGAATGAAACAAAAAACTGCACTCGCTGCCGCTTTTTCTTCCAATTCAGATATTTTGATCATGGATGAACCAACAACGGGCTTGGATCCATTGATGCGTGATACTTTTATTGAGTTATTGAAAGAGCAAAAAGCTCTTGGACGAACCGTTTTTATGTCCAGTCACATTTTTCAAGAAATGGAAGAGACTTGTGACCGAGTAGCTATGATCAAAAATGGTGAAATCATTGATCTAATCACTATGGATGATATTCGCTACAATAAAAATAAACATTTCAAATTAGAATTTAAGGACCAAACAAGCTTTGACCATTTTTTATCACTTTCTTATCAAAATATCAATGTAA
>NZ_DAMDAK010000051.1:2531-4161 GCF_032094055.1 Carnobacterium sp.
CAAACAAACCTTTGAGGATTACTTTAATGAGACCTTTAAGGATATCGCTCCTGCTAAGTAAGTTTTTAAGTTAGTGAATTGATATGCGTTATGAAAATGATTATCTTGAAATAAACTAGGAGGAAAAATTTATGTTTAGTAAACCAATTTTCAAACAAAGCGTGCGTACAAATGGCATCTTGTGGCTAGTAATTACTTTGGTAGCCAGCGCACTGCTCAGTAATTTCATTATCCGTTTTGACCCAGAAGATTTCAGTGCTCTTTCAGTAGCTGCAGAAGGTACTCAGTTTGGAGCGATTTTTTCTGGTTTTGGCACCATTTTAGGCACACTAGAAACTTTTTACAAGATGGTGGCGATTCTACTGGGGCTTGTTTACATTATCTTTTCAGCCAATAATTTGGTTGTTAACGAAGTCGATAGCGGATCAATGGCTTATACGTTATCAACACCAATTAAGCGCAGTACTGTGATTTTTACTAAAATGGCTTATATGGTTGGTTCAATTATTTTGATGTTTATTGTTTTGGCGGGTGTTGGAATGGGTGTTTCTGAATTAGTGCATCATAATATTACTGGCAGCCCCATTACCGAAGATGTTGAAGCGGCTGCTGATGCGATGGATCGCAATTCTAGTTATGTACGTGATCATTTATATATGATCAAAGATGATGAATATGCGATGCGGTCAGGTGCCGAAGCCCGCAGTATGGATACAGAAGCTTATAGCCAATACCTAGATCAAGCGATTTTGCGTGACAGTTACAAAGCTGCGGCGGCTGAATTGACAAAAGACCGGAAAGAAAAGTATAAAGATGACGACGATATGGACAAAGATGATATTGAAATTACTGAAGAGGAATTGGCAATGGATCCTAGTATGATTCTAAATAATAATGATGCCCTTTCAGCTGGAGCGAAAGTCACTGGTCAAAGCCTTAATGATTATCGTGCTTTTATTGGTAAGAAAGCAGCAGAGATGACAGACGGTAAAGAAGCACATGATACAAAAAGTGATGAAAGTAGTCAACTTCCAGCAGATGCTTCAATGATTTTATCCATTGCAGCTAAAGCTGGTGCCGAAGCAATTGACACTACAGAAACAAATATTCAAGACAATATGAGCTTGCTAAAAGGTGACGCTGCTTTAAAGGCTGGTGCCGAAGCAGCTAATGTCTCGGAGGATCAATTAAAAGACTTGATCAACAGTTCGATGGTCAATGCTGCTTTGAAATCAGATAATGCCATGAGCTTTGACATCGAAACATTCATTTGGCTGAATGTTGGAGCATGTCTCTTGATCTTAGCGATGGGAAGTATTTCTTTCTTTGCAAGCACTGTATTTAACCGCAGCAATCAAGCGATGATTCTAGGTGCTGGCTTGCCGTTTGCTTTCTTCTTGATCAGTATGGTCATTGAACAAAGCGATAGTTTGGAAAATTTGAAATATTTTTCATTGACTACTTTATTTAAAACTGACGAGATCTTAAGCAATGGCGATTTTGGGATTCCGTTACTGATTTTGGGAGGTATCGCTGCCGTCTTATTCGCAATCTCCAATGTGATTTTCTGCAGAAAAGATCTACCACTATAACTAAAATCAAATAAACTTCCATGCTTTTGTTGTATACG
>NZ_DAMDAK010000051.1:4171-17869 GCF_032094055.1 Carnobacterium sp.
AATTGGTCAATTATTATAAGGGCTCTAGAATCAAAACAAACTAAAAAGGAGCCTTTTTATACTGACTAGAAGACCAAGAAGGGCCTTAATCAGAAGAAATTTTAAAAAAAGTGTCTTCTTAGGTAATTCATAGTTTTATGAATGCATACTCTACAACTGTGCTTCTTTAATAAGTATAAGAATTTTTTATAAGCCTTTTAAAGTATACCTTTCTTGCTGTCAAAAATAAAAACATTAGATTGAGTAAGGAATCGGCTGCTTTAATTGAAGAGTGGTGGTTTATTTGATGGACTGCTTCTGTTATGATATTAAAGTAATTATTATCTAACGAAAGAGGATGGACATGAACTATTTATTAGATTTATTAAAAGGAATGGTAATCGGCATAGCTAATATTGTTCCTGGAGTTAGCGGCGGAACGATGGCAGTTTCCTTAGGTATTTATGACCGGATGATTTCTTCAATCAGTCATTTGTTTAAAAATTGGAAAGTCAGCTTAAAAACGTTGTTGCCTATTTTGATAGGAGCAGCTTTGGGAATCGTTGCCTTTACTTATACAATTGAATTTTTGTTAAGCACCTATACTTTACCCACAGCTTTAGCTTTTATAGGTTTGATTTTAGGCGGCGTTCCCTTATTATGGACTTCTTTTCAAGCTGGTTTGAAATTTAAAGGCGAAAAAATTTCACTGAGTCATTTGATCTTCTTTATCTTGATGTTTGCATTAGTTGCAGTTCTACCTTTGTTTCAAGGAGTAGATTCTTCTTTCAACGCGATTGCACTGACACCGTATAGCCTGCTTAAATTATTTTTGATCGGAATCATTGCCTCAGCGACAATGATTATTCCTGGAATAAGCGGATCCTTGGTCTTGATGATTTTAGGCTATTATTATTCCATTATTAATACGATTACGAGTTTTATTACTGCTTTGCGGATTGGTGATATGGAAGCTCTCTTGCCTCATCTTATCGTATTATTTGTTTTCGGCATCGGTGTTTTGATTGGGATCTTTTTGATCAGTAAGATGATTGAATTTTTATTTAAAAATTATAGTTCAATAACCTATAGTGGAATTTTAGGGTTAGTATTTGCTTCGCCTGTAGCTATTTTACTAAATACAAATGCACTGAATGATTTGCATACCTCTCATGCGCTTTCCTTTTCTATCATCGGAATCATTTTAATGGTTGTTTGTTTTTATGGTATTTATCAATTGGGAAAAAAAGAAATGAAATAAACTAGCTTAGAAAGATGGAATGAAAGTGCAATTGACGCTTTTGTTCCATCTTTTTTTGATTTTACTTTAGTATTGGCTCGGTCGATTATTTAAAAATAGCGTATCGTATCATTTTGAACAGGAAAAGTATGAAATCACATAGTCGTTTAACAAATAAAATGGTAACGTTTACATATGGAACAACTATTATAATTTGGAGGTTAGAAGGATGGGTAAATTTAAGAAACTTTTACTGGGATCAGCTGCATTATTAACAATTGGTACGTTGACCGCTTGTGGAGATTCATCAGCTGAAGGCGAATCATCAGGATCAGGAGATAAAATAGGTGTCGCTTTTTATAAGTATGACGATACGTATATTTCTTCCGTTCGTCAGGCTTTAGAAGATGCTTCGAAAGATAACAAAGATGTGGAATTACTGTTAAATGATTCTAAAGGAGATCAAGCTACACAAAATGATCAAATTGATGTCTTGATTCAAAAAGGAGTTAAAGTCTTATTAGTTAATGTTGTAGATACAGGTGCAGCACAAACCGTTATCGATAAAGCTTCAGCCGCTGATATCCCTGTAATTTTTTTCAATCGTGAACCAGATAGCGATATTTTGACAAGTTATGACAAAGCGCGCTTTGTTGGTACAAAACCAGAAGAAGCCGGAGTCATTCAAGGAGAAATGGCAGCTGAACTATGGAATTCAGAAAAATCATTAGATAAAAATGGAGACGGCATTTTAAATTACGTTATGTTGATGGGAGATGCCGATAACCCTGAAGCAATTGCCCGCACTCAATATTCTGTTTCAACGATTAAAGATTCAGGAATTGAGGTAAAGGAAATTGGCCAACAAGTAGCTAACTGGGATGCAGATAAAGCTAACACAGCGGTTTCAGCTTGGTTATCACGTGAAGGCGACAATATTGAAATGGTATTGGCAAACAATGACTCAATGGCGTCCGGAGCGATTTCTGCATTACAATCTGGCGGCTACAATAATGGCGACGATAAATATATACCCGTTTTCGGTGTGGATGCAACAGATGAAGCAGTTGACTTGATTTCAAAAAATTACATGTCAGGAACAGTTAAACAAGATGCAGTGGGAATGGCTGAAGCTATTTTTGCTTTAGGTGTTAATGCTGCCCAAGGAAAAGATTATATTGAAGATACAGATTATGAATACGACGATACAGGAATTTCGATCCGTATTCCTTACCAAGCTTATTCTGGTGAATAAAAAGATTTATAAATATTTATGTAAATGAAGTGAATTGATTCAAATGATAAGAATTGATAGGACTTTACGTATATCAATTCTTGTCCTTTTACCAAATAGGAGTTTAAATAAAGGCGGTGATTTTTTGGCAACACCTACTTATGTACTAGAAATGCGCAATATCGATAAAGTTTTCCCCGGCGTAAAAGCATTAGATCAAGCTCAACTCAAATTAAAACCTGGAACAATTCATGCTTTGATGGGTGAAAACGGAGCAGGCAAATCAACTCTAATGAAATGTCTTTTTGGTATTTACCTTGAAGACGCTGGTGAGATTTTAATTGATGGCGTACCAACTAAATTTATGAACCCTAAAGATGCTTTAGAACATGGTGTTTCAATGGTCCATCAGGAATTGAATCAAGTCATGCGCCGTAGTATTATGGAAAATATTTGGCTGGGACGATTCCCTATGAAAGGATTTCTAGTAGACGAAAAAAAAATGTTTGAAGATACAAAAAAAATATTCGAAGAATTAGATATTGATTTAAATCCTAGAAAAGAAATTGGAACATTGTCTGTATCCCAACGTCAAATGGCGGAAATCGCTAAAGCAGTCAGTTATGGAGCGAAAATTTTAGTTCTAGATGAACCTACCTCTTCTCTTTCGGAAAAAGAAGTTAATCATTTATTTAAGATTATCAATCAGTTAAAAGCAGAAGGCTGTGCTGTTGTGTATATCTCTCATAAGATGGAAGAAATTTTGCGGATTTCGGATGAAGTTACAATTATGCGAGATGGGCAATGGGTCAGCACCACGCCGGCAAAGGAATTGACAATGGGAAAGATCATCAATTTGATGGTAGGACGTGAACTAAACGATCGTTTTCCTCCTAAGAATAATGTCCCCGGAGAAGTTGTATTAGAAGTGAAAAATTTGACTGCTACTTATCAGCCTTCGATTCAAGATGTTTCTTTCACTTTGCGAAAAGGTGAAGTACTTGGTATTGCTGGTCTTGTTGGTTCAAGAAGGACCGAACTGCTTGAAAATATCTTTGGAGTTGCTCATCATGATACAGGAGAAATTATCTTGAATGGAAAAATGATTCAAAATAATCATTCGCGAGATGCTATTAATAATGGATTTGCTTTCGTGACCGAAGAGCGTCGTGCGACCGGTATT
The DNA here is from genome assembly GCF_032094055.1 of Carnobacterium sp. Classification (GTDB taxonomy): domain Bacteria; phylum Bacillota; class Bacilli; order Lactobacillales; family Carnobacteriaceae; genus Carnobacterium_A. The sequence continues at coordinate 7,808 of NZ_DAMDAK010000051.1, forward strand.
TTTGGCGGCCTCAGTATTACCTTTAACGCCGTGATCGCCAATCTAAACCAGTATACTAAACATGGAATGGTTAATGATAAAGCGATGGAAAAGGATACGAAAGAAGTCATCAAAAGCATGAATGTAAAAACCCCAAGTTCTAAAACACATATTGGTACTTTATCCGGCGGAAATCAGCAAAAAGTCATCATCGGCAGGTGGTTACTGACCGATGCTGAAGTTTATTTATTAGATGAACCTACACGCGGTATTGATGTTGGGGCTAAATACGAAATTTATCAATTAATTTTAGAACTAGCTAATCGTGGAAAATCCGTTATTGTTGTTTCTAGTGAGATGGCCGAGCTGATTGGGATAAGTGATAGGATGCTTGTAATGTCAAATGGTCGGGTAGCTGGGATAGGTGAAACAAAAAATATGACGCAAGAAGAAATTTTAAGATTGTCAGCGAAGTTTATTTAAAAAAACTAGTAAAAGTAAGAGAAGATACTTAACATTCAGGATCTTTTTAAGAGAGGTGTAAAAATGGAAAATACGCAAAAAAGGATGAAGCTGAATGATTTTTTACTAAATTATTCGTTATATATTGTATTAGGGGCTTTGATACTAGTCGTTATTATTATGGAGCCATCATTTATTTCCTTACAAAATATTACAAATATACTTGGTCAAGCTTCTACACGGATTATTATGGCATTAGGAGCTGCAGGACTGATCATATTAAAAGGAACAGACTTGTCTGCCGGCCGAATTTTGGGTCTTTGTGCAGTTGTAGCTTCTTCGTTAGCCCAAAGTACAACCTATGCCTCAAGAATGTACCCTAATCTGCCGGCGCTTCCTTTGATTTTACCGTTATTAGCGGCTATTGGAGTTGGGTTAATATTTGGCGCTATTAATGGTTTTGGTGTAGCAAAATTAAAAGTGCATGCTTTTATTATTACTTTAGGGACTCAACTAATTGCTTATGGTCTCTCGTGCATCTATATCGATCGTCCGCCGAATGGTGCACAACCCATTGGTTCATTAGATGTTCGTTACACTAATTTAGTACGGAATACTGTTGATATTGGGCCTGTTAAATTACCATATGTAATTTTTTATGCTGTTATTATCTCAGTTATTATGTGGTTTGTTTGGAATAAAACTAAATTAGGCAAAAATATGTATGCCATTGGTGGAAATACAGAAGCAGCTGAAGTATCAGGTGTAAATATAGTTAAAAACATTATGTTCATCTTTATCATTTCAGGTGTTTTATATGGAATAGCTGGTTTCTTAGAAGCCGCACGCATTGGCTCAACAACGAGCAATACTGGGTTGAACTATGATTTAGATGCTATTTCAGCTAGTGTTATTGGTGGTGTTTCCTTTTCAGGAGGAGTAGGAACTATTCCGGGTGTTATTATGGGAGCCGTCATTTTACAATTCATCAACTATGGATTAACATTTGTAGGCGTCAGTCCTTATCTGCAATACATCATTAAAGGGTTGATTATTATTTTAGCTGTATCGATAGATGTTCGCAAATATATTGTTAAAAAATAAGGAATGTACTAAAGGAGAATTGTTCGATATGGAAGAAATAGAACGCGTGGACTTTACACAGCCAGAAGAACAAACACAGCCAAAAAAAGTACTTGGAAAAGATTCGCTTTACGAAAAAATAGATGTAAGTGTCGAATCAATGAATAAGTTTATCTTAGGAGTCGTTTTATTATTGGTTATTGTCTTAGGATACGGATTATTGAGTTAGATAATAAATAAAAGAATTCGCACTGAGTAAAAAAACTCATCTGCGGATTTTTTTGTTTAATCATTTTGTGGTAAAGTGAAAAGTAAAAGAACGAATGCTTAATTTAGTTGACAAAAAGACAAAAAGGTTTTGTTTAAATACAGAGGAGGTCTACCATGCAAAGCAATCGAAATAGAATCAAAACGATTCTTGAAGAATTGAGTTTGTTCACTGCAACACCAGGAGCAGGAACCACACGGTTAAGCTATAGTCCTGAAGATCAATTAGCTAGGACATTTTTGAAAAAGCAGATGAAACAAGTAGGTCTAAAAGTGCGAGAAGATGCAGTTGGTAATATTTACGGCCGTTTAGAAGGGAAAGATGCGTCTTTGCCAGCGGTTATGGTAGGTTCGCATTTTGATAGCGTCCCAAACGGCGGTTCATTTGACGGTCCAGCTGGAGTTGTGACCGGACTGGAAGTTGCAGCTTTATTTCAAGAAAACCAACTGCAACCGGTTTACCCATTGGAAGTTATCGCAATGGTTGAAGAAGAGGGGTCTCGTTTCGGCTCTGGTTTATTAGGTTCCCGGATGCTTGCGGGTCAAGTCTCAGCAGAAAATTTAACTAGCATGAAAGACAAAGATGGAATTTCAGTAAATGAAGCTATGCTTGCGTTAGGCTTTAATGGCAATCAATTAACTGAAGCAAGACGGACAGCTAAAGATGTTAAAGCATTTATTGAATTGCATATTGAGCAAGGGCCTGTTTTAGAAGAGGCTGGGGAAGATGTGGGCATTGTGGAAACGATTGTCGGAATGACTGAAATTAAAGTTACCATTACTGGGCGAGCAGGACATGCTGGAACGACACCCATGAATGCTAGACGAGATGCGTTGGCTGCAACGGTTCAGATATTAGCAGATCTGCCTCAATTAGCGATAGACGCTGCAGAGGCTACTGTGCTGACCATTGGAAAGTTAACGGTTTACCCTAACGGAGCAAATGTCATTCCAAATGCTGTTGTGTTCACTGTGGATGTGCGCTCCAAATCAGAAGCGTGTGTCCAATCTGTTATTCAACAAGTTAAAACCATTATTCAAACAAAAACTCCTAAAGGAATAACGGCTGAAATTGAAGAGATGTTGTACGAGAAGCCGGTTCAATTGTCTGAGGAAATTCATCAACAATTAATGGCCAATTCTGAAGCACTAGGATTAAAGTCGCGGTCAATGGTGAGCGGTGCAGGACACGATGCTATGATTTTTGCTGGGTTTACAGAAGTTGGGCTGGTGTTTGTTCCGAGTAAAGACGGTTTAAGTCATACGCCTGAAGAGTGGACCGATTATGAACAATTACAAAAAGGCATTGAAGTGGTCTATGAAACGGTGAAACAGTTAACAGAAGCGAAAATATAAAAAAATAAACTGCCTCAGTAATGAAACGACTGAGGCAGAATTTTTTTACTTTAAAATTTAAAAACAAAAGCTGACAACATCAAGATCAGCGGCATGGTAATAATAGAAAGCAGAGTAGATAAAATAACTAGTCGTGCCCCATATTCATAATCTCCACCGTAAATTTGTGAGAACAAAGCAGTATTAACAGCTACTGGCGCGCAAGAAGCAATCGATAAGACCATCAAAATCAAATAATCATCAATAGGCAGCAACCAAAGAATACCTAATCCAACGACTGGTAAAATAACTAAGCGCAACAGGCTTACCCAATAAGCTTTATATGAGAGAAAAACTGCTCGTAATTTGCTGCGGGCAACGTAGCTCCCTAACAAAATCATCGCCAATGGTGTATTCAAGTTACTAATCGTATACAACGCTTCAGAAAGAATAAAAGGCAGTTTGATTTGTAAAACATAAAGAAGTAAACCAATAATTGCTCCAGTAGTTGCAGGGTTAAAGAAAGCACGTCTCGGAGTGATTAGGTTACGGTCTCCGGAAAGTGTATAAATGCCGTAAGTCCATTGAGAAAGTGTTGTAGCAGTCATATAAGCTGTCATATAAAAAACACCTTCATAACCAAGTACAGCCATAACTAAAGGGATGCCCATGAAAGCTGAATTCGAAAAGACAGCAGCGTAATGATCAATTCGCGCCTCTTTTTTTAAAGAGACTTGATTGACTATGATTCTTGACGCAATTAAGAGAAACCCGACTCCCATAGTAATGAACAGCCCTTTTAATTGTTCCCGTTCATATTCTTGTTGAAACGACATAATTAGAATAGTGGGAGTTATGTAAATCGTTAGCATATTAGCAATTTGTTGGGTTCCGGAAGTGTTCAAGATTTCTTTTTTTGCCAGCAGATATCCAAATAAAATCAGTAAAAACATCATACCTAATTGTTCCAAGATGATGCCGGAAACATTCATTTATTTATCACCTCCAGTTTTGAAAAGTTAATAGTATCAGTGTACCTTATTTTTTGAAAAATAAGAAAAAAACAATTATTCGAATGATAAATCAAACAATGGCCTTCAGCGGTATGCTGAAAGCCATTGCTAAATAAACTAGTTAAGTTGTGTGTAATTGTTAATGAGTACGAACAGGAATCAGATTTTTAGTACGCATGAAGCGGAAGAAATAAGAAGCAATGAGTATAGGAAAGAAAAAACTGAGGGAGAAAATGAATTTCAGTAAAATTGTCATATTCAATTTACATTCCATTTGGCGAAAACAATTTTTTATACTTTAATTATGCTGGATAAGAAAAGAATAATCAAACAATATGCAAAGCAGTTTAAGAAAAAAATAGAATGCAGTTGCTGTATTTTCATGATAAATAACGGCTATTCCAGTATGTTGTTTTCTTCGTTTGAAAGCGGTATAATGAAAAAAGTAAGAGAATAGACCAAAGAACTGGAGTGGTTGAATGTATCAAGCAGCAGAAGATCGTTACAACAATATGATTTACAATCGAGTAGGAAACAGTGGACTAAAATTGCCGGCCTTGTCTTTAGGAATGTGGCATAACTTTGGTGATGTAGACTTATTTGAAAATAGCCGTAAAATGGTCCATCGTGCTTTCGATTTGGGGATCACTCATTTTGATTTAGCCAATAACTATGGTCCTCCAGCAGGCAGCGCTGAAGAAAACTTTGGCCGTATTTTAAAAAAAGATTTGCTTCCTTATCGTGATGAATTGATTATTTCAAGTAAAGCCGGTTACTACATGTGGCCTGGTCCTTATGGCGAGTTCGGCTCTAAAAAGAACCTGACAGCCAGCATTGATCAAAGCTTAAAACGGATGGGATTAGATTATGTCGATATTTTTTATTCGCATCGTCCAGATCCCGATACACCTTTTGAAGAAACTGCGCAAGCATTAGACTTAATGGTGCGTCAAGGTAAAGCTTTGTATATTGGGATTTCTAATTATTCAGCTGAACAAACTGCTGAAATCACAAAAATATTTAAAGACCTTAAAACGCCATTTATCATTCATCAACCTTCGTACAGTATGTACAATCGTTGGATCGAAGATGGATTACAAGATGTTTTACAAGAAAATCAACTAGGCTCCATTGCGTTTAGCCCATTAGCACAGGGTATGTTGACAGACCGGTATTTAAATGGTATTCCTAAAGATTCAAGAGCCGGCAGAACAACCAGCAACTTCTTGAATGAAGAACAAGTGAAAGCGAACATAGAAAAATCTCGTGCATTAAACGAAGTCGCCAAACGTCGGGGACAAACATTAGCTGAAATGGCTGTTTCATGGATTTTAAGAGATGGAAAAGTAACCAGTGTCTTAATTGGAGCTAGTCGTGTCAGTCAAATCGAAGACAATGTCAAAGCTTTGGATAATCTTGATTTTTCAGCTTCAGAATTAGCTGAAATCGAAAAAATTTTACAAGGCTAATCTATTAATAACCATGCCAACCTCTGTATCCTGATTAAATCAGAATACAGAGGTTGGCTATTGAAATGGAGGAATGAATTAGAATGGATTTTAAACGACTACATCATGTCGCTATTATTGCTTCAGATTATCAAAAATCTAAAGAATTTTATACTCAAGTACTGGGTCTGGAAATTATTAGAGAAAACTACCGAGCAGAACGTGAATCTTATAAATTAGATTTAAAAATCGGAGAAAGTGAAATCGAATTATTTTCTTTCCCAAATCCGCCTAAGCGGTTTTCCTCTCCTGAAGCTGCTGGGCTAAGACATCTGTGTTTTTATGTTGAAGATATTCACCAAGCCGTTGCTGAGCTGAAGCGTAAAGGGATAGAAACGGAACCGATTCGCCGAGACGAGTATACAGGAGGATTATTTACCTTTTTCAGGGATCCGGATGACTTACCTATTGAATTACATGAGTAAGTTTTGAAAAAGGCTAAGGGATAAGTTAAGATAGAAGCAGAAGAAAAAAATTAAAGAAAAGAGGGCTCATCAAATGACTAAAAAAATGCTGCATACCTGTATTCGCGTAAAAGATTTAGACAAATCAATGGAATTCTATACTACTGTATTAGGACTTAAAGAAGCCCGTCGGCTAGATTATCCTGATTTTAAATTTACTTTAGTTTATTTGGCATTTGAAGAAGGCGGTTATGAATTAGAATTAACGTATAATTATAACCAAGCTGATCCGTATCAATTAGGAGATGGCTACGGTCATATTGCTATTGGAGTGGATGATTTGAAAGCAACACACCAAGAATATAAAAAAACAAGTTATGAAGTTACCGATATAAAAGGGCTATCTGATGGAGCAGCATCTTACTTCTTTATTCTAGACCCAGACGGCTATAAAATTGAAATCATTCAAAACTAAAAAAAGAATCCAGTAAAATAGAGGCTAGGGAAGTACATTGCGTACTTTTCCTAACCTCTATTTTTAAACACTCATTAAGTTGTTCCAAATTGTTCCATCAAATGCATTAAATTCCTACTGTGCCAAGGCGATGCAGCATATTCTTGAGGAATTAAGTAATGTTCAACAGATTGTTGTTTATTTTTGTATTCAATGTTCAATTCGTTATCCGCTGCTGGTTGTTCAAAGCTGATTTTTTTAATTTCATTTAAAGGGATTTGATTGTAGACGCCTTCTTTTAAAGAATTATTTTTAGTGTTTAAGGGCATGAGTACAAGTTCGTGCTCAGAAAAGTTAATGCAATAGGGTTTGTTTTTGTTCATTCCAAATAGTTTTTTAAACCAATTTCTTTTAGCAGGTAATTTTTCAGCAAAGATCGTTTGCCCAGGTGTTGCTTCTAAACCATGTCGTTTTAAAAAGTTCAAAATAGTTTCTTCGTTCATAATGTGATGCCTCCTCTTACTGTCTGACTTCACGGTTGAAAAAATTCCTATCTATTATTAAGTATAGAGCAGAAAAATAGGAAATACCACTAAAAAGCATACTAAAGCGAGTAAACAAAAATTCATTTACTTATGAAAAAGAACATGTAAGGGTTTTATTTTTTATCTAGCTTTTTTAAAAAGAATAGCTTATCCTTATAAAGAGGAGAGTGAGAAAATGACATTATTAGCAATCGATATTGGTGGAACATCTATCAAACACAGTGTTTGGGAAAATGATGAATTGTGTTATAAAGACAGTATAAAAACTCCGACTACATGGGAGGAAATGAAAAGCAGTTTAATCAAGATTAAAGAATCAGCAGAAAAGATTTTTACGATCGATGGTGTAGCCTTCAGTTCACCAGGAGCAGTTAATCAAGAAAAACGTATGATTGAAGGAGCCAGTGCGCTGCCTTATTTACATAATTTTCCTGTGTACGATGAACTAGAAGCAGTGTTTAACTGTCCTGTTTCTTTTGAAAACGATGCCAATTGTGCTGCTTTAGCAGAAATTTGGAAAGGAGCCGCTAAAGGGTTAAAAAATGTTTTGTTTGTCGTTGTCGGAACAGGAATCGGCGGTTCAGTTATTGTAGATGGACAAATCCAACATGGAAAGCACTTGTTTGGCGGAGAATTTGGGTTTATGTTAATGACAGAAAATGCAACATTTAGTGATTTGGCAACAGCTGTTAACATGGCTGCGCGTTATGCCGAAAGAAAAGGATGCGAAAAAGGAACGTTCTCAGGAAAAGAAGTTTTTCAATTGGCTGAAGAAGGCGATCTGATAGCACAAGAAGAAGTGGCAACTTTTTATACGTATTTAGCTAGGGGCATATATAACCTGCAATACAGCTTTGATCCAGAAATTATTTTAATTGGAGGAGGAATCTCCAATAAAGCTGGTTTGGTCGAACGATTAGATGAAGAATTTGGCAAAATTTTACAAACTGTTAAAATTGCTCCTTTCAAACCTATTATTAAGACTTGTGATTTTAAAAATGATGCTAATTTAATTGGTGCAGTATTTAATTATTTACAACAAGAAAAAAGATAAAGAAAGGTGGTTTAAATGAAGTTAACTAAAGGAGCTACCATTTTATTTATCGGAGACAGTATAACCGATGCAGATCGTAAACGTGAAGACCCGACAGATTTAGGAAAAGGGTATCCGCTATTAGTAGCTGCGGCTTTAGTTGAACGCTATCCTGAACTGCATCTGTCGATAATGAACCGCGGTATAGGCGGAGACAAGATTTCCGACTTGACAGAACGGTGGGAAAAGGATTGTTTAGCTTTGAATCCTGATGTGGTCTCAATTTTAATCGGAATAAACGATACTTGGCATAATGTTGGATCTGAAGATTTCGGAACACAAGCAGCTTTAGATAAGTTTGAATTCTATTACCGTGTTTTATTGCAGTCCGTCAAGGAACGAACCAATGCTCAAATCGTTCTGCTGGAACCATTTGTTTTACCAGAACCGGTTGATCGAGAGAACTGGCGATTAGATTTGGATCCGCGAATCCAAGTTATTCGCAAATTAGCAAAAGAATATGGAACAGACTTTGTAGCATTAGATGGAAGATTAAATGCCATCGGAATTAAACAAAGTTACGCGTACTTAACCGGGCAAGACGGTGTTCACCCGACATTAGCCGGACATGCAGTAATTGCAAAGGCCTGGCTGGAACAACTTGAAAATTGATATGTGCTCATAAAAATATAATTTAACTAAAGCTTGTACATGGAAGCATTTTGTGTTAAAGTACTATACATGCGATGAGTTGACTCTGACCAGGTGACTTCGGTCATTTCGCTGCGGCGACAAGTGGTCGGAAGTAGACAAGACACACCGTACTTTTAGTACAACTGCGAGATGCAGGTGTTTGGACCCCTCTGTTTTGTGGAATTCATGGGACCTATTTATGAAAATAAATATTGTCGGAAAAAGGCACTGACTTTTGTCAGTGTCTTTTTTTTATATAAACTTTTTTTTACACATTGCTATCAGAATAGCGTATAATCAAATAAAGATAAGTAAGGATAGTAAATGAAGGAGGGAAAACAGCATGGATGTAATTGATTTGCATTGTGATGCATTGTTAAAGCTGCAAGAAGCTAAAGGACAATTAAGTTTTGAAGATTCACCAGAATTAGATGTTAACTTATCCCGTTTGAAAGAAGGACAAGTAAAAGTTCAAGCTTTTGCAATTTTTCTTTACCCGGAGATTTTAGCAGAAGATAAATACACAGCGGCTTTAGAACAAATTAAGTATTATCAAGAAGAAATTTTAGCAAAAAACCCAAAAATGAAACAGATCAAACAATGGGAAGATATACATACTTTAAAAGAAGATGAAATCGGCTCATTCTTGACACTGGAAGGAGTCGAAGCAATCGGCAATGATTTATCTAAATTGGATCATTTATTAGATTTAGGTGTTCTATCCGTGGGCTTAACTTGGAATCCAGCTAATTTAGCAGCAGACGGAATCCAAGAACCTCGAGGCGGCGGTTTAACAACTTTCGGCTATGAGATCGTCAAGCGATTAAATGAACGGAAAGCCTTCACAGATGTTTCTCACTTGAGTGTTAAAGGATTTTGGGATGTAATGAAGGCTGCAAAATATCCGATTGCGACGCATTCGAATGTATTGCATTTATGCAGCCATGTCAGAAACTTAAATGATGAACAAATAAAAGCTTTAGTGGAACGTGATGCAATGATTCACGTCGTTTATAATCCCCCTTTCACTGTAGACGAAGAACGTAAAAAGACTGTGACCATTCCAGATTTGGTTCAACATATAGAGGCATTGGCTGCATTAGGAGCAGTAAACAATATTGGGTTTGGTTCTGATTTTGATGGAATTCGTTCGCATATTGAAGGCTTGACACATGCAGGAGAAGTACAAAATTTAGTTTCCGCTCTACAGAAAAAATTTACCAATGAGGAAGTTGCTGGATTTGCGGCACAAAACTTTTTAAATCATTTACCTAACTAAAAAATTA
>NZ_DAMDAK010000052.1:0-800 GCF_032094055.1 Carnobacterium sp.
GTGCGAATTATACTATTATTGACTCCAAAGATTATGCTTTAGAAGGAATCAGTGAAAAATATCGCGGCCGGCTGTCACACTTAGTTACACATTGTGTGACTCAACGAATTGATGCGCATGTTGAGAAACTTAACTGTCATCCATTAGATATTCGTCGTTACTATCGTCAATTTGATTATTAAAATAACTTTATCTTGTTTCTATCTAAAAGAGTGAGCTACTAAAGGCTTGCTCTTTTTTGTTTTGTAATCATTCTTTTACATCTGTCATAAATAAATATAGAATTTTGCTCACATTTAAGACTGCAGACAAACTGATTTATAGGTATCCTTGTATTAACCTGTTCAGTTTTTTTACCAAATTACTTGAAAAATTTTGGCCTATTTGGGGATGAAGAAAAAGCATATACTATGTTTAACCCTTAAAGAGAATATAAAGGAGGGTTTGAAATGAAAAATAAACGCATACAAGAAATGATGAATACCCTTTCGAAGTCGGGAAATATTAAGGATTTGACTTATTGGGCAGACCTCTACCGTGTTTCAAAACGAACCATTCAAAATGATTTGTTAGAAATATCAAAACTGCTTGAAAATGAGAACAAAATTAAGTTATCCAAGAGTAATGATCAAGGTTATTTTATTGAAGGGTCAGATGAAAACATTAAGCGTTTTAAGCAAGAGTATCAAAGAAAGCAGCTTTTGAATTTATCTCAGACATACACTCGGCATATTAATATAATGAAAAAAATAGTGATTGATAACGAAAAGATTACTTATCAACAACTTTCTGACGAGTTT
>NZ_DAMDAK010000052.1:810-3197 GCF_032094055.1 Carnobacterium sp.
GTTAGTCGCAGTTCAATCGCTGCTGACATGAAGCAAATCAAACACTATTTTGAATTAAATGGAACTCCTTTAACTGTTAATCACACAGGAACTTACTTTACCGGGAATGAATATGAACGGCAAGAAGTTTTACAACGATTTGTTTTAGATATTTCTTGGAATCAATACAGCGATAGTAGCGTATTAATTCAATTGTATAACCAATTTTTTGAAGAACAACTGGTTGAACAGTTGTTTGAAATCGTCGATAAGTTTTTGGAGCAAGTTAAAGTGACTATCAATGATCAGAATATTAGAAATATCCAATCTGGTATTATTATTTTAGTAGGAAGAGGAAAGCAAGAAAAGCGTCTATCTAGACCACTAGATGATTATTCATTTGAACAACTACACGATATGACAACTTATCTACTTACAGTAGATTTAGCCAATGAAATTGAATCGAAGTTATCTTTTGAATTTTCATCTTATGATTTGGTTTATGTAAATAAGCTTTTGATTGGTAGTGGAATAGAACCAATAAAGTCAATGCATGGAATTAAACAAAAATACAGCCAATTGATTGATGAAGCAATTGATAAAATGTCTGCTTCAATGGGAGTTAATTTAACTCAAGACCATTTATTGCGAGAAGGATTGGCTACTCATATTATTCCGATGATTTATCGAATTCAAAACAATATTCAAATAAAGAATCCGCTCTTGACGTTAATTAAGGAAAAATACAGTGTGATGTACGGTCTAACCTGGTTTGTTCTGATGGACCTTGAAAGAGAATTAAAAATTAATCTATCTGAAGATGAAGTAGCATTTATTATGGTTCACTTTCAAGCAGCGATGGAACGCAAAAGAAAATCCATTAAAGTTTTATTTGTTTGCCCGAATGGTTACGGTACCTCATCATTATTAGCAAGCCAAATCAAGCAAGTATTACCTAACATAGATAGTTATGAGACGTTGTCTTTAAATCAAATGGCAACAAATAATCTTTCAAACTTTGATTTTATTATCTCTACTATTCCTATTGATTTACCTAATAAAAGAGTTATAAAGGTTTCACCTATTTTAACACCAAGAGATATAAAAAATGTGTTAGATAACTATGGTGATTGGTTTATTGAGCACAGTGATTATTCTAAAGAATTTGTTTTGGAAAATAAAACAAGTGCATTAATGGTGGAAGTTCTACAACTTGATGATATTTACGTAGACTATTCGTTTGATTCAAAAGAAGAGGCGTTACATTTTTTGTGCTCGGAGTTAGAAAAAGAAGAACAGGTTACCGTAGATTTTAGAGAATCAATCTTTGGACGTGAATCATTAGCACCTACGAATATAAGTAATGGCGTCGCTGTGCCTCATGGGAACCCACATTTTGTCAATAAGTCTAAAGTGAAAATTTTGATAAATCGTCATAAAATTCCTTGGGGAGAAGAAGGGATTGATGTCATTATTATGTTAGCCATTAATAAAAGCGATGTAGAGCATATGGAACCGATGTTATTAGAGATTTTTAAAATGATTTTTGATCGAATTACAGTTGAAACGATTTTCATTCAGTCTACGAGAAAACAAATTTATGAAAGTATTTTTAAAGGAGTAAATGACAATGAAGAAAAGTGATTTGGGACAATTATTAACAGAGGAAAGAATCAAACACGTAGCTGAGGTAGATTCATGGCAAAAGGCCGTTGAACTAGCCAGTGATCCACTTTTGCAAGACAACTCAATTGAAAATGTTTATGTTGATAATATGAAGAAGAGTGTAGTAGATAACGGACCATATATGGTTTTAGCTGATTATTTTGCTTTAATGCATGCTAAACCAGGTGAAGGTGTCAATGATCTGTCACTATCCATGTTAGTGACAGATCAAGAAGTTAATATGGAAGGCACACCAGTTAAAATATTTTTAATTTTAGCTGCCAAAGATAATGAGTCGCATATAGCGGCACTTTCACAAATCACAACGATATTAATGAATGAAGAATACTTCGAGATTTTTTTAAGTGGAGATATTACTGAAATTCTTAATGTAATCAATGAAACTGGAAAGGAGGTGTGAAGAAATGAAAATTTTAGCTGTATGTGGATTTGGAGTAGGCTCTTCAATGGTTTTAAAGATGACGTTACAAAGAGCAGCTGCTCAATTAGGAATTGAAGCAGATATTGAAAACACAGACATCAGTAGTGCAAAAGGCAGTTCAGCAGACGTGATATTTACAAGTAATGAGTTGTTAGATGAACTTAGAAGTTCTGTTAAAGCCCCAATTTATCCGATTAAAAAATATATGGATTTAGAGGAAGTAAAAACAGCATTAGAAGCTTATTTAACAGCTAGAAATTAAAAAAGAACGAAAGGTGACCTAAACTCTAACTTTTTTTAG
>NZ_DAMDAK010000052.1:3207-12217 GCF_032094055.1 Carnobacterium sp.
TATGAGAGTTTAGGAAACCGAACGACAATAGCATTGTATAAGGAGGAAATAAAAATGGATTTTATAGCAAATAATATTTTAAAAAATCCCCCTGTTCTTCTTGGCCTAATTGCAGCCCTTGGTTTAATTATTCAAAAGAAAAACATTTCAGATATTATTAAAGGCTCTTTATCAGCAGCATTCGGTATGGTTGTTTTAAATAAAGGCGTTGATATGCTCGTAGGTACAATTGCACCCATTAATACTGCATTTCAATCAACTTTAGTAAACGGTGGAGGAGCAGCTGAAGGACTAAATGATATTACATTTACATCATCCTATGGTGGAGATGTTGGTTTGGCTATGTTTTTAGGGTTAATTCTTCATTTAGCAATTGCACGTTTTACTCCTATTAAAACGATATTCTTAACCGGACATATGTTATGGTGGTTTCCATTCGTTTTTGTGGCTGCTGGAGTTGAAGGTGGGTTAAACGGAACACCATTAATTTTATTTGGTGCAGTTTGTTCTGCTTTATACTGGTCGGTTATGCCATGGATTTTACGGAAATATGTTTGGGATGCAACGGGTGACAAATCGTTTTTATTAGGGCATCCAACCGGTGTTTTAAGTTTGATTTCTGGATTTGTTGCTAAACGTGTTGGAAATAAGGAACATTCAACTGAAGATGTTAATGTTCCTAAGAGTCTATCTTTCTTCAGAGAAATCTCAGTTACTGGTGGAATCGTTATTACATTAATGTATATTGTGATTGGCTTGCTTATTCCTACTCTTATTGAAGAAGGACAAAACTTGTTTATAGCAGCAATTAATAGTGGTTTAACATTTGGAGCAGGACTGTTAGTTATGCTTTATGGAGTCAGAATGTTAATTAATCAAATTATTCCAGCGTTTCAAGGTATTTCAGAAAAACTAATTCCAAATGCTATTCCAGCATTTGATGCTCCTATCATTTTCAATTACAAACCTAATGCTGTAATCATTGGTTTTATTGTAGCAATGATTACTTCAACTGTGATGATCGTAATTGCGAATGCCACTAATATGTTCGGAGTGTTACTCGTGCCATTAGTAATTACTAGTTTCTTTGAATGTGGTGCAGCAGCTGTTATCGGGGAAGGGCAAGGTGGATTGCGCGGGAGTATTATTGGAACAAGTGTCGCAGCTCTTGTAATGGTTTTGATCATGGGAATTTCAGTAGCAATGTTTGACGGAACCATCCAAAACTGGTTGTTGATTTTTGGTGGAAATGACTTTTCAATTTTTGGTCCAATTGCTAAATTAATTGCGAATCTATTTTAGAGAGGTGTAAGGATGAGTTTACAATATTTTAAACGTATTTCGGAAATCTTAAGTCAAGTTGAAACAGATGAAGCTTCAGCAATGGAGCAAACAAAAGACTTATTAGTGGAAGCAATTGAAAAGCATCGTTCTATTTATATTTTCGGTGCCAGTCATGCAGGAATATTAGTGCAAGAAATGTTCTATCGCGCAGGAGGCCTAATGTCAATCAATCCAATTTTTGGTAAAGAAATCATGTTAGACAATGAACCCATTACTTTAACTAGCCAAATGGAGCGACTTGTAGGATATGGAACAGTATTAGCCAGTCAGGTTGATTTTAATAAAAATGATATTCTAATTTTACACTCAGTATCTGGTCGTAATCCTGTAACGATTGAACTAGGAATGTGTGCTCAAGAAAAAGGCGTAAAAGTCGTCACAATTACAAATATGACTTATTCTAAATCCACCACATCACGACATCCATCCGGCAAAATGTTGTATGAGGTTAGTGATGTTGTAATTGATAATCATGGTGATATCGGGGATGGTACCTGTGTAATTGAAGGAATAGATCAAAAAGTGTCACCTTCATCAACTGTGGTTGGAGCAACTATTTTAAATTCAATTGTAACAGAAGTTTGCCAAACGTTGGTTGATAATGGTATGAAATATCCCCCAATTTTTTATAGCGCTAATTTAGACGGCGGCGATGAATTAAATAAGAATTTGTATGAACAATTTAAAGATACTATTCATTATCGCTACTAAATAAATAAGAGCTCTTCGTCAAATGTAGAAACGATTGTTGGTAGTTCTAAAAATCAATAAATGAAGTGATCATGAAGTGAGTTCTTTCAACTTTCGTTGGAAGGCTCTTTTTTTGAATAGAGACGTAAGAATAAATACTATAAATCAAGAGTTTATTTATAGTAGAGATTTGTTTACTTTTGATCATCACTCTTTTTTATGAAAAGATTTTAGTAATGTCACTTTAATGAGTTAGAAGTAATAAAGTGCACTAATATAGGTGCATTTTATTGTATGGAAGCGATTTTAAATATGAGATATAGTGTAACAGAAGGGAGATGAAGATTTGAAAATAGAAACAAGCATGTTGGATACAATTAAAAGTATTCCTGAAAAAATCCAAGAACGATTAACAAATGTAAATGATTTTTCAGGAAAATTGAAAGACATTAAAACGGTTAAAGTAACGATCATTGCATCAGGAACTTCATACAATGCAGCATTCACTGCTAAGTCATTTATTGAAGAAAAATTAGGAATGGGTGTTGAATTAATTTACCCCAACTTTTTTTATCACCATTTCAATAAAGAATCACTCAGTTTAGACGAGGTGTACCTATTTATTTCCCAAGGAGGAACAACTAAATCAGTATTAGAGAGTATTGAAATGGTTAATAACCTAGGCGGAACAACTATTTCCATTACTGAAAATTTGGATAATCCTATTTCTGAAGCAGCTCAGATAAATTTTGATATGGGTAGTGGAAAAGAACCTTACGTATTTAGAACGGCTGGTTACACGCTGACAACGGTCACTCTATATTTGATTTTCATGGAGATATCCAAACAAAACAAGAAGCTTACAAATGAGGCTGCACAAAAATACCTGGAAGAATTATCCGAAATTTCTAAGGACATCGAAAATGCTATCTCATTTTCTCAAAAATGGTACCGCCAAAATAAAAAGTTTCTTTTTAATTGTGAGGCATTCTTTTTTGCCGGGGGCGGAGCTTTGTGGCCGGTGGCTCAAGAATCAGATATTAAGTTCATGGAGATGGTTCCAATCATAACGAATAGTTTTGAAATAGAAGAACTTATTCACGGACCTCAAAATTGTTTTACTGAAGATATGGGTTTCTTTTTATTAGCAGAAGAACAAGAAGACTATGAAAAAGCTGTAAAAATCAATTCTTTTCTCCACAAAGAAGTTCATGCTTATTCTCAAATAATTTCCCGCAACCGTACTGATGATTCTGTTGTGACTTTGGAAACAGCTGCGGAAACATTTTACCCGCTGATTTATATGACTTTTTTTCAAGTGATCAGTTACTTGTTAGCTACAGATAAAGGAAGAGACCTTTCCGAAAAAATCTATCCTCAAATTGAAAAATATATTAATAAGACAGTGTAGGTGAGTATAATGAATTATTTATTAATCAGCCATGGAAATTTTGCAAGTGGTCTCCTTTCTTCAATAGAAATTATATTAGGAAAACAAGACAATGCATATGCGATTGATATGTATATAGATGAAGAGACATTAGAAGAGAAAGTTAAAAGAGTAATTAATGACTCTAATATAAATGAACAGAACTTGATAATATTAACCGACGTTTTTGGCGGAAGTGTTAATCAAAAAGTTATTAAAATGTTTGATATGAGTAAAGTAAAAATTATTACTGGAATGAATTTACCTATGTTGCTTGAATTATTTACAGTAGATAGCAGCCAAATCAATGATGAGAAGATTAAAGAAATTATTACCGGAACTCGAAATCAAGTTATATTTGTTAATGAACAATTGAGTACATTGGATTTTGAAGATGACTTTTAAAAAGGAGAGGTAAAAATGATTCAATTAATCAGAGTGGATGATCGATTATTACACGGACAAGTTGCTTATAGTTGGAAAGCTGAATTAGGATACGAGGCAATCGTGATTGTTAGTGAAAGTGCTGCAAAAGATAATTTACGAAAAGCAGCTATTAAGATGGCGAAACCAGAAGGAGTTAAGCTAGCTATTCGAAACTTATCTGATGCTATTGAACTATTAAACAATGAAAAGTTAAAACATCTGAAAGTATTTGTTGTCACAGATACCATAAATGAAGCAAACAAACTGTTGCATGGGATAAATGAAACCCCTAATTTGAATATTGGGGGAATACAAAAAGAAGAAGATAAAGAACCACTTACTTCCTACGCCTATGTAACAGCAGAAGATAAAGAAATATTAAAAAGCTTGAATGATGAAGGATATAAAGTCGAATTTAGATTGGTTCCTTCTGATAAACCTAAGCTAATAAACGAACTCTAAAATTAAATAGGAGGTATGCAGAATGACTAATGCTTTACTAGTTGGATTGGTAGTTGCTGTAGTCTGGTTTCTAGAAAAAATGGGCGGAACACCAATGGTTAATCGACCCATTATTATTTCTACATTGGTTGGATTAGTGCTGGGAGATTTAAAGGCTGGTTTGATAATAGGTGCAAGTCTGGAACTTGTTTTTATGGGAGCAATTCAAGTTGGAGCAGCTGTTCCGCCTGATGTTTTAGTAGGAGCAAGTTTAGGAACGGCTTTTGCAATTATTACTGGGCAAGGAGCGGAAGTTGCTTTAACATTAGCATTACCAATTGCAATACTTGCTCAATCATTAAAAGTTATTATCTTTATTGTAAGAAGCTGGTTTATGAACTTTGCTGTTTCACTTGCTGAAAATGCTAATATCAAAGGGATGTTTGCGTTGAATATGTTTGGTTTATTCTTGCAATGTTTAATGTATTTTGTGGTGGTATTTGTAGCTATTTTATTTGGTTCCTCTGCAGTAGAAAGTTTCGTTAATAATATACCGGAAACTATTATGAATGGTTTACAAGTAGCAGGAAACTTGTTGCCCGCTGTTGGATTTGCGTTGTTATTACAACCTATGATGAGTGGTAAAAATATACTTTACTTTATCTTTGGTTTCATCATGATATCTTATGGTAATTTACCTATATTAGCTGTTACTTTAGTTGGAGTAATTATCGCATTTATCATTGTTTTTGAAGTTGGAGGTTCAAATAACTCTGCTCAAGTCGCAGAAGGTACAGACCAAGAATTGGAGGACTTATTCGATGAATAAACGTAAATACTCAAAAGAAGAAAAGAAGTTCTTTCGGGAAATGTTTTGGTATTCCTTTCTTTTAGAAAATTCATATAATTATGAGCGTCAACAAGCATTAGGTTATGCAGTTGGTATGTGGCCTGCTATTAAACGTTTTTATAGCACAAAAAAAGAACGAGCTGAAGCATTAACACGTCATATGCAGATTTTTAATACTACTCCACATTTAGTTTCTACGATTACAGGGATCTCTTCAGCTTTAGAAAAAGAAGCGAGCATGAATCCAAAATTTCAAGTTGATACAATTAATAATATCAAGGTTAGTTTAATGGGACCGTTAGCGGGTATTGGAGACTCTTTCTTCTGGGGTACTCTTAGAATTATCGCAGCCGCAGTAGGTTTGCCTCTTGCTCAACAAGGTAATATTTTAGGACCTATCTTATTCTTATTTGTATTCAATGTTCCTCACTTATTACTACGTTATTATGGTGGCGTGTTTGGATATTCACTCGGAACTTCAATTTTAACGGATATTTCAGAATCAAATATATTTCATAAGATATCTAAAGCTGCAACAATTGTGGGTTTAATGGTAATAGGTGCAATGAGTGCGCAAATGGTTCAATTAAATACAAAAATATCTTTTGATTTTAATGATACCGCTTTTAAATTACAAGATTATATCGATCAAATTTTTCCTTTATTGCTGCCTTTATTGTACACACTTTTTATGTTTTGGCTGCTTAAATCAAAGAAAAAAGGGTCAATGTTTTTATTAGGTGTGACCATCCTATTTGGGCTATTAGGCTCATTAGTGGGACTGTTTTAATATATTTTAATTAATTGAATTTTGTTATAATGAAAAGTGCGAGATCTTTAGTATAGATTTTGCGCTTTTTATTTTGAATGGAGTGGTAAAATGGATATTTATTTTTCAAATAGAGAATTATTAATTTTAGATTATTTAAAGAAAAATAAGTATGTCACCGCAGAGGAACTAGCTAACTATCTATCAGTATCAAAGCGTACTGTAAAAAAAGATATCTCACGAATAAAGGAAAATATCAACCAAGAAAAAATGCTATTAAAATCTTATCCAGCTAAAGGCTATCGTTTAGATAGTTCATTTATATTTAGTTCAGATGAGTTGACGTTATCCAGAGACAAAGATCTAATTCTTAAAAATTATGATAGAGTCGCGTATCTTGTACAACGGCTTTTACTAGCAGAAGGTGCAATCAGGTATGACGATTTGGCGGATGAACTCTATATAAGCCCGTCAAGTTTAAGTAAAGATATGAAAAAAGTCCGAGCACTGTTTTCAGAGTACAGGTTAAAGATTTCGCATAGACCTAATTATGGCGTTGAAGTTATGGGTACTGAATTTCATAAGAGATTAGCTATTTCAAATTTTTTCTTCCATAGTTTTTTAAGTTATTTATCAAACTATAAACAAATTATATATAAAAGGGATTCTGCGATACTCCAGTACCTTGAAAAGATTATTAATGAAGTGAGCAAGAGTTACGGAATTTTACTTTCAAAGAATTCTATCAATGATTTAGCTATTCAGATAGTGATTTTATTTTCTAGACAAAAATTTGAAAAAGACTTAGATATCAGTAAAAAAATAAGGGATAAGTACAGCTATGGAGCTTCTTCAGAAATTATAAATCGAGTAAAACCTTTCTTTGACGTAGAGAGCATTGAAGAAAAATCGATTTATTTTCTTTATACTCATCTTACTAATAAAAAAATCATTTCTCATTTAACACCTGCTCTTAAGGAACGTGTCTTATGTATCGTTAATGAAATTATGAAAGAAGTATATATAAATTTTGATTTAGATTTTTCAGAAGATACTACACTAATGGAACTTTTAGCATTGCATATTGAACAGCTTTATAGACGGGTAAAAAATGATTTAACCATTCAAAATCCATTTATTTTTCAACATTTCAGAGATTATTTGTTTGCCTCAAAAATCACGATATCTGCCACTAGGATCATTGAAAAAAAACTAACAAAAAAAGCTATTCCGTTAGATGAATATGGATACTTGATTTTGTATTTTCAGTATGCTTTGAATAATATGAAGAAAAAACCAACTAAAATTATGCTTTATACAGGAAACAACCGTTCTGAGAAACTCAGTTATGAAAGCATTTTAAAGAATACGCTCAACAAAGAACTATATGAAGTAATATATATTGATTCTCTTGATAGAATAAAGAATGATTTTGATTTATTGGTTTCTACTGTATCCTTAAATAAAGAAATATTTGGAGGGAAATCAGTGATCAGTAATGTCACTAAAGAAAAGCTGTTAAATGTTGAATCTTTTTTGAGGAATCCTAACAGCTCAAAGGAAATTTTACAAAGCTATATTAATGAAGACAGTGTGCTTATTTCTAAAGCAACTACAAAGAAAGGAATCGAGCGTGACATTTTAAATTACTTGAGAAGTAAAGATTATTTAAAAGAAAAAACAAATAGAAAACTTGCTTATCATGAAGTTGGAAATGGTTTAGTGCATATCCAAGATATAGACAAAATAATAAAAAAACGTCTTTGTTTAGTTATTATATTAAAGCATCCTATTTTATGGGAAAAAATTGTAGTTAAAACATTGTTTTTGATTAAAACGAAAAAAGACGGAGATAAAGATTTAAATTACCTATGCAAGGTATTTTCAAATTGGACAAATGATCCAGATGCCGTTCAATATGTTTATGAACAGGCAAATTTTGAGGCGCTATTAAAGACTTTAAATTAAAGATATAAGTGAAGGAATAGCCAGCTTAATTAAATTTCAGCTTACAAAAATTTCCTATAGTGTTTCTGCTTTGAAAAATAAAATTGTTCGCATAATTTAAGAGTATGCTCAAACATAAATTTTTTTACCTTATAACATTATTTTTGTTCTTACTTATTAGAAAAAACAAATAATTCTGTTCTGGAATATTGTGGAATAGTTTGCTATTCTTAACTTGTTAGAAATAAATTTTACTGGTTTTACTTAGATGATTTTCAGATGAAGGATAGAAAGATAGCTTGATTAAGATTTATTATCTGATAAAAGAGGGTTAAGTAAGGCGCAAAATTTAGCTTAGGAGGCTGTTATATGATAGAAGTTATCGACTTGAAGAAAGTGTTCGGTAATGGATTTGAAGCTTTAAAATCAGTAGATTTTACGATTGAGAAAGGTGATTTGGTTTGTTTGCTTGGACCAAGTGGTTGCGGTAAATCAACGATTCTTAACCTGATTGCCGGCTTATTAAGCCCTACAGGTGGAGACATCCGTTTTGCGGGCAGCTCAGTGGTCAAAACAGAACCGAAAGACCGCAACATTGGGTTTGTTTTTCAGAATTACGCTCTTTATCCGCACATGACAGTCTTGGAAAATATTATGTTTCCGTTAACAGTAGGTAAAAAAAAGATTTCTAAAGAAAAAGCTAAAGAAACGGCTGAAAAATATATGGCTTTAACAAATATTGAAGAGCTACATAGTAAAAAACCTGGTACATTATCAGGAGGGCAGCAACAGCGTGTGGCCATTACACGGGCTCTGGTACAAAAACCTGATGTGCTGCTGTTGGACGAACCGTTAAGTAACTTAGATGCTCGCTTGCGTTTACGAATACGAGAAGAAATTCGCCGTTTAGTGAAAGAAGTAGGCATCACGACAATTTTTGTTACACATGATCAAGAAGAAGCATTATCGATCAGTGATAAAATCATCCTATTAAATGAAGGCATTATTCAGCAGAATGATGACCCGCAAAACTTATACTTAGAACCCGCCAATCTTTTTGTCGCTCAATTCATTGGAAATCCGATTATCAATACGATTCCCGTAGTCGTTGAAA
>NZ_DAMDAK010000052.1:12227-15505 GCF_032094055.1 Carnobacterium sp.
CATGGCGATTCTTTTGAGATTCCTAGTTCACTCTTTTCATCCATTCGTTTCAAAGAAGCGATGCCGGATGGAGAATATGTTTTAGGAATTCGTCCTGAAGATGTGCTGCCGACAGAAGGCGAAGGAATTTTCAAGGCAACACTGGCGAATGTCGAATTGATTGGACGAGAAAGAATACTAAATTTCCAAATTGATTCAAATCGGATGAAATCAATTGTCAGCATTGAAGAAGAACTAGAAGAAGGAACTTCAGTGAATTTTGATTTAGTTTATCCAAAAGCGTTTATCTTTAAGAAAAGCGGAGAACGAATTTACTAATGTTCAAAAAAGGTTATAATCCCGAGAATCAGCTAAAAGCGTGGCTCTTCCTTCTTCCAGCTTTGGCGATTGTTGTGTTGTTCAGCATTTATCCCTTGTATCGGTCTTTCTTTATGAGTTTTCAAAAAGGCACACTGATCAATCCGCGTTTTGCTGGTCTGGAAAACTATGAAAAAGTCTTGACCGACCCTGTTTTTTATAAAGCCATGGGGAACACAGGCCTCTTTGCTTTTACCGTTGTTCCAATTGGGTTGATCCTTTCGCTTGCGATTGCCTGGATCATTTTTGAAAAAGTGAAGCACAAAAGTTTTTTTGAAACGATTTTCTTCTTGCCTTATGTTACCAGTACGATTGCAATCGGTATTGTATTCCGTTATTTCTTCAATGGGTCATATGGAATCGTCAATTATGTCTTAGGAATCTTTGGTATTCCGGGACTTAATTGGCTGGATGATGTTGATTTAAGTATGCCCACGCTGATTATTTTTGGAATATGGACAAGTTTAGCCTTCAATATTATTATTCTTTTGGCCGGCTTGCGGAACATCGACAAAGCACATTATAAAATTGCAAAAATGTTTGGAGCAGACAGTTGGGAAATATTCAGACGGGTTACTTTCCCACAATTGATTCCAACGATCACGTTTTTACTAACGGTAAATTTGATTTCATCATTCAAAGTGTATACGCAAGTGTATGCGTTATTTAATGGCCAGCCGGGAATAGCTAAAAGTGCGACTACTGCCGTATTTTACATTTATGATAAATTCCATATAGCCGGCAGACCAGGTGTGGCGATGGCAGCCACAGTCATTTTGTTTATTGTGATCTTGTTGATCACATTTATCCAAAATAAAATTTTGAAAAGAATGGGGAGATAAGCATGAAGCATATTGTAACGGTTCTTTCTCTAACATTTTTGGGAGTCATGGCTGTCATTACTGTTTTCCCATTCATTTACATGATGTTGGCTGGTTTGATGACGTACAGTGAAGCAACAAGTATTCCGCCAACATTTATACCGGAAAAGTTTCAGTGGCTGAACTATGCAGAAGTTTTTGAAAGAGCTCCTTTTTTACGTTATTTTTTAAATACAGTTTTTGTTTCGACTGTAACAACGATTGCGACAGTGATCACAGCTATTTTAGCTGCTTTTGCTTTGAGCAGTTTAGAATTTGCCTTTAAAAAAGTAGTTCTATGGGTCATGATTTCATTATTGATGGTTCCTTATGAGTCTATTATTTTCACGAACTACAATACGATTTCTCGTATGGGATTGTTGAATTCTTATTCGGCTTTGATCATCCCATTCTTAACCAGTATTTTCTATATTTACTATTTATACGGCTATTTGCAAAGTATCTCAACAGCTTTTTATAAAGCTGCCAAAATAGACGGAGCTTCAGATATGGAATATGTTCGAAAGATACTTGTTCCGATGTCGAAACCAGCTCTTGTAACAGTTGGGATTTTAACGTTTATTTCAAGTTGGAATTCTTTCTTGTGGCCGCTTTTGGTAACAAATGAAAAAAAATACCGGCTGTTGAACAACGGATTGGCTGCTTTTACTACCGAAAGCGGAAGCGATGTCCATCTGCAAATGGCAGCAGCTACGTTAACCGTTATTCCAATCTTGATCATTTATTTAATTTTCCGAAAAGAAATTATGCGAGGAGTGTCGAAAAATGGAATCAAAGGCTAAAACAACGGTAACTTTCCATAGTGGTATTTTGACTATCGGAGGAACGATTATCGAAGTTGCTTATAAAGATGCCCATATCTTTTTTGATTTTGGTACAGAATACCGTCCGGAATTAGGTTTGCAAGAGGAAAGTTTAGACACATTATTAAAAAATCGGCTGGTTCCAGAATTGAAGGGTTTGTATGATGAGCGTTTAGGGTATACTTATCAAGGGAACGATGAAAAAGAATACCAGCATACTGCCGTCTTCTTATCACATGCTCATTTAGACCATTCTAAAATGATCAATTACTTGGATCCGAAGATTCCGCTATACACGATGAAAGAAACAAAAGCGATTCTTCATTCGCTTAACAGAAATGGCGATTTTTTGATTGCATCGCCTTTTGAAAAAAGCGGCTTTACGCGAGAAATGACTGGACTGAATGCTCATGATGTAGTAGAAGTTGGGGAAATCAGTGTTGAAATAGTACCTGTCGATCATGACGCTTATGGAGCAGCTGCTCTTTTGATCCGGACACCTGAACATTTCTTAGTGTATACAGGGGATTTGCGTCTGCATGGATATGACCGGGCGAATACAGAAGCTTTTTGCCAACAAGCTAAACATACGGACTTGTTGATGATGGAAGGTGTGAGTATCAGCTTTCCAGAAAGAGAGCCAGATCCTGCTCAAATCACTGTTTCCAGCGAAGAAGAATTGATCCAAGCATTTGTTCGTTTGATGGAAGAAAACCCGAACCGGCAAATAACATTTAACGGCTATCCCGCGAATGTCCTGCGGTTTGCAAAATTAATTGAATTCTCTCCGCGCACGGTCGTGTTGGAAGCAACTATGGCGGCTTTGCTCAAAGAAGTGAGCGATATAAACGTTTGCTACTATTATGCGGAAGAAAATAACAAGATTCAAGCACTGGACCCAGCGCTTGAACTGTCTTATGAAGTTTTGCTTAATGACCGAACTGAATACATATGGCAGGTCGTTAATAAAATTGAAAACTTACAAGGAGGAGGCCTATACGTTCATAGTGATGCACAGCCATTGGGAGATTTCGATCCTCAATATGCACTTTTCTTAAATTTATTGAAGGACTTGCAAGTTGAATTCGTACGTCTTTCGCTTTCAGGTCATGCTCATCCGGATGATCTTAAAGAAATTATTCGAATGATCGAACCGAAACTCTTGGTTCCCATCCATACGTTGAAACCAGAAAAATTGGAGAATCCTTATGGAGAAAGAATATTGCCGAATCGCGGC
>NZ_DAMDAK010000052.1:15515-17487 GCF_032094055.1 Carnobacterium sp.
TCGCGGCGACAACATTATTTTATAAAAAGGATAAGGGGAGAGTAGAAAAATGAAAATCAATAAATTGGCAACCACATTATTTGTGGCAGCAACGGCACTTGTATTAGGAGCTTGTGGATCAGGAAATGACAAAGGAACGGCATCTAACGATGAAGTTTTAACTGAGTTGCCTGAAGAAACAACGATTACTTTTTGGCATGCGATGAATGGTGCGCAAGAAGAAGCATTGAAGAAAATAACAGAAGATTTTATGGCTGAAAATAAAAATGTTACTGTAGAATTGCAAAACCAATCTTCCTATCCAGATTTGCAAGCGAAGATCAATTCGACTTTGCCTTCTCCTAAAAACTTGCCGACTATCACTCAAGCATATCCAGGTTGGTTATGGAATGCAGCGCAAGATGAGATGATTGTTGATCTACAACCTTATATTGATGATGAAACCATTGGCTGGGGAGATCAAGAAGCTATCACGGGATCGCTATTAAACGGCGCAAAAATCAACGACACTCAATATGGGATTCCGTTCAATAAATCGACAGAGATGTTGTATTACAATGCAGACATGCTGGCTGAATATGACGTAGAAGTTCCTACTACTATGGAAGAACTGAAAGATGCTTCTGAAAAGATTTATAAAGAATCAAACGGAAAAGTTGTTGGTGCAGGCTTTGATTCCCTGAACAATTACTATGCTATTGGAATGAAAAATAAAGACGTTTCTATTACAAAAGATTTAGATCTTGAGAGCAAAGAATCAAAAGAGGTTATTTCTTATTATGCTGATGGCGTTCAAGACGGCTACTTCCGTATTGCTGGTTCAGACGGTTACTTATCCGGTCCTTTTGCAAATGAGCAAGTTGCAATGTTTGTCGGATCGATTGCCGGTGAAGGATTTGTAAAACAAGATACAGAAGGTAAATTTGAATATGGTGTAGCAGCTCGTCCAGAACCGATTAATTTACAGCAAGGGACAGATGTTTACATGTTTGATAGTGCATCAGCTGAACAACGTACAGCTGCATTTCTATTCATGAAGTTTTTATCAGAACCTGAAAACCAATTGTATTGGGCAACTGAAACGGGCTATATGCCGACTGTTGAATCTGTTGTGAACAGTGACGAATATAAGAATTCAACTGATACAAAAGTTCCGGCTCATTTAGAAGAAGCAACCACTGAATTATTCTCCATTCCTGTTGAAGAAAATGCAGATCCTGCTTACAATGAAATTCGTTCAATCATGGAGAATATTTTATCGAATACCGATAAAGACCGTGATGAATTGATCAAGAATTCGGTTCCGCAATTAGAAGACGCTTGGAATCAATAATTTTTCCCTAAAGCTTTTCTGGAAAATAGTAAACGATACACTAATAATAGAAGTGAATAGAGTACAGATAGAGACCGATACACTGTTTAGTGTATCGGTCTCTATCTGTTTGTTTTGTATTGAATGCCGCATTAACAAGCTTTTCTGATGATACACTAAAGTTGGCACGATATTTGCATTATATTATGTGACGGACAAAATAATGGGCAGTTGGAAAAGGAGGCAATTTTTTAGGAGCTGAGAAGTTGATTTAAATAGACAAAAACTTTAGAAAAATGTAAAGTTATTCTAACTAGTTGCGTCTAAAAAAAGTGTAAATAAATTATTTAGGAGGTAAAAATATGGTAGGAATTATACTAGCAAGCCATGGCGAATTTGCTGAAGGTATCTTGCAATCTGGCGCAATGATTTTTGGAGAACAAGAAAATGTTAAAGCCATTACCTTAATGCCGAGCGAAGGCCCGGAAGATGTAAAAGCAAAAATGAAAACTGCAATAGCATCTTTTGACAATCAAGATGAAGTATTGTTCTTAGTTGATTTATGGGGAGGTACTCCATTCAACCAAGCGAACAGCTTGTATGAAGAGCACAAAGACAAATGGGCGATTGTTGCTGGTTTGAATTTACCAATGGTGATTG
>NZ_DAMDAK010000053.1:0-1569 GCF_032094055.1 Carnobacterium sp.
AAAAATAAATACCATTCATCTGAATAAAGAATAAAAATTTAAAAAACGATAAACTCAGACGAGTTATCGTTTTTTTGTAGGTCAAAATAATTAAAAGCAATCAATTAATTGAATAATTCATTTAAAGTTGGTTAATCACAACCACATTCGTTGCTTGAGGTCCTCGTGTGCCTTCTACGATTTTAAATGCAACTTGCTGTCCTTCTGATAATGATTTAAATCCTTCATTTTCAATCCCGGTAAAATGAACAAAAATATCCTCTAATTCATTGTATTCAATGAATCCATACCCTTTTTCATTACTAAACCATTTAACTGTTCCATTTTCCATCTGACAGTCCCCCTTAACGAATTTTTCAACCAACCTTAAGCCAACTTGCGCAAAAAATAAAGAGGATACAAGAAGAAACGGCTTACCCCTATTATTATAGGAATGTAAATCGCTTTCGTCAAATGGAAAGTAGCGATAGAGAGTGTTTTTAGCTTTATTTCTTATTCGATTGCCATCCAAGCAGGCGAAGGTTTTTCTTTTGAGTCAACTATTGTATAATTGAAAATAGCGAAAATGAACAATTGAAGATATAGCGTCTGATTGTTTTAGTCGAAAGGGGAAATGTGCATGTTGTCAGATATTGAAATAGCTCAAAAAAATGAAATGAAGCCGATTGTTGAAATTGCGGAAAAGCTTGCGTTATCGGAAGATGATTTAGATCTCTATGGAAAGTATAAAGCTAAAATTGATTTAACCCGTCTCAATCACACATTTGAAAAGAGAAAGACAAAAGGAAAACTGATTTTAGTTACTTCGATTAACCCCACACCTGCAGGAGAAGGGAAAACAACCGTTTCAGTGGGCTTGGCCGATGCTTTGAGTCACTTAGGCCAATCTGCTATTTTAGCTCTTAGAGAGCCTTCTTTGGGGCCTACTATGGGCATGAAAGGTGGAGCAGCCGGTGGTGGTCATGCGCAAGTTATGCCAATGGATGATATTAATCTGCATTTCACTGGAGACATGCACGCTTTAACTACAGCGAATAATGCATTATCAGCTTTTATCGATAACCATATTTATCAAGGAAATACCTGTGGAATCAATCCAACTACGATTACGTGGAAACGGGCCCTAGATTTGAACGACCGTTCTTTAAGAAATGTAGTTGTCGGATTAGGCGGCCGAGTTAACGGTGTGCCGCGCGAAGATGGTTTTGACATTACTGTCGCCAGTGAAATGATGGCTATTTTATGTTTAGCTAGAGATATAGAAGACTTGAAAAAACGATTATCCCAAATCGTGATAGGCGAATCTTATGATCATAAACCAATTAGAGTAGCTGATTTAGAGGTTCAAGGAGCTTTGGCTTTATTACTGAAAGATGCCATCAAACCTAACTTGGTTCAAACGTTATTTCATACCCCTGCTTTAGTACATGGAGGTCCATTTGCCAATATCGCTCATGGCTGCAACAGCGTACTAGCTACACATACCGCCTTGCAGTTGGCGGATTATACTGTGACAGAAGCAGGATTTGGCGCTGATTTAGGGGCAGAGAAATTTTTAGATATCAAAGT
>NZ_DAMDAK010000053.1:1579-7656 GCF_032094055.1 Carnobacterium sp.
CGCAGCTAGAAAAAGCGCCTGATGCGGTCGTGATTGTTGCAACGATTCGTGCACTGAAAATGCATGGCGGTGTTCTTAAAACAAATTTGAAAACTGAAAATGTAGAAGCTTTGAAAAAAGGTTTTACTAATTTACAAAAACACATCGAAAATATCCATCGCTATGGCTTGCCGGTAGTTGTGGCAATCAACGAATTTTCAGAAGATACAGCTAAAGAAGAAGCTTGTTTAATTGATTTGCTTAAAGCTTTAGCGATACCGGTAGCCATTACTTCAGTGTGGGAAAATGGCCCAACAGGCGGAGTAGAACTAGCCGAAGCGGTAATGAAGGTGATTGAAAATCAAAAACCTGAATTTGTTCCTTTATATGAAGCTGCGACTACTACTGTGCGAGAAAAAGTAGAGGAAATCGCTAAAACGATTTATGGCGGTTCTGAAGTGCAGTTTTCAAAAACAGCTTTGAAGCAGATGCAATTATTTTCAGAAAATGGGTGGGAGCATTTGCCAGTCTGTATGGCCAAAACGCAATACTCGTTATCAGATGATCCACTAAAATTGGGCCGTCCGACAAATTTTGATATTACCATCAGAGAATTTGTTCCAAAATTGGGTGCTGGCTTTATTGTCGCATTGACTGGAGAAGTCATGACGATGCCGGGCTTGCCAAAAAAACCAGCAGCTTTAAAAATGGACATTACAGAAGACGGAAAAATAACGGGCTTGTTTTAAATCATAAGGCAACTAAATGAGTTGGATGAAAGGAGGTACCTTAAAAATTGGAAACTATATTAACTCAAGAATTAATGGATTTGGCAAGAGAACGCAATGCGGGATTTTCTGTAGAAGGTTTCCTGTGGGGAATAGGGCCTAAACATCCTCGCTTTATGCTGGTAGGAGAAGCTCCTGGAGAAGTTGAAACAGTCAGCGGCGTTCCTTTTACAGGTAGGGCAGGAAAAGAACTCATGAATTTTTTCGAGTTCTTAGGTGTAACCCGTGAAGAAGTATATATGACGAGTACATTTAGAAGCCGCCCTTATCGCGAAAAAGAAAAAGTAGATAGAAAAACCGGAGAATTGTTTATGCGTAAGTACAATCGCACACCGAGTAAAAAAGAAATCCTAGCCCATGCTCCCTTGTTAGATTATGAAATCAAAGAAATAGACCCGCCGATTATTTTAGCGATGGGCAATATTGGTTTTCAACGGTTAGTCGGAGATCAAGCAAAGATCACTCAAGTCCATGGACAATTGTATGAGGGACCCATTCAAGAAGTAGCTTCACTAGACGCACAAAGTTTTTCGTGGTCAAAAAAACAGTACCGTGTTTTCCCGACTTTTCATCCGGCTTCAATTTTTTATAATCGTACATTACTAGAAACGATCTATCAAGACTTGGCAGCCTTTAAGACTTACCTCTAATAATAGCAAGCGAGGTAAATTTTTTCAGTTCGATTATGTTAAGATAGAATAGATCAAATAAAGAGCACTAATTATGGGAAAGTGGAGATTAATGATGAAAGAAATGAAAGTAATTGGTTTAACGAAAACCTATGGAGAAAAGGTTCTATTCGATAATATTAATTTTTCCATTAGAACTGGAGAACGTGTAGGGTTGATTGGCGTTAACGGTACGGGGAAAAGTAATTTATTGAACGTTATCACAGGCAGAGACAGCGGCGAAAAAGGTGAAATTCAAACGCCAAAAGATTATCGTATTGGGTACTTATTGCAAGAACCAGAATTAAAATCTGAACAAACTGTTTTTGATGCTCTTTTTGAAGGAGATACACCGATTTTAGTAGCGCTGAGAAATTATGAAAAAGCGTTAGAACATCTGACACTCGATCCGATGAACGAGGCTTACCAAAATGCGTATTCAAAAGCAGAACAGGCGATGAATGATCATGATGCGTGGTTGGCAGAAACAAATGCTAAAACCATCTTAAGCAAATTAGGCATCGTCGATTTAGATCAATCCATTGCGACGCTGTCAGGCGGACAAAGAAAACGAGTCGGATTAGCTCAAGTGTTGATACAAGAGCCCGATTTATTGGTATTGGATGAGCCAACAAACCACCTGGATTTCCAAACGATTACTTGGCTTGAAAACTACTTAAGTGCTTACCGAGGAGCGCTCTTGTTAGTGACCCATGACCGGTATTTCTTAGACCGAATCGTGAATCGAATGATCGAACTTTCGCATGGTCAAGCCATTATGTATACCGGCAACTATGAAGCCTATATTAAAGCCAGAGCAGAACGACAAGAGGCTTCTATTCGGGCGGAGCATAAGCGCAAACAATTGTATACAAAAGAGCTGGCTTGGATGCGGACAGGAGCAAAAGCCCGTTCAACAAAACAACAGGCGCGTATCAATCGTTTTAATGACTTAGAAGAAAACTTGCATCAAGTAAAAAGTGATGAATCGGTTGAAATGAATTTAGAAGGAGCACGTATTGGAAAACGTGTTCTCGATTTACAACAGGCTTCTTTGACGTTTGCAGGACACCCTATTATTAAAGAGTTTAATTTATTGATTCAAGCAAAAGACCGCATTGGAATCAGCGGCAAAACCGGTGCTGAAAAGTCAACGTTGCTAAACGTCTTAGCAGGCCGTATCCCGTTAGATTCTGGTACACTAGTTGTAGGCGAAACAGTTAAAATTGCGTACTATACTCAAACCACTGAAGAAATGGATCCTAACAAACGAGTTATTTCATTTTTACAAGAAGTAGGAGAAGAAGTCGAAACCTCTAACGGAGAAAGAATCAGCGTGACTAATTTGTTAGAACAATTTTTATTTGAAAAATCTAGTCATGGAACACTGATTGGCAAACTATCCGGTGGAGAAAAAAGACGGTTGTATTTGTTAAAATTATTGATGCAGCAGCCAAATGTTTTATTATTAGACGAGCCTACAAATGACTTGGACATTGCTACATTAACTGTTTTGGAAGATTACATTGAGACGTTCCCCGGAGCCGTCATCTCGGTTTCGCATGACCGGTATTTTCTTGATAAAACCACTGAAAAATTATTAATATTTGAAGGTGAAGGAAAAGTTGTTCCTTATTATGGGAATATCACCACGTTTATTGCAGAAGAAGAAATGGAAAAAACAGCCAATCAAGAAAAAAACTCAGAGCATAAAAAATCCATTTCTGAAGAAAAACCAAAAGCTTCAAAAAGTAAAGACGTTAAAGAGAAATTAACCTATACTGAACAAAAAGAATGGGAGACCATTGAAGATGAGCTTTTTGAGTTAGAGAGCGAAATTGAAACAATACAAAAAAAGATGAGTGAAAATAGCAGTGATTTTGCACTGTTGCAAGAACTTCAAGAATCTTTGACGTTGAATGAGAAGGAATTAGAAGAAAAAATGGCCCGTTGGGAATACCTGAGTCAATTTGAGAGCAATTAAAGGCAAGTAGGAGGAACAACCTTGGAGACTGAATATTTAAATTTAGGGAAAAAAGTTTTAAAAGAAGGCACTTTGAAAACAGATAGAACTGGAACAGGCACAAAAAGCCTATTTGGTTACCAAATGCGTTTTGATCTGCAAAAAGGGTTTCCTTTATTGACGACAAAACGAGTTCCTTTTGGATTAATCAAAAGTGAATTGCTTTGGTTTATCAAAGGTGACACAAATATACGCTACCTTTTACAGCATAATAATCATATCTGGGATGAATGGGCATTCGAGCGTTATGTGAAAAGCGCAGATTACGAAGGTCCAGATATGACTGATTTTGGCCGAAGAGCCCTAAAAGATGAGGATTTTAATGTAGTTTATCAAAGTGAAAAAGCTGATTTTTGTCAGCGTATCTTAGATGATGAACGATTCGCTGCTCAATATGGAGAACTGGGCAATGTTTATGGTTCCCAATGGCGGAATTGGAAAACTTCTCAAGGCGAAACAATCGATCAATTAAAAGATGTAATCGATATGATCAAAAAATCTCCTGATTCCAGAAGATTAATCGTATCTGCTTGGAATCCTGAAGATGTACCAGGTATGGCTTTACCGCCTTGTCATACACTTTTCCAATTCTATGTAGCGGATGGAAAGTTAAGTTGTCAACTTTATCAAAGAAGTGCAGATATCTTCTTAGGTGTACCTTTTAATATTGCCAGCTATGCGCTGCTAACCCATCTTATTGCTCATGAAACAGGTTTAAAGGTAGGAGAATTTGTTCATACTTTAGGTGATGCCCATTTGTACCTAAATCATATGGAACAAATGGAAAAACAGCTAACTCGAGAACCAAAAGAGTTTCCAACTGTAAAATTAAATGAAGAAAAAACAAGTATGTTTGATTTTGAAATGGAAGATATTCTATTGGAAGATTACCAGCCCCATCCTGGTATCAAAGCTCCAATCGCAGTTTAAACAATAAAACAAAAGTGGTGAAAAAAATGATTGCATTTTTATGGGCACAAGACCAACAGGGTCTGATCGGAAATAAAGGAACGCTTCCTTGGCGTTTACCAAATGATTTAAAGTTTTTTAAAGAGAAAACTCAGGGAAATGCGGTTGTAATGGGAAGAAAGACATTTGAAGGAATGAATAAGCGGCCTTTACCTAATCGTATCAATATTGTGATGACGACAGATGAAAAGTATCAAGCAGAAGGGGTATTGGTGATGCACAGTCCGAAAGAAGTACTGGACTTTGCAGATCATTATGAAGGCATTACTTTTATTACTGGTGGTTCGGATATTTTTAAATTGTTTGAGAAAAATGCAGATGTGTTGTATCGGACAATAATCGATGGTGAGTTCGAAGGAGATACCTTTATGCCGGATCTGGATTGGTCTAAATGGCAATTGGTTGATGCGGATACAGGAATAGTCGATGAGCGCAATAAGTACGCCCATATATTTGAAACCTATCGAAGAAAATGAAATAGAACTAAAAACGCCTTAGGACTTTTATCCTAAGGCGTTTTTAGTGGCTTCAAATTTAAACATAAAAGAGAATAGAAAAGTACATAAAAGCAGTACCGGCTAATACAAATAGGTGCCAAAGCACGTGCATAAACCGAACATTTCGAAGACTATAAAAAATAGCGCCAATCGTAAACGATAAACCGCCTAAGACAAGCAGTAAAAAGCCTTGAGAACCTAACCCTTGATAAATGGGCTTTAAGGCAAAAACACAAAGCCAACCCATAGCTATATAAATCCAAGTAGAGAATTTCTGAAGATGATTGATCCAAATGGCTTTGTAAATAACACCGAGAATAGCAATGCCCCATACAATACCAAAGAAAGTCCAACCCATTGGGCCACCGATCGTAATAAGTGTATAAGGAGTGTAAGTGCCGGCAATTAAGAGAAAAATACTCATATGGTCAAACGTTTTAAATAATTTACGGGCTCGTGTAAAGGTTAAACTATGGTAAAGCGTAGAACAAAGGTACAAGAGAATAAGAGTCGAACCATAGATGGCATACGAAACGATTTCAAGAGCAGATCCAGTTTGAGAGCCTTTATACAATAAAATGACCAATCCGGCAATGCTTAATCCAAAACCGATTCCATGTGTCACAGCATTAAAGACTTCATTTATCACGAGGTATCTTTGAGAAAAGACAGTTTTTTCCTGAAGATTCTTTTTTTCCATTTATTTGCCTCCTGTCCCAATATTGCTTACTTAAACCACCACAGATAAGTATACGAAGATTCGAGAATCTGTTATACTATTCTATGTGTAAATGTGGAAATAACCTAGTATAAATAAGCAAAATCAAATGAGTTTAGTGTTTACAGTCAGTATAACATGAGCTTTACAGAAATTGCATGAAGAAAGATGGGATGAAATAGAAATGAAAAACATAACAATTGTTACTGATTCATCAGCTCAATTAACTCCAGAAGAAATAGAAAAGTTTAACATTCACGTGTTGCCTTTAACTATTTTAATTGATGGAGCATCGTATGTAGATGGAGAAACGTTACAAAAAGATGAATTTATGGACCGAATGGAAATAGCTAAAACCCTGCCTAAAACAAGCCAGCCTCCAATCGGGACTTTTATAGAATGCTATAATCAATTAGGAATGGAAGGCGGAGAAGT
>NZ_DAMDAK010000053.1:7666-16564 GCF_032094055.1 Carnobacterium sp.
CCCTAAGCGGTACAGTTAATGCGGCTAGACAAGCGGCTCAAATGACGGAAACAGCCGTCACAGTCGTTGACAGTAAATTTACCGATCGAGGATTAGCTTTTCAAGTCCTTGAAGCCGCAAAACTAGCAGCTTCCGGCGCAGATAAAGAAACCATTTTAAATCATATTGAAACAGTTAGAAAAAATACCCGTTTGTTTATTTGTGTGCGCACACTGGAAAACTTGGTTAAAGGTGGAAGAGTCAGCCGAGTAGTCGGAGCTGTTTCTAATTTGATCGATATGAAATTAATTTTTGAACTGGTTGAGGGTAAGTTAGAAAGCCGAGTTAAAGGCAGAGGAATGAAGCCCATCAATAAATGGAACCAAAAGCTGAAAGAAGAATTAGCTCAAATGGAAGACGTAATGGAAGTCTCTTTTTCACATGCGGCTGATTATGACTATATTTCGGCATTAAAAGAAGACTTTCAAAAGGCGATGCCTGACGTTCCGATGACAATGGATCAGACAAGTCCCGTTATAGCTACGCATACTGGAAAAGGAGCTTATGCGATTATTTATTATACAAAATAAAGCAAGAAAAGATAAAATAAATGTTTTAATATAAAAAATGGAGTTGAAGACGATGAAAAAACTGCGTTCTTTTTTGTTAATGTGTGTGATTGTGGCGTTGGGAACGTTCATCGTTATCCAAAGTTTAAACTTTTTTTTAAACAAAACAGAACAAGCCAAAAAGCAAGAGCAAGAAACAATGGATCAATCGGTTTATTTAGTTGCCATAGGTGACTCGTTAACAGAAGGAGTCGGGGACAGTACACAAAATGGAGGGTATGTTCCTTTGGTCGCCAACCAATTAAGAGAAACAACCGGTATCAAAGAAGTAACGACAAAAAATTATGGGGTAAGCGGCGAACGCAGTGACCAAATTTTAAAAAGAATCAAACAACAAGAAGATGTACGTTCTGACTTGGCAAAAGCAACGGTTATTGTATTGACTGCTGGGGGAAACGATCTGATTCAAACCTTTAAAAGAGAACAGCTGAAAATAAACCAAGACAGTTTTATTGAACCGAAAAAAAAGTATCAAGAAAATTTAACAGCTATTCTAACAGAATTTCACTCGCTGAATCCAAAAGCGCAAGTCTATATTTTTGGTATTTACAATCCTTATGCGTATCTATTTCCTGAAGTGACTGAAATGCAGGAAGTGCTAGATTCTTGGAATGAAGAAACTGAACAACTAGCTGAAAAAGAACAAGCGACTTATCTTTCCTTAAGTAAGTTATTTGACTTGAATGGACAGACAGCGCCGTCAGATACAATTGGCGGTTCAACGGATGACCAACCAGCTAATAATCCTTTATTGTATGAAGAGGACCTGTTTCATCCAAATGATCAAGGCTATGAATTGATGGCGGATGAATTGTACCAAGCGCTTATAAAAACCCGGAAGATTGCAGATTGAGCAGTGATTCTTATTTTTAAGAAAGGAAGTTAGTATGGAAGAAAAAAGAACCAACAACAAACCAATCAACAAAACAACGCCAAACTTTTGGAAATGGGCTTTTCTTGTTCTGCTTTCAATTGTATTAGGCACCGTGATCTGGGTATTCAGCCAATTAACGGCGGTCATTCAAGGAGAACCGAATCTTACAATTGAGGAACCAAGAACAGATGAAATGGCTTTTCAAATCCAAGCTCATAAAAAAGATCTGAATCAATTAGTCACAAAATACATTGATGAAGAACTTGCAAACGACCAAGTCGACTTTGAATTTAGTCTAGAAGACCAGGCACAATTAAAGGGGACTTTTCAATTATTTGGTCATGATGTGCAATTTGCACTCTTTTTAGAACCTTTTGTGATGGAAAATGGCAATTTACAATTTAAAGCTACCAACATTTCTGTCGGTACATTAAATTTACCGATTTCGTTTGCGATGAATATGATAAAAGATCAATTAAAGGTACCAAAATGGGTGGCTATCAATAGTCAAAAAGAATTGATTGTCTTCAATTTGAATGAATTTTATTTAAAGAGCGGGATACACTTTTCAGCTAACAAAATTGACTTAGCAGAAGATGATATTCGTCTAACGGTTTACTTACCGGCTGATTAATAACTGATCGATAAGACAGAAATGGGGAGAAAGTATGAAAGAGACAGCAATTTTTGCGGGAGGCTGCTTTTGGTGTATGGTAAAACCATTCGATGAGCAGCCGGGAATTGAAAGTGTTGTATCAGGCTACACAGGCGGACATACAATGGACCCCACTTATGAGGAAGTACTGACACAAACTACTGGACATACAGAAGCAGTAGAGATTACTTTTGATCCATCGATTATTTCATATAAACAATTGGTGGAAATTTATTGGAACCAAACAGATCCAACAGATGCGATGGGTCAATTTCAGGATCGCGGAGACAATTATCGACCTGTTATTTTTGTAAAGAACGCGGAACAACGTGCGGCTGCAGAAGCATCGAAAGAGCAGCTCAAGTTAAGCGGTCGTTACAGCAAACCGATAGTGACAACAATCGAAAACGCTGCTGTTTTTTATCCGGCAGAAGCAGCACATCAAGACTTTTACCGGCATCATCCAGTGCGTTATGAACAAGAACAGCAAGAACGGAAAGATTATATGACTGCTAAGGAGGAGAAATAGTACTATGCGACGTTCGTTTTACCATTACTTGATGACAGAGAGAGATCCTCACAAAAAAGATGCAGTTACCTTGTTCGCTAATGCTGTATATTTAGATGTAGGTTTTCCTAAACAATCAGAGAACTACCAAGAAATCAGCCAATATTTAGAACTAAATGGCGACTATTTACCAGAAATGACTATATTTGATGTAGCTTGGGAAAGATACATCGAAAAAGACCAAGCCTAACAAATTACTAAACTAGGAGGAAGCTAAAATGAGTGTGCATATTGAAGCAAAAGAAGGACAAATCGCTGAAACGGTTTTATTACCAGGAGATCCTTTACGGGCAAAATATATAGCTGAAACTTTTTTAACGGATGTAGAGCAATACAATAATGTACGGAATATGTTCGGTTATACGGGGTTATATAAAGGAGAACGTATCTCTGTTCAAGGAACGGGTATGGGATTACCGTCTATGATGATTTATGCAGAAGAGTTGATCACGAGTTACCAGGTTAAAAACCTCATACGCGTCGGTACTGCTGGCGGAATGAAAATGGATGTTAAAGTGAGAGATGTTGTGTTAGCTCAAGGCGCTACAACGGATTCAAGTATTAACCGGCACACTTTCCATAACCAAGTGGATTTTGCTCCTTTAGCAAATTTTGATTTGCTGAGAACCGCTTATGAAGTGGGGATGGAAAAAGGGATGAATATAAAAGTTGGAAACGTCTTATCAGCAGATCGCTTTTATAACGAAGAATTAGATAAAAAGAAATTAGCCGATTATGGAGTCCTTGCTGTTGAAATGGAAGCAGCAGGTCTGTATACTTTAGCAGCAAAATACAACCGTAAAGCATTGGCTATCTTAACCATCAGTGATCATTTACTGACAGGAGAAGAAACGTCTTCACAAGAACGCGAGCGTACGTTTAATGATATGATGATCGTGGCACTTGAAGCAGCATTGAAATTAAAAGAAAATTAATCATGAAGAAATAGATACAAGTGGAAGAAAAATATTCCTCTTACTTCTACCACTAGATAAGAAGCCATGCAAACTTATCGCTTAAATACACTTTTTATTCTATTCGCTTATGAAAGGAGTTGCAGTATGCAGGAAGAACCAGAAAAGAAAAAGAAACTAAACATAAAAATAGGAACTTATCTTATGTCGCTGTTAGCTGTAGCTGTGGTTTCAGTTGGAATTACCTATGTTATAACAGAAAGAAATGAACAAAAAGCTCCACTTAATGAACAGACGACGCAAAATAGCGGAGAATTTTCTAAAATAGAAGCTGTTTATCAGCAGCTTTTAACCAAATATTATCAAGATGTTGATGGAGATAAATTAATCGAAGGTGCATTGACTGGTATGGTAGATGCTGTCGGGGATCCTTATACACAGTACCTGGATGTTTCAGAATCCACTTCCTTAAATGACACGATATCCGCTTCTTTTGAAGGTATTGGTGCAGAAGTAATGAAACAAGGAGATTCCATTATGATTGTTTCTCCAATAGCAGGTTCGCCTGCAGAAAAAGCGGGTTTAAAACCCAATGATATTCTTTTAAAGGCAGACGATAAAAATTTATCTGGTTTAGCTTTAAATGAGGCCGTATCCTTTATTCGAGGTGAAAAAGGAACCGATGTCGTTTTAACGATTCAAAGAGGCGACAATACATTTGAAGTCACTGTTACACGCGATACAATTCCTGTAGAAACAGTGGTTTACAATTTAGATGAAACGGATCCGACGATCGGATATATTGCGATTACCAGCTTTTCAAGCCCGACTTATGATGAAATAGTGACGGCTGTAAAAGAATTGAGAACAAAAGGCGCCAAATCTTTTATTTTTGATGTGAGACAAAATCCGGGCGGATTATTAGATGCTGCTTTAAGTATTTCTAATATGTTTATGAAAGACGGTTCGGTTATTATGCAGACACAAGAAAAAGACCAAGAAGCAGTTAAAATTGTGGCAGATAACAAAACGATGGGTGATTTTAAAGTCACAGAACCAGCTGTTCTTTTAGTAGATGAAGGGAGTGCCAGCGCTTCGGAAATACTAGCGGGTGCTTTAAAAGAATCAGCAAATATTGAAATCATTGGAACGAAAACATTTGGTAAAGGAACCGTCCAAACGGTTGCAGATTTTTCAGATAAAAGCGAATTAAAGTTGACTATTGCTAAATGGCTAACACCCAAAGGCGAATGGATCAATGAAAAGGGCATCGAACCCACTCTACCGGTAGAATTACCTGCGTATACAAAACTATTAGTCATCGACAGTACGAAGGAATACAAAGCAGGCGATGTTTCAGATGAAGTAAAAAATATCGAACAAGTACTGGATGCTTTAAGCTATTCTGTTGGATCAGCTGATGGTTACTTTGATGAAAAAACGACAGCAGCGGTAAAACAATTTCAATCCGATCACCAACTGGATGAAGATGGTGTAGTGACTGGAGATACAACTGCAGAAATGATCGAAAGTCTGCGCAATTTGATAAAAGATAACGATACACAATATAAAAAAGGGCTAGATTATTTAAAAGAGAACTAATCGAAACCCGTAAGGATAAAAAAGGAAGATGAGTAAGTGCTTCTTCCTTTTTTTATCGAATAACCGTTGGAAATAAATAGTTATTTTTGCTGTTTTCTTGTATGATAAAGATAAATAGATAAGTTTGGGAAGAACCAGTTATGGAATTGGTTTAAACCCTTTTTATTAGCAGTGGTACTGACAGCTTTTTTTCGAAACTTTGTCTTTCTGCCAATGACCATTGAAGGAAATTCCATGATGCCGACTTTTCAACCGAATGATCAAATTATTGTGAAAACAATTTATCATATCAATCGTTTTGATTTAATCGTTTTTAAAGATGCTTCCAATCGGACCCTTGTTAAAAGAGTGATTGGGTTACCTAATGAAACGTTAAGATACGAAAATGATCAATTGTATATTAACGATAAATTAGTGCAAGAACCTTTTTTAGAAAATGATTTTGTGAAAAATGTTGGCGGTTCATGGACTTCTGATTTTACATTAGAAGAGTTGACAGGTAAAATTGTGGTACCTAAAGACGAATATTTTGTTTTAGGAGATAATCGTAGGTCAAGTAATGACAGTCGTTATTTCGGTTCCGTACCTGCATCTGCTATTATCGGTGAAACATCAATGATTTATTTTCCGTTCCAACGTTTGTCTATTGTTCAATAAATTAGCAGAAGGTCGTGGTAATTAATGAGTAAAACAACTTATTCGGATGGACGAGATTCTCAAACAGAGTCTTTTG
Organism: Carnobacterium sp.; assembly: GCF_032094055.1. GTDB lineage: Bacteria > Bacillota > Bacilli > Lactobacillales > Carnobacteriaceae > Carnobacterium_A. The sequence continues at coordinate 13,621 of NZ_DAMDAK010000053.1, forward strand.
AAGCTAGACGTATTCGTCATAATGGGGAAAAGAAACCCGAAGACAATCAGAAAAAAAGCTGGGCGTCAGAAGCGGGCAGTATGCTTTTATATATTATTATAGCAGTGATCATCTTTTTACTTATTCGACATTTTTTATTTGTGCCCGTAAGCGTGGATGGAGAGTCGATGTACCCGACATTGCATGATCAAGATCGGCTGATTTTAAATAAAATCGAAAAAACAGAACGTTTTGACCTGATTGTTTTCCCTGCACCTGATGATCCCGGGAAACAATACATCAAACGTGTTATTGGCGTACCAGGTGACGAAATAATGGTAACGGATGATCAACTGTACGTTAATTGAGAAGCTGTTAAGGAGCCTTATTTAGATGAAGCGAAAGCAAACCTAGCACCTGGAGAGGTACTGACGGATAATTTCACATTAGCTTCAGTGACTGGTATGGAAAAAGTTCCAGAAGATTCTTATTTTGTGATGGGAGACAATCGAACGAACTCGAAAGACAGCCGTTCCTTTGGATTTGTTGATGCTGACACAATCACAGGAACAACGGATATTCGCATCTGGCCGTTAAAAGATTTTGGAATGGTCAATCATTAAGTGAAAAAAGATTTATTAAAAAGGGAGAGGTACAATGCTCCTTACCTAAAAGAGGACGCGACTTTTGTCGCATCCTCTTTTTCCTTTTGACTCACCCTTGCTGAAAACCAAAATAATTTAATGAAAACTCTTTAAATTCTTTAGTGGCTTTTGTTTGATACCGATTTTTCATCCATGAGATCCAAATGGTCCGCTGGCAAATGGGAGCGTCGATTTTCAATAAGGGCAATAGAGTAGAATGATTAGCACGTCTCCAAGAATCTGGAACAAACGTTAATCCCAATCCTGATTGTACCAATTTAAGAATAAATTCAAAGCTTTCGATTTCAAAAGCAATATCAGGTGTAAATCCAGCTTCATGACAAAACAACTTTGTCATTTTCGCAAATGAATAATCAGTTGTTACACTAATAAACGGATCATTTGCTACTTCATTTAAGTTTACGCTTTTTTTCTTAGCCAATTGATGGTTCGGAGGAACGGCTAAAAATATTTCTTCAGTTAATAACGGTTTACTCTCAATTTCTGGATGGTCAGTTGGTGTGTAAAAGATTCCTAAATCAATTTCGCCATCCAAAAGCTTTTGTTCTAACTTCTTTTGTTGTGTGATATGAGAAATTTTAAAGCGCTGATCAGGATGACTGATAAAATAGGTTTGAAATAAATCTTGTAGGAAACGAGAAGAAGAAGCACCTATCGCTACGCTTCTTTCTTCTATTTCGACTAAATGACTAAGTTCGTGCTTGCTATTTTCAATTGTGCGAAATATTTTTTCGACTGTTGTAAGAAAAATCATTCCGTAATCATTGAGTACAATTCGCTTGCCAATTCGATCGAACAAACGAACCCCTAAGTCTTGTTCTAAAGCCGCAATGGATTTGCTGAGAGAAGGCTGAGCAATATGCAGCTCTGTTGCTGCTATAGTCATGTTCTCAAAACGAGCAACAACTTGAAAATAATGCAATTGGCGTAATTCCATGGAAACCTCCTTATAGCTAAAATGAATGAATATATGTTTTATTATATATTTTAAATTATATATTGTCGATGATATAATAGAACACACCAAAAAATATTTTTTTTTGGAAATATAAGGAGGATTTTTCGTGAAAAAGTCAAATTTATGGACAAAAGATTTTGTAATGGTTGCACTAATTAATTTTATGACCTATTTAGTCTATTATTTATTAATGATTATTATGGCCGATTATGCAATGGATAGTCTTGGAGCTTCGCCTAGCCAAGCAGGCGGTGCAGTAGGAATCTTTATCGTAGGCGCGTTGGTTGCCAGAATCGTTACAGGAAGTGTCGTTGAAAAGATTGGATATAAACGGATGCTATTTATTGGATTAGCTATTTATTTTATTTCTTCATTTCTTTACTACCAAATGAATAATTTAGTGTTCTTATATCTAGTTCGTTTTCTTCATGGAATCGGGTTTGGTGCTACGTCTGTTGTAACAGGGACTGTTGTTGCTCAAATCATTCCAATGGAACGTCGGGGAGAAGGAATCGGTTACTACTCATTAAGTACAACAATGGCTTCAGCCATCGGTCCAATGTTGGGCATGTTTTTGGTTAGGCATTTGAGTTTCTACTCAATTATTAGTTTATCTATTTTGTTGTTAGTCTTTGGTGTCTTGGGCGCGTTTATTTTACGTGTGCCAAAAGTAACATATACCCCTGCAACACAAAGCAAATCCTCATTTTCAGTTCACAGCTTTTTAGAAAAAAATGCGATACCCATTTCACTGATCGGAGCACTGTTAGGTTTTGGTTATTCAAGTATTGTCAGCTTCTTAACTTCCTATACAAAAGAGTTAGACTTGGTATCTGCAGGCAGCTTCTTTTTTATTGCTTATTCCATTGCTATCTTATTATCGCGTCCTATTGCTGGACGGTGGTTGGATACTAAAGGCGAGAATTTCGTTATGTATCCTGCTTTTATCTCATTTATGATCGGATTATTCTTAATGGGAGGAGCACATAATGGGTTTATGTTGTTGTTATCTGCGGTCTTTATTGGCGCCGGTTTCGGAACGTTCTTATCTAGTGGACAAACAATCGCAATCAAAGCAGCTCCTGATCATCGCGTAGGATTAGCAACATCCACATTTTTAGCGATTGTAGATGCAGGCGTGGGCATCGGTCCTTCGATCTTAGGTGCGTTGGTACCAATCATCGGTTATCGCGGTGTCTACTTGAGCATGGCGGGTCTCGCCTTGTTCGCTGTTGGGCTTTACTTTATTTATAATAAAAAAATTCTCAATACTGATTTTGAAACATCAATTGATGTATAGTATCAAAAATAATTTGTTATTTAAAAACATCTGAATATGTAT
>NZ_DAMDAK010000054.1:0-6941 GCF_032094055.1 Carnobacterium sp.
TTAGAGCCGGTACGGCGATGATCATGGTAGAAGTGGATACCGGACAAGAGACTGGTACCCTAGTAACTGTAGTGGATCCAACTACTACTCCAAAACCACCGCTAGAATCGATCAGCATTGTTCCGCCCACAACTAATATCGCTGTAGGAGAAACAGTAGATCGTTTGAATGTAGTTTATCAACCAGGCAATGCGATAAAACCTAAATGGGAATATTGGTGGTCTTTAAACCCGGAAATCGCTACAGTTGATGCAGCAACCGGTATTATCACCACTTGGAAAAACGGAAAAGCCACGATTATGGTAGAAGTGGATACTGGGCAAGAAGCAGCAACAGTTATTACTGTCGGCACAATTGTGACAGGCGGACCTAATTCACAAATTTATTTACCTATTCCGACGCCTTATGATGATGGAGAAGATTGGCCCGGACGTACGAACCAAGCTACTCATCCTTCTGTTATCCAATTTGAGGAAGCGTGGAACGGGTACAAATATTGGATGGGATTTACACCTTACCCTTATGGCGATGATCAAAAAGAAAATCCAAGTATAGTGGCTAGCCATGATGGCATTAATTGGGTCGTTCCTGACTTTGTTTTAAATCCATTGGCTCCGATTGAACTTGAAAATGGTTATAATTCAGATACGCACTTAGTTTATAACGATGTGACAAAAGAATTGGAACTTTGGTATCGCCAAGTTAACAACTTAAATTATGAAGAAACCTTACTTCGTGTTAAAACAAGTGATGGAATCAACTGGTCAGCACCAGAAGCTATGACTTCTGCAGCTAATAATTTTTTACAATACATTGCTCCTTCCGTTATTTATGAAAATAATCTCTATAAAATGTGGTTTATGCGGGATTGGGAAGTTCATTACGCAGAAAGTATTGATGGGAAAGACTGGAGTGAGGCGATTACAATCAATACTGTAGGAAATACGGTTCATACTTGGCATCCAAGCGTCGTTAAATTTGGAGACACTTATTATCTTTTGAATAATGATAATGATACAAATGAAGGAATACGCGGTGTGATAAAATACAGTACTTCGACTGATGGAATCAACTTTACGGAAGAAAAAGTGATTCTGTCCTACACCGATAATGGATATAGTTATGATTCTGCAGGTGTTTACCGTGCAAGCATGGCTATGGGAGAACACGGTGTTTATCTCTACTATGGGCAAATATCAGAAACTCACCAATGGACCATTGGAATGTCGATTGGAACAGATTTGGATCATTTAGTAGGATTAGATGAAGAAACATTAGCAGGTTATTTAACAGCCTAAAATAAATGCAGAGTACAGATTACCTGCTTAAAGATTAATAAGCCTTTCGTTGTTCAGTTGATTTTGTACTGAATAGCGCAAGGCTTTTTGATTTGTTGTGCCAAATGTTTTACTGATAAAAAGAGAAACCATTGAGTTATTGAAAGAAGTTGTTTATTATTCTTGTTAAGCAAGATAAAAATAGTTAGAGAAACGAGGAATAAGATGGAGAATATCATATACTTAATGGTGCAACACCAACAACTAATGGGTCAGCGTATTTTATTGCGACCAGTTTCGCTGCAAGACGCAAGTGATATGTTTGAATATGCTGCTGATAAAGAAACTACACGGTTTTTATTCGAACCGCACAAAAATCTAGAAGCAACAAAGAAAACCATTGCAGAATTTTTTGTTAAAGAACCACTGGGTAAGTACGCTATTGTTTTAAAAGAAAACAATAAAATGATTGGAACAATTGATTTGCGCGTAGATGCTAATCACAAAAAAGCCGAGCTGGGCTATATTTTAAATAAACAATTTTGGGGCAATGGCTATGTCACAGAAGCTGCTAGCTTGTTGATTGAACTAGGCTTCCAAACGCTTGGATTGGAACGTATCTATGCTATGTACGATATTAAAAATAGAGCTTCCGGTCGAGTGATGGAACGTTTAGGGATGACTTCAGAAGGGATTCTACGCAAAAACCGTCTGGTAAAAGGACAATTTTCCGATGATGAATGCTATGCTATCTTGCGGGAAGAATACGCTGATTTAAACAACAAAGCATAAAAACAATCAACTGTAGGCTAGATCCTATATATTAAACTCTTCCCTAAGCCTTTTGCTTTTATGGTCATTGCCTTTCCCTTATACTAAAGGTAGGGACAGCAAAAAGTATTCAGTTCCTTAAACTGTTTCTTATCAGTAGGAGAATCAGAAGATCGGAATTTAAAGAAAGGGAGAGAATAGTATGTTACAAAATACGAGTAAGAAACTGTTAACCGGACTAGTGATGTTGACATCCACAACGGTTTTAGCCGCTTGCGGAGCAAATGAGACGCCAACAAATCCAGCATCTGAAGAGTCAGTATCTTCTAGTATGCCAGTAACGAGCAGCCAATCACAAGCAGGTAAAACAAGTGAAAGCAGTTCAGCTGTTTCTTCAGATCAGGCTCAGTCTAATACAACTGAGGAGTCGTCTTCTCAAGGTATTGAAAATCAAGACTATAAAATCAGTCTAGAACAAGCTATTGATATTTATAATAAGACCTATCCTGATACCACGATCAAATCCATTAGTTTTGATTTAGATGATGGCTACTACCAATATGAAGTTGAAGGATTCAATCAAAACGAAGAAATGGAATTGAATATTGATGCGATGTCTGGCGATATTTTAGAAAAAGAAAGAGAAACTGAGAATACTCAGAATAAGACAGAACTTGATTTAACTAATCTGATTTCACCCCAAGAAGCAATGTCTGCCGCACTTAAAGAAATAGGCAGCGGCTATGTTGAAGAATGGGAATTGGAAACCAAACTAGGGAAAACATATTATGAAGTAGAAATAGAAAATATTGAGAATGGCGATCACGATGTCGATGTCTATATTGATTCTAAAACAGGAGAAGTTATTGATAAAGACTGATTAAGAAAATGACCAATTAAAAGCAGTTATTCCCAGAATTTTTTGGGGAAATAATTGCTTTTTTCTTGCTTCGAAAAACTTTCATCAGGATAATTACGAGTTAATTATGAGTAATATCGAACGACCAATCAATTTCAGGGATAAAAGTTCACTTTTTTACTCTTTTTATGCTTAATTCTTTTGACAAATAATGAGTTTTGCGGTAAATTGGTTAGTGGACGAACTATAAAGTTAGTGAAAAGTATAAATGTTCGTTTGTAAGCGGCGGTTGGAAGAGGAAACTGCTAATATAAGATAAAAACGAAAAGAAAGAGGTTTTAAAGCCCATGAAAGTGTTTGATTATGAAGATATCCAATTGATTCCCAATAAAAGTATTGTTCAAAGCAGATCCGAATGCGATACCAGTGTAGTGCTTGGTAACCGAACTTTTAAATTGCCGGTAGTTCCAGCAAATATGCAAACCATAATGGATGAAGATTTAGCTATTTGGTTTGCAGAAAATGATTATTTCTATGTCATGCACCGGTTTGAAGAAGCAAAACGTTTGCCGTTTATTGAGGATATGCGTAAAAGAGGTTTATATGCCTCGATCAGTGTGGGTGTAAAAGCTGATGAATACACCTTCATAAAAGAATTGGCTGATAAAGGTTTAACGCCTGAATACATTACAATCGATATTGCTCATGGTCACTCCAACCAAGTAATCGATATGATTCACCATATCAAAAAGTATCTGCCTGAAGCCTTCTTGATTGCGGGAAATGTCGGTACACCAGAAGCAGTCCGCGAATTAGAAAATGCTGGAGCAGATGCTACCAAAGTGGGCATTGGACCAGGAAAAGTTTGTATCACCAAGTTGAAAACTGGTTTTGGAACTGGTGGCTGGCAATTGGCAGCACTACGCTGGTGTTCAAAAGCAGCTCGTAAACCGATTATCGCTGATGGCGGAATTCGCGACCATGGGGATATTGCTAAATCGATTCGTTTTGGAGCAACAATGGTGATGATTGGTTCTATCTTCTCTGGACATGAACAATCGCCTGGTGAAGCACTTGAAATCGATGGAAAGATGTACAAAGAATATTACGGCAGTGCTTCTGAATTCCAAAAAGGCGAACGAAAAAACGTTGAAGGCAAAAAAATCATGGTTGAGCACAAAGGCGATATCGCTGCAACCCTGCAAGAAATGAAACAAGATTTACAATCTGCTATTTCATATGCAGGCGGAAATGATATCGAGTCATTGCGCAAAGTCGATTATGTGATTGTTAAAAATTCTATTTTTAACGGTGATCGTTAATAAAAAGCAAAAGGAAGAGACATTGAGGCGTCTCTTCCTTTTTTTGTGCAGTTTCAGTTGATTGAACCATCATAAATGTAAAGAGCATCAGTTGTTTGATCTTTATTTCTTGCTGTTTTTTCAATTACTCCTTCGTATAAAATATCGCTGCTGTTTAAATCATAAACCATCAGCTCTTTTTTTGTTTGAGAATCTTTAGCAGGAGTAATTAAATAAAGTTTTTCTGCTTGTATGGTCATCCATTCAAGTTGGGGATTGCTGCCAGATGGTAAATCGAATACATAATTCTCGCTTTTACCAGAGTCATCAAGAAAAACAGTAGACACTTCAATGGTTTGATTGGTTAAACGATACAAATAAAGGTTGTTTTTGTCAACCACGGCATTTGTTTCTGTATGGTTGTTTTCTTTAGAGGTAAGCAGAGGATTAATTGTCTGGTTTTTGAAGTCATAAACAAAAAATTCTCTTCCTGTTGTGTCTGGATAATAATCAGGATCTTCTTCCGCTTTTTTCTCATCATAAGGTTCGAGATAGTCCACTTCAAATACCAATTCATCTTCAGGTTGATCAGCTTGCAAATCATTAAGAAGCATGACATTACTTTGTTCATTCCCAAATGTTTTTGATTCGAATGAAAGTAAGTCATCTTTGATTACTTTTTGATTGCCTAAGTCTAAATGGTAAACATGGTACTCTTCCTGTGCACTATTTGAAAAACTGCTTCTTGTTACAACTTTTAATGCACTATCAATGATTTGAATGTTTTCCAGGTATAAGTAATCCGTATTGTCTTTAAGTGGAATATCAATCGTATAAGACGAAACTTCTTTTGAATTTTTGTTTAAAATTTGAATATTAAAAACAGCTTTATTAGATGAACTGCTTAATTGAGAGTCGTCGATAGCAACATAAGCCAAAAAAGTATCATCTTCAAAGAAATTCCGACTATCTAAATCTTTTGCACGCATAAATGTCTTGTTCTCTTTTTGTAACTTTTGTAATTGATTATCAAAAGGATTGACTGCTAAGTTTTCAAAATAAGAGCGTTGATTATCATAGAGTGTTTCTTTCTCAGTGAGTGAAAATGGTTTTTCTATATAGAAAAAGGTATTTCCAGGACTGTTATATCCTAAAGGCGAATAACCTCCATAGAGAGTTAAGTTTTTTAATTCTGCTGCATCTCCTTTAACTGTTTTAAAAGTAAATGCTGGATACTGATCTTTCGTAAAGAGTGGTTGAAGATAAAAAACTGCAATTGCTAAGACCGCAATCAGACTGATGGTAACAAATTTCCAATAACGTTTCATTATGTGCCCTCCTTTATTAGACAGTAACTTTCTTGTTCAATAGATAACTGCTTACCCAGATCGAGGCTCCTATAATAGCGATTCCTAAGATTACCTCTAAGATAAAGAGCTCAATAGGATAGAGATAATAGTAATTTAAAGCTGATTCAATCAGATAGGGCGAAAAGAAAAGAACCATAGCTGCTATGCCGAATAAACCGCCTAGGAAGATTCCTTTAAAATGAAAACTTCTTTCAAATAAAATGATGGTAAATAGCACGACTAAAAATAGTAGTCCTATTCCATAATTTACCAAGAATTGAATAAACGAATCTGGCAGAAGTAATGTGAAAAATGAAGAGGCTGAAGAAGCTGTAAGGCTGTCTCTAATTGATAAGTCTATTCTAAATTCTTTTGGGACAAGCCATTTGATTAGTTGCTGCTCAATCGGTAATAAAATCAATTGAGTGCCCACTAATCCTAAAACCATCAAAAAAATTGCAGAAAGCTTTGAAAAAAACAAATTTAGTCGTGCAGACGGTAGCATCAATAACCGATAGATGAAGGTGTTTTTTCCGAACCAATCGCGGTACCAAATAAAGAAACTATAAAAAAGTAAAGCCGCGGCAGCTAAGACAATGGGAATCAAAAACCAACCGCTTGTCAGCAATCTCACGAGACTCATAGGTTGATTGTCTTCGAAAAATTGCTCTAATGGAACTAAATTTTTATGAATAGCTTCATTCGCAAGACTGACATAAGCTTTTGATTCTATGATGGTACCTGTGATTTGCGAGATGATCGTTAACCCAATTAAAACAAGATAGATTTTAAAAAAGCGATTCAATTCGAAATTCATTAATTTTAGATAATGTTTCATTTAATGTAAACCTCCCGCATCACATCAATAATAGATTTATTTTCTCTTTCGCGCATATCTTCAGCATTAAATTCTTTCACAACTACTCCATCATCTAATAGAACAGCTTTATCGATCAAATGCTCGATGTCATTGATTTCATGAGTTGTAATGATCACGCCCCGGTCTTCGACTAAATGACTAGTAAAAACTTCTGTGATCTGTTCGCGGCTAAAAATATCAATTCCGGAAAAAGGTTCATCCATTAAAAGATAGTCAACATCTAGCGCTAATCCAAGCAATAAATTGATTTTTGCGGTGTTTCCTTTTGATAAATCGGCAATTTTTTCGGTTTTTTGCAAATTAAAAAAATGCAACAATTCATTGGCGCGTTTCTGATTCCAAGTTGTATAAAAATCTTGCATAAATTGCATGGCTTGTTGGATCGTCATTTGAGACAACATTGCAATGGCATCAGGAATAAATGTGATTTTTTGATAGCTGTCTTTTGTTATTTTTTCGCCATCAATCAAAATTTCACCGCTGTTAATGGGCGTTAAATTCATA
>NZ_DAMDAK010000054.1:6951-9717 GCF_032094055.1 Carnobacterium sp.
ATAATGGCATTCATCACAGTTGTTTTTCCGGCGCCGTTGATACCAATCAAGCAAGTGATCTCGCCTTTATTGGCTGTGAAAGACAGACCTTTCAAGACCTTGTTACGTCCGAATTTTTTGGTGATTTGTTTTACCTCAATCATATGTATCCTCCTATTCTTGACGACTGTTTTCTGTATATTTATCTTCTAGTAACTCAATGATCTCATCCAGCGGTACATTTATTGGTTCGATGGCGGTGATAAAGGTGTCCAAAGCGCCTGCTATCAATTCTTTGCGCACATCTTTAAGGACAGTTGTATTCTCTGTGATCTTACTTGGTAAATTTCCTTCGGTATAAATCAAACCTGCTGCCTCCATTTCTTTATAGGCTCGTTGTGCTGTATTGGGATTGATTTTCAGTTGATTGGCTAGTTCTCGCCGCGAGGGAATTTCTTGACCGGGTCTTAGTTGTCCGATTGCTATTTGTTCTTTAAAGTAGCGTACGACTTGCAAATAGACCGGATCCCGCTTATTAAGATTGATATTCATAGCAGCTCTCCTATCATTTATTGTATTAAGCAGCTAATACAACTGCTGTAAAAAAATGTATTAAGGGCTTAATACGGTTGTCTCGTGTATTATATGGTTAATACGCAGAGCATGTCAAGCACTAATTTGAAGACTCGTTAGTTTATCGACAATCCTAATAGTTGAATCCTGAGAGTCAGTTTCGTATACTGGCCCTATAATAGAGGGTTCTTAAAGGGTACAAAATTAAAAAATAGAACTTGAAGGAGTGGAGCAAATGACTATTCAACCAATGCCTCATGAAAAAGGGCTAGATAATACAGTACATGTTTTAAAAGAAGGATATAGCTATATTTTGAATAGGCGAAAAAAGTTTCAATCGGATGTCTTTGAGACTCATTTGTTAGGACAAAAAGCTATTTGTATGGGCGGGGAAGCGGCCGCTGAACTTTTTTACGACACGTCTAAATTTAAAAGAAAAGATGCTGCACCAAAAAGAGTGCAAAAAACGTTGCTCGGAGAAAAGGGCGTTCAAACATTGGATGGTAAAGAGCACCTACATCGTAAAGAAATGTTTATGTCTTTGATGTCTCCCACAAAACTAGATAAGATGAACAGTATGTTGAAAAAACATTGGGAAGCCGCGGTAGAAAAGTGGACAGAACAAGAAGAAATCGTGCTTTACCATGAAGCGCAAAAAGTGTTATTTCGAGCAGCTTGTGAATGGACAGGTGTTCCTTTTGAAGAAAAAGAAGTTGCGGAATTAGCAGCAGATTTAGGGGAAATGATTGAAACGCCCACCGAAATAGGACCAGCTCATTGGATGGGAAGGCACGATCGTAACCAAACTGAAAAATGGATAGAAAACCTGATCGAACAAGTCCGCGATAAAAAATTATCCCCTCCAGAAGGAACAGCTTTAGCAGTCTTTTCATGGCACCGTGATTTGGAAGGGAATTTATTAGATACTCATACGGCAGCAGTAGAAGTGCTGAACATTATCAGACCGATTGTTGCAATCGCAATTTACATCAACTTTACGGCTTTGGCTGTCCATGAACACTCGGCAGCAAAAGAAAAATTAGCTGGTAGTGATCCCAAACAATTGCAAGCCTTTGTTCAAGAAGTTCGCCGGTTTTATCCGTTTTTCCCATTCCAAGGAGCGGTCGTGAAAAAAATTTTACTTGGCAAGGCTATGAATTTGAAGAAGGTACTTTAACGATTCTAGATATCTATGGAACCAATCATGATCCAGCTATTTGGTCTGATCCTGATGTGTTTGATCCGACCCGGTTCATCGATTGGAAAGAAAGTCCCTTTTCGTTTATTCCCCAAGGCGGCGGCGACTTCTTAGGCGGTCACCGTTGTGCTGGAGAATGGTTGACGATCAAAGTGATGAACACTTGCTTGGACTATTTAGCTAATCGTATGGAATATGAAGTACCATCACAAGATCTAAGCTATAGTCTGAATAAAATGCCGAGTGTTCCCCACAGTGAAATGATTTTAAAAAATGTTCGCATGAAAAACGAATAAGTTTAAAAATCAATAAAGCCGATTTAAAAGCACCTATTATGAAATGTAAAATAGCGAGGAAAATGGGTTTATCCAATTTCTTCGCTATTTTTTGGTTAGTTATAAAGTTCAATATTTTTTATTGTATTTAAAAAAATGGATCAGCTGAGTATTTATGGTTCTTCTTTAACCGATGTTGGACAAACACTTCGCTTTTAGACAGCAGGGTGTCCACGATTCTGCACAAAAATAGACAAGTCCTTCCTTGATAAGAGGGGCTTGCCCTTTGTTCCTATTTAATTTTCGGCTTCTTCGATTTCTGCATGCAAATTAGCATAATCGATTGCATTTTCCATAAAAGCAGTATTTTTAATTGGAAAATGTTGGATCAAGGTTTCAATCGTTTGGAGTTCAACCGTTCCTTTTGCTAATGTGAAGTCTAAAATATGGCCGCCAAATTGTTGGTCATCGCTCAAGAAATGCAGATGGAAACCAGCAGCTGCGGCTCCTTGGAATAATTGAGGAGTATAAAAGCCTACCACGGTTCCTTTGATATTCTGTTGGTTGTATTCTGGCTGTACACGCGCAGCTTCAACCAATCGCGGGTAAGGCTTGGTTTGTTTCGGAACGGCTCGAACATGCATGTGGCTGAATGTCCCCGTCAATTTGATCGCTTGAAATGTATTTAAGCTGGTCATTTTTTCCTGCAATACCTGTTTAAATTCATTGGCTGTTATTTCT
>NZ_DAMDAK010000054.1:9727-11826 GCF_032094055.1 Carnobacterium sp.
CTTCTGAAAAAGAAATTTCTGATTGTGATGCAAAAGAAGTCACAGCAGCGTAGGGAACCATTTCAGCTCCCGTCAGAGCGGTTACCGTTCCGTCAGCTTTTGCTTGAAAAGCTTGTCCATTTAGAATGATCAGTTCGCCGTCTAAATCATTTAGTGTACCGATTCCTAAATTACCATGAGTGAGCAGCTCCTCAATAGTGAGTGTGCCTTCAAATAAACCGGCCATTAAGGCGCCTAATGTTCCATGTTGAAAAAGGGTTTGCGAGTTCAATTGATATCATCCTTTCTGGGCCATTCCTATACGCGTTTAATAGAATTGATCGGGTAGAATCGTTTTGCCTAGTTCATGGTTGCTGGAATAATCAATTGGAATATCCACGATGACCGGACCCGTTACGGCAAAAGCTTCCTCTAGTACGGTTGCTAATTTATCAGACTCAGTGACACGCAAACCGACAGCACCAAAGGCTTCTGCGTATTTCACAAAGTCTACGGGGCCAAAATTCACTCCTGAAGAACGGTCATATTTCATTTCTTCTTGAAACTCGACCATATTGTACCGGCCGTCATTCCAAATCAAATGAACGATATTCATGTTTAACCGGACAGCTGTTTCTAATTCCTGTGCAGAGAATAAAAATCCGCCATCGCCTGAAACAGAAACGATTTGTGTATCAGGTCTAACCAAAGCGGCAGAAATCGCCCAAGGCAAAGCAACTCCTAAGGTCTGCATCCCATTGCTAAACAATAAATGACGCGGTTCATAGCTTCTAAAGTGACGAGCCATCCAAATATAATGGCTCCCGACATCGACCGTTACCGTCATTTCATCAGTGACTAATCGCTGCAGTTCTGCGATCACAGCTAATGGGTGAGTCAATTCTGAGTGTTTGGCGACAGGCGGCAAATCACGTTGGTCTAATTTTTCTTGCAAGGTAGCTAAATACGTTTTAGAATCAGCGGTCAATTGATAACCTTCTAAATAAGGAACCAAATTGGCTAATGTTTCCGCAATGTCCCCGGTTAATTCTGTTTGTGGTTGGAAATAAGAATCAATTTCTGCTAGGGTATCATCGATAACCGTGATCACAGCATTTTGTTCAGCATTCCAGTTGCGGGCTTCATATTCAATTGGATCATAGCCGATCGTAATCACTAAGTCGCTGCGTTTTAATAACATATCGCCTGGTTGATTGCGAAACAAGCCAACTCGGCCAAAGAAGTTACTTTCTAATTTTCGAGAAATGACCCCTGCTGCTTGAAAAGTCTCCACTATTGGAATATCTGATACCTCGACCAGGTGACGAATCGCTGCTGTGACTTCCGGTGAGGAAGCGCGCATGCCTAAGAGCAATACTGGCAACTTGGCCTCTTTGATTTTATTGGCTAATGTTACGATCTCAATTTGGCTAGCGGGACCCAATTTTGGTACAGCTAATGCCGCAACAGGTTTTATATTGGTAACGGAGTCTGTTACATCTTGAGGAATACTGACAAAACTGGCTCCTTGTTTTGATTCTTGTGCAGCGCGATAAGCGTTTGCCAATGCTTCTGATAAATTATCCGGTTCTTGGACTTCGACACTGTATTTCGTAATCGGTGAGAAAAGAGCGGCATTATCCATACTTTGGTGAGTGAGTTTTGATAAATCCGAGCGTTTAACTTGCCCGGCAATGGCTAAGACCGGATCGCCTTCAGCCGTTGCTGTGACTAGTCCGGTGGCTAAATTACTAGCTCCCGGTCCGCTGGTTGCTAAGACAGCCCCGGGTTTTCCAGTCAGCCGTCCTATTGCTGCAGCCATAAAAGCTGCATTTTGTTCATGACGAGCGACAATCAGTTCTGGACCTTTTTCAGTTAATACATCAAAAACGCGATCAATTTTAGCGCCTGGTATACCAAAAATATAGTCCACGCCTAAATTCGTTAAACTATCTACTATCGTATCTGCGCCATATCTTTTTTTATCGGTCATTGGTCTTCTTCCTCCTATTTTCCTCAAAAATTAGGTCATGTTGCTTCTTGCCTAAGTTTATCACTCTTTTTGTTTAAAAGCTGATATCAAGCACTCGCAAAAGGATTAGCGATTCATTATACAGTCA
>NZ_DAMDAK010000054.1:11836-14731 GCF_032094055.1 Carnobacterium sp.
CAACAAAAAGACGATTTAGCCTAACATAAAAAAGTACTAGCTTTTATTTATCAAATGGGGTATAATTAAAGATGCCGCAAGGCCGTATGGCAATGTTGATCTTTCGAATCGTGTCAGATCTGGAAGGAAGCAGCACTAAGATTGTTTCAGCATGTGCTGTACGTACATAGAAGAAGAAAAAAGTTTTTGGTTTTTAAATCAAAAACTTTTTTTGTGTCTAAAAGCAAGAAAACTAGACTACTTAAATAGTAAACCGCCATCTGAAAGAAGATGGTGGTTTAATTTTCGGTTCAAATAACGTATAATAAAGAGTAGCAACTACAGGGTTAAGAAAGGGAGAAAAGCATTGAGTTATCAAGCACTTTACCGAGTATGGCGGCCTCAGCGATTTCAAGACATTGCCGGCCAGCAAGCCATTACACAGACATTAAGAAATGCGCTTATGCAAGGGAAGACAAGTCATGCTTATCTCTTTACGGGCCCTCGTGGAACCGGGAAAACCAGCGGAGCTAAGATATTTGCCAAAGCCATCAATTGTCATTTTTCGAAAGACGGCGAGCCGTGTAATGAATGCGATACATGTGTCGCGATTACACAAGGGCAATTAAACGATGTGATTGAAATTGATGCTGCCAGCAATAATGGTGTCGAGGAGATCCGCGATATTCGGGATAAAGCTAAATATGCGCCAACTAGTGCAGATTACAAGATTTATATCATTGATGAAGTTCATATGTTGTCAGCAGGCGCGTTTAATGCGTTATTAAAAACACTAGAAGAACCGCCAAAAAATGTCGTATTTATTTTAGCTACAACTGAACCACATAAAATACCGTTAACGATCATATCCAGAACACAACGATTTGACTTTAAACGGATTTCAGTCCGAGATATTTGTGAACGGATGCGGTATATTTTAGACCAAGAGAAAATTGGGTTTGATGAAGCTGCTTTGCCAGTGATCGCCCGTGCAGCAGAAGGCGGAATGCGTGATGCCTTGAGTATATTGGATCAGGCCATCTCTTACGGGGATAATGCTGTAACCATTGAGCATGCAATGAGTGTGACCGGCAGTTTGACGCAAGAGTTGATGCTGGCTTATTTTAATGCTGTTTTAACACGCAATACTGAAAAAGGATTGTCGCTCTTACAAGAAATATTAGCGGATGGAAAAGATGCTGCGCGTTTTATAGAGGATTTAATTTTATTCTGTCGCGATATTCTCGTGTACCAACAAGCCCCGCAGATGGAAGAACTATTGGACGGAGCCAATGTGGATCAAGGATTTAAAGAATTAAGCGAGACCATATCAGCTGCTGTCCTCTACCAAATGATCACGATTTTAAATGATACACAAACAGAATTGCGTTTTACCAATCATCCTGATGTGTACTTGGAAGTTGCTACTGTCAAATTGACCCAATTAAACCAAACTCAAGTTGTTCCTTTGGAGAAAATAGAGTCAACTCCAACTGAGGTACCGCCTAGCGATAACCAAAAAGTGGCAGACCTTGAAAGTGAACTGCGGCAAATGAAAAAACAATTGCAGGCACTTGCAAACAATAACGGCGGACAACCAGCTGTAAAAAAAGCTAAACAGCCGACTAAGAAAAATAATGGCAATCAGTTTACACCTAATACAGCGGCTATCTACGGCGTGTTAAAAGAAGCAACCAAAGAAAACTTAAGCCAACTACGTGATGTATGGCCTGATTTATTGAATATGTTGTCAGTCACACAACGCGCTATGTTAAAAGCTTCAACGCCAGTAGCAGCAGGACCTGATGGATTGATCGTTTCATTTGATTATGATATTTTATGTCAAAAAGCAACCAATGATGCAGAATTACTTGAAGCAGTGACGGAGTTTTTACGCCGGTTAGTGGGCTATGCTCCTCAAATGATTTGTGTGCCTGCTGAGCAATGGCCGATTATTCGTGGTCAATATGTTAAACAGCTGAAAAATCGGCCACCAGTCCAAAAAGCAAATGTACAAAAAGAGACAAATCCTGCAAAAGTAGCAGATTCTTCGCAAAAAAGCGAAGCAGCAAGTGCAAACACATCAGGAATAGCTGACAGCTCCGAATGGGAAAGTCTGGAAGGATTTATTCCGCCATCAGAAGAAGAAGAGACCGTTGTGACAGAAGCAATGAACTTATTTGGAAAAAACATTGTTGAAGTGAAAAATGATTAAACTAAATGGATAAACGAAGGGAAGAGATCGTATGCGTGGAATGGGAAATATGCAAGGTATGATGAAACAAATGCAAAAAATGCAAAAAGAAATGGTGAAAGCACAAGAAGCACTAAATGAAAAAGAATTTTTTGGAACGACTAATGGAGACTTAGTAACAGTAACCATGACAGGAGACCGCAAAATGAAACACATTTCAATTAATCCGGAAGCAGTAGATCCAGAAGATGTTGAAATGCTGGAAGATTTAATCGTCTTAGCTTCAAATGATGCACTGGCAAAAGTAGAAGCTGAAACGGAAGCAACGATGGGTAAATACGCCAAAAACATCCCTGGCATGTAATAAAAGGACACCACTTGTTAAGTTAAAACATGATTTTTAATGAACTGTAAAAAATGGGATACCGTTATGGATCCCGTTTTTTCTCTCATTTTTTAATGGTGCGAAAGAAAGGAAATGAAGCCTCTTGTATCCTGAACCGATAACAAAATTAATGGATAGTTATATGAAACTTCCTGGAATTGGCGCTAAAACTGCTGCTCGTCTGGCTTTTTTTACGATCAATATGAAAGAAGACGATGTGACAGACTTTGCTAAAGCATTGATCAGTGCTAAACGGGATTTAAATTACTGCTCAATCTGCGGGCACATCACAGAAGAAGATCCTTGTTCGATTTGTCAGGATAAAACGCGAGACCGC
>NZ_DAMDAK010000054.1:14741-16158 GCF_032094055.1 Carnobacterium sp.
GATCCTAAAGATGTGATGTCATTAGAAAAAATGCGTGAATATCACGGGTTGTACCATGTTTTACATGGTGTTCTTTCTCCAATAGAAGGAACAGGACCTGAAGATATCAATATTCCGAGCTTGATCAAACGATTGCAGTCAGATGAGGTCACGGAAGTCATTATCGCAACCAACGCTACAGCTGAAGGAGAGGCTACAGCAATGTATTTATCACGGCTGATCAGACCAGCAGGGATCAAAGTCACCCGCTTAGCGCATGGACTTTCAGTAGGCAGTGATATCGAATATGCAGATGAGATCACTTTGCTTAAAGCAGTTGAAGGTCGGCGGGAAATAGAATAAAAAGTAGAAACAAGCACTTATTAGAAAAGGTCTCTTTCTACAGAAAAAAGGCGGTGGACATGTGCTGTTCAAAAAGAAACCAAGTTTACGCAACCAATACGATGCATCCTTATTAAAATTAATGGCACAAACCAAAAGAGACTGGGAATACGCAAAAAAAATTGAGCAATCTGTTTTTGAAAAAGACAGCTTACTTTATTCGCAGACTAAGCTGGCAGAAGTTAAGTATTTTTATTTATTTAAAGAAGCTCGCAATCGAGACATTAAAGGGGATACGACCACCCTATAATCTTTTTTTGAAAAAGGATGATAAGGCTAAATAAACAAGAAAAGACTATCACAGAACATCGGCGACAATAAAAGCTGACATTTGTGGGAGTCTTTTTTTTTGCCAAAAATGAGAACAAACCGAATAAGCAGAAATTGACACCCATTTGCTTAACAATTGCATTAGACTGTTATCGTTAGATACAGTATAATGTTAAGTAAGAAATAAAAGTAAGGATCAAAGGGGTTTAGTGCATTGAAAGGAACATTTATTACGATTGAAGGTCCGGATGGCGCCGGAAAAACGAGTGTGATCCAAGCTTTATTGCCTAAGCTTGAACAAGCTTTAAAACAAACAATTGTGGCAACAAGAGAGCCTGGCGGCAGTCGAATTGCTGAAGAAATTCGTGAGCTGATTTTAAACCCTGAAAATACCGAAATGGATGTACGAACTGAAGCTTTATTATATGCAGCAGGAAGAAGACAGCATTTGGTTGAAAAAATTATTCCTGCTTTAGAAGCTGGGGAAATAGTGATTTGTGATCGTTTTGTAGACAGCTCTTTAGCCTATCAAGGAGTGGCACGAGGCATCGGTGTAGAACAAGTAGCAGCTATTAACCAATTTGCAACAGATGGTCTTACACCTGATATGACGCTTTATTTAGATGTAGAAGCAGATGTCGGTCTTGCTCGTATCAACAAAAATAAAGTGAATCGACAATTTGACCGATTGGATCAAGAAGATCTGAGTTTCCATCAACAGGTTCGTTCAGCTTATTTAGACTTGTTGAAACAGAATCCAGAGCGC
>NZ_DAMDAK010000055.1:0-318 GCF_032094055.1 Carnobacterium sp.
GAAATTCAGAGAAAAAAATCTAAAGGCATTAAAGCAGTTGCTGAAGAAAGCAATCGTAGATTAATCATTAGCGGTTTAATCAGCAGCGAAATTAACGAATATGATTTTTCTCAATTATTAGAAATTTTTTCGAAGAAAAGTAGAGTGGATCAACGAGTAAAAAATGACAATTTATTTCTAAGGCTATTGGATGAGAAAATATTAAGTAAAGTATACCAAGTCCTCAAAGAGTTTGATCAAGATTTCTTTAAAAAAGTGACCGATACGCAGTTTCAAAATCTTGTTATTTTATTGACTTTTTCCATTATGCGGATAAAA
>NZ_DAMDAK010000055.1:328-15232 GCF_032094055.1 Carnobacterium sp.
GCTCCTTCCTCGGATACTATTGCAAGTTCGACGAGCTTAAGTATTGCAAAAGGAATTTTTCAAACTATCCAAGAACGCGAACCTATTGAAGTAAATAGAGCAGAAACTTACTTTTTAGCCCTGCAAATACAAGGGCTGAATGTTCATATCCGGCAGGAGTTTTTTTCAGAAGATTATGATGCCGATTTGAGTTTTAAGGTAAGTGAGTTAATTCGAAGAGTTTCTCACCAAATGAACTGGGATTTTAACCAAGATGAATCATTGTACAACGACTTATTAGCGCATATCTCTGCTGCAGTCAAACGGGCAATGGCACCTATGCCTGGAAATGTGACTTCTTTATTAAAAAAAATTCATTCACAGTATTATGAGTTGAGCCTTATAGTCGAAAAGAATTTAAAAGAAGTTTTTACGGACATTGACTTTTTATCCAACGAAGTTATTTATATCGTGATTCATTTTGCTTCTACTTATGAGAAGCTGATGGATAAACAAAATATTTCAGTATTGGTTATTTGTTCAAGTGGAGTAGGGATGGCAAAAATATTACAAAATCGGTTAAAGAAAAATATTTCAGAGATAACCGATATAGAAATTTCGCGTATTTCTCAATTGAATCAATTGGGTCTAGAAGACTATGATTTGATTTTATCTACTATTTTCTTGCAAGGATTCGAATCAGAATATAAAGTCGTTACACCTTTGCTGATGGATGACGAAATAAAAAGTATCCGAACATCTATCAAGCAACTTCTAACTGAGAAGGTGAAAAGACGACCATCCAATGTGAAAAATATAGTGGAATCTCCAACGAAAGAAAATGAGTTTAAATTATTTTATGACAAATTAACTTTGGTGAAGCAGTTGTTGGAACGATTCGATTTAAAGAGATGGCAAAGCTGTCGTGATATAGAAGAAGTGATTGAATCTATCTGTTTTGATTTAGAAGGAAACATACTTTCAAATCCAAATAAAATAAAATTGAAACTATTAGAGCGAATGAGGGTAGCGCCTATTGGGCTGCCAGGAACCAATATGGCGTTATTTCATTGTATTGATCCAGAAATAAAGGAACCTTACTTTGCTATTTATGAAATACCGGAAACGTTCGTGATGGATTCCATTGACAAAGGAACCATTAGAATGAACCGCGTCTTGATGATGCTTGGTCCTGATCCATTGAGCGAAACAGCTCAAGAAATATTAGGACTTATCAGTTCATCTATTGTTGAAAGTGATGTAAATTTAGAACTCTTCAATTTCGGTTCTAAGAAATCAATCAACACCTATTTAAATGCTTTATTTGTAGAGAAATATGAAAAATAGTTAATAGGAAAGAGGAAGAAGAAATGGACATTTTAAAAAAAGAGAACATTCGTTTAAACCAATCATTTGCAAATAAAGAAGAGGCTATCCGTTACGCTGGCCGCATTTTAGTTGATGAAGGATATGTGGAAGAAACCTACATTGAAGAAATGATTCAACGTGAAGAAAACTTAACCACTTATATGGGGAATTTTATTGCGATCCCGCATGGTACAGATAATTCAAAGAACATGATTAAAAAATCAGGACTCTCTGTCGTTCAAATTCCAAGTGGTGTTAACTTTGGAACAGAGGAAGATGAAAAAATGGTCAGTGTTGTTTTTGGAATTGCCGGTGTTGGTAATGAACATTTGGATATTCTTTCAAAAATTGCCGTTTACTGTTCAGATATAGAAAACGTTGTTAAATTGGCAGACGCAACTACAGCAGAAGAAGTTTTATCTGCATTGGAAGGGGTCGAATAATATGCAAGCTATTCATTTTGGCGGAGGAAATATTGGCAGAGGATTCATTGGAGAAATTTTATCTGAGAACGGGTTCGATATCACGTTTATCGATGTTAACAAAGAGATCATTGATGCTTTGAATCAATCTAAAGAGTACACGATCGAATTAGCTGAAGAAAATAAAAAACAGCTTACAATCAAAAATGTTTCTGGCATCAACAACGGTACCCATCCTGAAGAAGTCGTGGAAGCTTTTACACAAGCAGCCATTGTTACGACTGCAATTGGCCCGAAAATACTGCCGTTTATTGCACCGTTGATAGCTGAAGGGATTCAAAAACGGAAAGAAATGAGCTCTACTCAACCAGTGGATGTGATTGCTTGCGAAAATATGATTGGCGGAAGTGATTTCCTTAAAAGTGAAGTCATCAAACATTTATCAAGTGAAGAAATTCAATACGTTGAACAATACATCGGATTTCCTAATGCGGCCGTTGACCGGATCGTTCCTCTGCAAACGCATGAAGATAAATTGTTTGTTTCTGTTGAACCGTATAAAGAATGGGTCATTGATGAAAGTACTTTGAAAAACAAAGGCCTTAAGCTGTCAGGCGTCCATTACGCAAAAGATCTAGAACCCTACATCGAAAGAAAATTATTCACTGTAAATACCGGTCATGCGACTACAGCTTATACCGGAAAATATGCTGGTTATAAAACTATTGACGAAGCTTTAAAAGATGAAGAAGTAAAAACTCAAGTCGAACAGGTTTTAGGGGAAACAGGCGCCTTAATGGTTGAAAAGTGGAATTTCGATGCAGCTGAACATCAAGCTTATATTGAAAAAATATTATCTCGTTTCATGAATCCGTATATCTCCGATGATATTACACGTGTAGCCAGAACACCGATGAGAAAATTAGGCTACGATGAACGGTTTATCCGACCTATTCGAGAAGCAAATGAGAGGAATTTGTCTACAGATCATTTGATCAAAACAGTAGCGAAAATACTGGTTTACCGTGATGCTGCTGACGAAGAAAGTCAAAAGCTAGCTGAATTATTAGCAGAAAAACCAGTTGAAGAAGTGATTAAGGAAGTAACAAGCTTGAAAGATACAGCCTTGATCAATAAAATCACGGAGGAATACAATAAAATAGTCTAGTATCAATTAAATAGAGCTCTCAAAAAAAATCACCATTATTAGGCAGGAAGCGTCCTAATAGTTTGGTGTTTTTTTGTAATTAAGTGATTTAAAATAGACGTTCCAATATGACTAAGTGAAAAAGCGTGTGTAATTCATTATTTTCACTACTACAGGAAAGCTAATAAATGAAAGCGATACAGTTAAATGATACAATGGGAAGATAAAGAAAAGAGTTCAGAAAAATAATGCAGACGGAGGGAGAAAAGAGCATGATTTATACCATTACATTAAATCCAGCTATTGATCGGTTGCTATTCCTAGAAAAAACGTTGGTTAAAGAGAAAAACAACCGACTGAGCAAAATAGATTATGATTTAGGCGGTAAAGGACACCACGGTTCTTTTGCGATGAGCAAATTAGGGATAAAGAATCAAGCATTAGGTTTTTGCGGAACAACGAATAAAAGCAAATTAGAAAAGATTTTACAAGAAAAAGGGCTTAACCATGACTTGGTAGAAGTTTATGGTAAACCAACTCGAGAAAGTTACGTTATTTTAGAAGCCGGAGTCAGCGGCAGTATTCTGATTACGGAAAAAGGATTTAGAGTTTCTAGTTATGATATCGAATTGTTAACAGAACAGATTGAAGAAAAAATTCAAGAAAACGATATGGTTTTGATTGCTGGTTCACTGCCGCCAGGCTTTGAGTTAAGGAATTTAGAAGAACTGCTACAATTATTAAAAAAGAAAAACTGTTTTGTTGCTTGTGATCTTTCAGGAGCTGCATTAGCCAAGGCAGTTGAAGTAGGGGTCAACTTTATCAAACCGAATGCTTTTGAAATACAAGAAATTGTTTCGGAAGAAAATTCTTTATTGGATAACTTAAACGAACTGTCTAAAAAAGTAGATTATATTGTAGTTTCGCAGGGAAGTGAAGGCAGCATTTGTAGTCATGACGGGGAATTTTATCAAATTACTGCCCCTAAAGTGGTTGCGGTGAACGATACAGGTGCTGGCGATTGCTTTGTCGGAGCTTTTCTAGGAAGTCTCTCATTAGGAAAGTCTTTAGTCGAATCATTGGCATTTGCCAGCGGTTGTGCTGCAAGCAAAGTGCAATACACGAATAGTACGTCCTTCAGCGTAAAAGAGGCTAAATTACTGCAAAAGAAAGTCCAAGTCGAGAAAATACAAAATCATTAAAAATAGATAAGAAGCGCCATCAGCTTTCTCTTGAAGAGGAGAACAAAAGCTGATGGCGCTTTCTTTTTGGAACGACTTTTTGTAGGAGAAAAACAAGCACGAATAATGATTGACACCCCTTAGAAGATAATGTTACTATATGGCCATTGCATTAGAAAACGATTAGTTAAAAAAGTTTTTTCTAATCTGTTTATCTAAAAATTTGCAACCCAATAGGAGGAATTTTTATGCAGGATATTTTGACAGCTTTCACAAATGGGAGCTATTTTTATTTTTTAATTGTAGTAGGTATTTTTGCGATTGGTGATTTCTTTGGAATTCTTTCTAAAGCCAAAGTTTCATCCGTGTTCGTGGCCTTATTTTTATTCCTTATTGGTTTTTTAACACATGTTTTGCCGGCTAATATTATTGAATTAGCTGGATTGTCTGAGTTTGGTAGTTTATCTGCTGGGTTGTTGATTTTTCATATGGGTACGATGATCAATTTAAAGCAATTGACGCAAGAATGGCGTACCGTTCTGACGGCGATTGTTTCCATGCTGGTGGTTATGGCAGCTTGCTTAACAGTTGCGCCAATTGTTGGAATCAAAAGTGCTATTGTAGCCATACCTGTACTAAATGGCGGAATCGTTTCGACACAAATCATGAGCGGCGCAGCGACTGAGATCGGCTTAGCTATTCCGGCTGCTTTAGGTGTCGTGTTGTATGCTATTAAAAAGTTCGCCGGTTCTTATCCAGCTTCTTTTTTTGGAGTACGAGAAGCAAAAGAGGTTTTAGCTGTTTACCGCAGCAAACAAGCAACGGTATTGACCCCTGAGGAAGAAAGTTCTATGCAAGCAGATTTGCAAAAAAATGTTGGGTTTGCAGACAAACACAATAAATATTTTACTGACTTTATTTGTATGGCCATTGCTGTTTTCTTTGCTTGGATCGCTGTTTCGTTAGGGACAATTACTCCGATCAATTATTCGATTTGGGCCTTGTTGTTTGGAGCATTCATGAGTTATACCAAATTGATTCCGAGTAAAATCTTAGAAAAAGGAAAAGCCTCGGGTTTGCTTTCCATGCTGGTATTTGCAACGATTGTTCCTTCATTGGCTAATATTAGCACAGCAGATTTGCTCTCATTAGGCGTTTCCACGGTCTTATTGATTGGCGTTTCTTTAGCCGCTTTATATATTGTCTTTTATTTATTACCAGGCTGGAAGCTGACGAAGACTAAAAATCTAGCTATGGGCATTGCGATGGGACAATTTTTAGGTTTTCCCGCGACTTTTTTAATTTCAAATGAAATTGCCAAAGCAGTAACCGATGACCCTAAAGAACAAGAAATTATTTTAGATCATATTATGCCGGCATATGTAGTAGCTGGGCTGTCGACAGTCACGACTTTATCAATTGTGATTGCCGGAATTTTTGTTAATTTTTTATAATCTATTAAACCATAAAGGGGAATACATATGAAATTTGATCCTAATTTATTCCATTACGCATCAAGACGTAATTTAGTTTACGGTCACAAAGGAATGATTGGCAGCGCTAGTCCATTAGCTTCACAAGTGGGACTGGAAATACTAAAAAAAGGAGGAAACGCCATTGATGCAGCGATTGCTACTTCTGCTGCTTTAACAGTAGTTGAACCTTCTGGGAATGGTATCGGAGGCGATGCATTTGTTTTAGTTTGGTTCGAAGGGCAAATGTACGGCTTGAATGCCAGTGGAGCAGCTCCTGACTTAATGACATCAGAATCCATTGTAAAAAAAGGATACCAAGAAATCAGCAAGTTTGGGTTAGACCCGGTTTCTGTTCCCGGAATTCCCAGTGGTTGGGTAGCTTTATCTGAAAAGTTCGGTAATTTGCCTTTAACAGAAGTACTAGAGCCCGCAGCCAAAATTGCAGAAGAAGGATTTCCAGTTGCTAGCAATGTGGCACGTTTATGGAAACGGTACTATAAAATTTACTCAGCAGCGTTAAAAGATTACCCTGTTTTGAAAACTTGGTTTGATGTCTTTTGTCCAGATGGCCGACCGATAGAAGCCGGTGAAATGTGGTCTTCAATAGGACATGCTAAAGCACTACGTGAGATCGCCGAAACAAACGGAGAGTCGTTTTACCGTGGAAAAATTGCAGATGAAATCGATGCATTTTCACGTGAATATGAAGGCTACATACGCAAAGAAGATTTGGAAAAACACCAAGTGGAATGGGTCGATCCAATTTCAACCAATTACCGTGGATATGACGTTTGGGAATTGCCGCCTAATGGAATCGGTGTAATTGTCTTGATGGCTCTCAATATTTTGGAAAATTTAGATTTGAAAGGAAAAGACAATGTCGATACCTATCACAAGCAAATCGAAGCAATCAAACTAGCTTTCAGTGATGGGATAGAACACATCGCCGATCCAAAAGCAATGAAAGTTAAATTAGAAGCGATGCTGTCAAAAGAGTATGCCAAAGAACGCAGCGAGCTGATCGGAGAAGAAGCCTTGACTCCAGCTCCTGGCGAATTAGATAAGTCAGGAACGGTTTACTTCGCAGCTGCTGACAAAGATGGCAATATGGTTTCTTATATCCAAAGTAACTACACTGGGTTTGGTTCCGGCACCGTTTTGCCCGGCTGGGGAATCAGTTTACACAATCGCGGCTGTCAATTTACTTTGGAAAAAGGCCATCCCAACTGTTTGACACCCGGAATGCGGCCGTACCACACGATCATTCCAGGTTTTCTAACGCAAGGCGACACAGCTATTGGGCCATTTGGCGTGATGGGCGGACCGCTGCAGCCGCAAGGACATATGCAATTAGTCAGCAGCATGATCGACTTTCATTTGAACCCGCAAGATGCACTGGACGCTCCTAGATGGCAATGGATCAAAGGAAAACAGATTCAAGTTGAACCAAGTATGCCTTTCCATGTAACAGAAGCACTGATGCGAAAAGGACATGAAGTAGAAGTGGTCAATGAAACCATTATGTTCGGACGCGGCCAAATTATTTTGCGTGATAAAAACGGTGTTTTAGTTGGCGGAACAGAACCTAGATCAGACGGGTATTTATCAGTCTGGTAAACTACCACAAGACCGTATTCTTTCGCCTACCACTTAAAGTAAAAACCATACCCGTTCTAATTTTAACTAGTGGCAAGAGTAGTTTTAGACTGTACACTCTTACAACTAAAAAAACAAACGGATTAACTGACTAACGTTTGAAATCGAAAGGGTAGTTTTGGTATGATGAAGTTCAGATATGTGCTTATCTGTAAAAAAGATCAGAGTGAAAGGAACGGTTGGATTGGAAAATTACAAAAGAAGAGCTGAATTGAAACAAGAGGTTAAGGATCTCTTTCGAGGGAGATGGAAAGACGCTGTTTTGCTGAATTTAGTACCAACGATACTAACAGTAATAGTGGGCATCATCGGTATAATAGCTGTCATTGGCATAATGAATCAGCCTATGGATGTTTCATCTAGTTATCCGCCAAATTACGATAGCAGCTATTCTGATAATACAGGAACTAGTACGGGCAGCGGTATTATTGCCGCGTTGATTACGACAGGGATTTCTTTTACCTTCTTAGACTGGTTGCGAAAGCCAGAATTGCGTATTCAACCGTTTAAAAATGCTTTTCAAGTTTTCTCAAAGAAATATTTTCTAAGAGTTGTCCTCATTTACATTATTGTTTCGATTTTTACTTTTCTTTGGACGTTGCTCTTTATTATTCCAGGAATTATTAAAGGTTACTCTTATTCTCAGGCTTACTTTATCTATAAAGATCGTATGGAGCATTCTGAGGGCGAAAAACCATCTGCACTGGATTGTATTACTGAAAGCAGAAGACTGATGGATGGACATAAATGGGAATATTTCATCTTGCAATTAAGTTTTATTGGTTGGGGACTGCTTAGCCTTCTGACTTTAGGAATCGGATTCTTATGGCTAAATCCTTATATGAATGCCACTTATGCAGCTTTTTATGATAACTTATCTCAAAACTATTATGCAAATGACGAGATAGAAGTGTTTTAAAGTTAAAACATTTCATTGGCCGTAATAAGAGACTGGGCTGATAGATAAGAATAGAAACTAATCGAAGAACCTGCGGAATACCAGCAGGTTCTTCTTCGTTTTTCTGCTTGTTTAAAAAAACTATACTTGCTTTCGAAAATTAAGTGATATACTGAAATAATAGAAAATGAAGAGTTGATTAAATCATATGAATTAAACAAATGAAAAAGGAGCGAAAGAGAATGGCACAAGAAAAATTAAAAAATCGGGCGGATGTCCCTGAAGAATTAACGTGGGACTTGACTGCTTTATACGAAACAAAGGAAGATTTTGAAATGGCTGTTGAAGAGACAAAAGCAGCGGTAGATACATTTTGTAAAAAATATGAAGAACAACTAAGGAATGCTGCAACCATCATAGCAGCTTTAAAAGATTATGAAAAAATCATGGAAGCTGTTTCTTCAATAAATCATTATGCTTTCTTACCAGAGGCTACTGATCTTACGAATCCGGCTAATACGGAACTTTCTCGTTCTGTAAACAACTTATTGGCAGAAATGGAAGCAAAATTAGCTTTTTTCGATTCTGCATTGATGGCAAATGATACTGCGCTGCTCAATCAAGTTGCTGAGATAGAACCAGCTTTTGCACCTTACGTGCGCCATCTCAAAGAAAAGAAAAGTGTTCAGCTAGATCCGGCGGTAGAGAAAGCTCTAGCCCAACTTGGGCCGGTACTAAGTTCTCCAGAGTCGATTTACGAACAAGCTCGATTAGCCGATATGGATTTCGGTACATTTTCTGTCAATGACAAAGAGTACCCTTTAAGTTTTGTTTTATACGAAGACTATTACATGTACCATGCAGACACCGCCATTCGACGTGCAGCCTTTGATAAATTTTCTGCCGTCTTGGCAGATTATCAAAATGTCGTTGCTGAAACGTACTACACTCAATTACAAAAAGAGAAAACACTTGCTACCATGCGAGGTTTTGATTCTATTTTCGATTACTTGTTATTTGATCAAGAAGTAGAACGTGATTTATATAATCGCCAAATCGATACCATTATGAAAGACTTAGCTCCTGTGATGCAAAAATACATCACGCATGTTAAAGAGGTGAATGGGTTAGATAAAATGACTTATGCCGATTTGAAAATTGATTTGGACCCGGATTATGCTATAGAAGTAACGGTTGAAAAATCCAAAGAATTAGTAGCGGATGCGGTAAGTGTTTTAGGACAAGATTATGTAGATCGTATTTTAAAAGCTTATCCCGAACGGTGGGTAGACTTTGCTCAAAATAAAGGAAAATCAACTGGCGGATTCTGTACCAGCCCTTATGGCAAACATCCTTATATCTTAATGTCGTGGACCAACCAATTGTCTGATGTCTATACTTTGATCCATGAATTTGGCCATGCCGGACAAGGGTTATTATCAGCTGAAGCCAACTCTATTCTTGGCGAGAATCCATCCCTTTATTTAATCGAAGCACCTTCCACTTTCAATGAGTTGTTATTGACCGATTTATTGAAACGACAAAGCAAAGATGATCGGATGGAGCGTTTTGCCTTAACGAATATGCTGACAAATACGTACTTCCATAACTTTATTACTCATTTGTTGGAAGCAGCATACCAAAGAGAAGTCTACCAATTAATTGATGATGGCACAGGTTTTGACGCAGCGAAATTAAGCGAGATCAAACGGTCTGTGTTGACGCAATTCTGGGGAGATGCTGTGGAGATCAATCCAGGAGCTGAATTAACTTGGATGCGTCAAAGCCATTACTATATGGGATTATATTCTTATACGTATTCGGCAGGATTAACGATTGCAACACAAGCATTCTTACGGATCAAAGAAGATGGGCAGCCGGCTGTTGAACAATGGTTAACCTTTTTAGCGTCAGGTGATCAATTTAAACCTGCTGAAGCAGCACAACTTGCAGGTGTGGATATCACGACTTCTCAACCGTTGAATGATACAATTGCGTATCTAAATGAATCAGTAGACAGAATCATTGAGTTAAGTAAAAAAATCAATTAAAGATAGACAATCCAAAAATGAATCATACTCTCAAAAGCAGATTTTTTTGAGTAGGGTTCATTTTTAGTAGTTTTTTAAGTTTTTTCTGTTACAATAATGGTCAATTAAAGAAAGGACGGATGGGATGAAACGTTTTTTTTCTTCTATCGTATTGATCATGATAGCTGTTGTGGTAGGTTTTTGGCTAAGTAGTGCCAATGTGTTAGAAGGCACAAAAATTGGAGAGATCCTTTCAGCTATTGTCACAAGGATTCCCGCTCCAGCACTTAATGAAGCTCAGATCGAAACGACTAGCCTCTTAACGGATTCCAGTTCCACATCTTCATCTGCTGCTCAAAGTATTGATGAAACAACGGCATCGATTGATTACCAATTGATTGAAAATCAAATCTTGGAATCGCTGAATCAGTTGCGTCGAGAAAAAAATTTACCAGAATTGAAAGTAAATGAACAACTCCAAAAAGCCAGTCGAAAAAGAGCTCAAGAAACAAAAGAATTATTCTCGCATACTCGGCCGGATGGCAGTGATACCTTTACTGTTTTAACAGAACCCGAATACCAATATACCTATCAATTAGCAGGTGAAAATATCGGGATGGCTACCTATTACTTAGATGAAAAGGGAATGGCTGAACTGTTATTTAATGGTTGGAAAGAAAGCACAGGGCACTATGAAAATATGGTTCGCAAAGAGTTTACAGAAGTTGGAATCGGCGTGTATTATGATGGAGAAACCCTATATGCTGCACAATTATTTGGTACACCTATGCCAGAGCAATAAACAGTTTATATGCTAAATAGTTATTTTTTTACTAAAATATTTTATTTATGTTTAAAATATTTTTGCTTTAAGATATACTTGACTAATAATAAGTAATCAGGCAGGAGTGTGAATGAACATGGCGACAATTAAAGAAGTGGCGAAAGAAGCGGGTTTTTCTATCGCCACTGTTTCTCGTGTTTTGAACAATGATCCAAAATTGTCTGTTGGGTCCGATACAAGAGAAAAAATATTTGAAGCAGCAGACAAATTGGGTTATCGAAAAAAAATTATTCAACCACAAATAAAAAATATCGCTTTTTTATATTGGCTAACAGATAAAGAAGAACTAGAAGATATTTATTTTAAACAAATAAGATTAGAAATTGAAACGTTAGCTAAAAGTAATAATATTGAATTAACGACTTATAAAATTACAGATGGTATAAATAAAATTCCGAGTAATATTGAAGGTTTTATTGCGGTTGGAGGTTTCTCTTCAAAAGAGTTATCTTATCTGCGGAATTTGACCTCTTGTGGAGTATTTATAGATACAACACCAGATCCGGATCATTACGACTCGGTACGTCCTGATATTTCTTTATTGAGAAAGGGCATAAGGAAATCGGCTTTATCGGTGGAACTTACCATAATCCTGATACTGATGAAGATCAAATGGATATTCGTGAGCGCAAATTTCGCCGTTATTTAGAGAGTAAAAAAATGCTGAAAGAAAATTATGTTTTTAGTAAAAGACGTTTTTCTGTCCAAACGGGTTATGACTTAATGAGACAAGCTATAAAAGAATTAGGTGAAAACTTACCTACAGCTTTCTTTGTTGCTTCAGATCCAATTGCAGTTGGTTGCCTGCAGGCGCTGAATGAAGCGGAGATTTCTGTCCCTAATAGAACAAGCGTTATTAGTATAAACAATATTAGCGTAGCAAAATACGTTTCTCCACCATTGACGACTTATGCTATTGATGTGAATGAAATGAGTAAAAATGCTATTGATTTATTATTAGAACGGCTTCTAAAAAAACGGAAAATAGTTAAAACAGTCACTTTAGGATCAGAATTAATCATCCGTAAGAGTACGAATTGAATAGAAAAATAAATAAAAAATGTCTTTTTTTATATAACCTGTGTGAATGTGGGAATATAAAATAGGCGTTTTTATTTTTACTAAAATTTATTACTAAAATATTAAAACATTTTATTTACTATTTTACTAAGCTGTGATATATTATTTATGGAAAGCGATTACAAAATGTATTCTTGTGAGCGCTTTTAAAAACCATAAAGGAGTGTTTGCAGAATGAAAGGGTACAAAAAAATAATGGGTTTAGTAGGAACTCTTACACTTGGATTAGCGTTAGCTGGTTGCGGCCCGAATGAAAGTAGCTCAGAAAATTCAAATACGAATACCGATAAAGAGAATAATCACTTATTAGTATGGGAAGATGTTGAAAAATCAGATGGAATTGAAGAAGCGATAGCAGCTTTTGAAAAGGAACATGATGTAACTATTGAAGTAGTAGAAAAAGCTTATGCTAAACAAAACGAAGATTTGCGTTTAGATGGACCAGCTGGAACTGGACCAGATATTGTTACGATTCCTGGAGATCAAATTGGTACATTGGTAACAGAAGGATTATTGAAAGAGCTAAGTGTGGATGAAGCTACTCAATCCATTTATACCGATGTCGCAATGCAATCACAGATGGTCGATGGCAAAGTATATGGTTTACCAAAAGCAGTGGAAACGACCATGTTGTACTACAATAAAGATATAGTCGCAGAAGAAGATGTACCAACGGATTTGAATGGCTGGTATGAGTTATCTAAAACATTGACAGATGGCGAAAATTTTGGGTTGCTTGCGTTATTTGATCAAATTTATTATGCGCAAAGTGTGCTTGGCGGATACGGTGGGTATATATTTGGACAAGATGATAAAGGCAACTACGATGTATCAGATATTGGGATAGACAATGCAGAAGCAATCGAAGGAGCTAAAGACATCCAAAAGTTTTATACAGAAGGGCTATTCCCAACCGGCTTGATTGGTGAGCAAGGTATTAGTGTGTTAGATTCTTTATTTTCTGAAGGAAAAGCAGCCGCTGTTATCTCAGGGCCGTGGAATCTTCAACCTTATAAAGAGGCAGGCATTGATTATGGGGTAATGGCTTTACCAAAATTATCAAACGGAAAAAATATGAGCGCATTTCTTGGAGTGAAAAGCTATAATGTCAGCACATATTCGAAGAATGCTGAGTTAGCAGAAAAATTAGTTGAATTTTTGGCCAACGAAGAAAATTCTAAAGTTCGATATGAAGTTACACAAGAAGTACCGGCAATCAAGTCATTAGTGAGTGATCCAGCAGTCACAGCTAATGAAAGTGCTGAAGCTGTGGCAGAACAATCTCAATATTCTGAGTTGACACCAAATATTCCAGAAATGAATGAAGTGTGGACTCCAGTAGATTCAGCGTTACAAACTATTGCAACCGGTAAAGCAACACCAAAAGATGCTTTGACGCAAGCTGTTGAAACGATTGAAGGACAAATCTCAGCTAACCATAGCGGCGAGTAAGTAATAATATCTGAAACTTGGTGCCTGCCTATAAATAGTGAAGCGGCACCTGTTTCATTTAAAGAAACTATTTTAGATAAAGAGGGTGAAGATGTTGAACCATCGAAAAAAAGCATTAGTCTTATCAATCATTCCTGGATTTGGTCAGTTTTACAATAAGCAATGGACTAAAGGACTGCTTTATTTAGGTTCAAGTGTAGCTTTCTTAATTGCATTTTTTGATTTATTAAATATGGGTTTTTGGGGAATCTTTACATTGGGGACTGAAGTACCGCGAGATAACTCCATTTTCTTATTGGCAGGTGGAATTATTGCCATTATTGTATCGTGCTTTGGTTTAGTCTTATATTATGCTAATTTACGAGATGCCTATGTCAATGGAAAATTAAGAGACTATGAACAGCCGCTAAGTTCATTGAAGGAACAATACCATCAACTGATCAACCAAGGGTATCCGTATGTTATCAGCGGTCCTGCATTGTTCGTATTGATCTTTGCTGTTATATTTCCTATTTTATTTAGTTTTGCTTTAGCATTTACGAATTACAATTTATATAATTCTCCGCCGGCTAAACTGGTACAATGGGTCGGTTTAGATACATTTAAAAATATCTTTACAGTTGATATTTGGCGTTCAACATTCATTGATGTTTTAGGATGGACAGTTGTATGGACTATTATAGCCTCTACATTGCAAGTTACATTAGGAATTTTCATGGCTGTATTGGTCAATCAAAAAGATTTACGGTTTAAGAAATTTATCCGCACGGTATTAGTTTTACCATGGGCGGTACCTGGTTTTGTAACGATTCTGATTTTTGCAGGGATGTTCAATGACAGTTTTGGAGCGATCAACAATACTTTGTTAGCAGGATTAGGAATTGATGCCATACCTTGGATGACTGACGCTACCTGGACAAGAGTTGCTTTACTAGCAATGCAAGGTTGGCTAGGATTTCCGTATATTTTTGTTGTAACGACTGGTGTACTTCAATCTATACCAGAAGATTTGTATGAAGCAGCTACTATTGATGGAGCTTCCTTTTTTGGTAAATTTAGACACATCACATTGCCGTTGCTATTAACGTCTATTTCACCAATTATCATTACACAATATACATTTAACTTTAATAACTTTAATATTATCTATTTATTTAATGGAGGAGGACCGGCAGCACCAGGATCAACAGCTGGCGGAACCGATATTCTGGTCTCCTGGATCTATAAACTAACGATGCAGTCTAGTCAGTATTCTCTTGCTGCAGCTTTGACGATTCTACTTTCTGTATTTGTTATTTCCATCGCATTATGGCAATTTAGACGAACCAATTCTTTCAAAGGAGGTGCTTAAATTATGAAAGATGCCAAAAAG
>NZ_DAMDAK010000055.1:15242-16155 GCF_032094055.1 Carnobacterium sp.
CTTATTCTTTACGTATTTTATTTTAATTAGTGTGATGGCTGCCATAATTTATCCGCTTCTTTGGACAATTGGGGCAAGTTTCAATCCAGGAAATAGCTTGATTAGCACGACACTGATTCCTAAAAATCCAACTTTGGACCATTATCGCGAATTATTTGCTGGTCATAAAAATTTGCCGTATGCACAATGGTATAAAAATTCAATGAAAATTAGTATTTTCACCATGCTATTTACAGTTATAAGTGTATCATTTACAGGTTATGCTTTTTCACGATTCCGTTTTAAAGGACGTAATAATGGATTGACCTTATTCTTACTTTTACAAATGATTCCACAATTTTCTGCATTAGTTGCCTTATTCGTTTTAGCTCAGATGTTAGGCATGATGAATAGTCATTGGTTGCTGATTGTATTGTATACTGGCGGCCAAATCCCGATGAATACGTATTTGATGAAAGGGTATATGGACTCTATACCTATTGACTTAGATGAAAGTGCGCGTATTGACGGAGCTAGTCCAACTAGGATTTTTTGGCAGATTATTTTGCCGTTATCAAGACCTATGCTTGCAGTAGTAGCTATGAATGGCTTTACCGGTCCTCTGGGAGATTTTGTATTGTCTTCTGTTATTTTAAGAAAAACAGAAGCTTATACCTTACCGATTGGATTATTTAACCTAGTCAATGATGTAATGGGAGCTAGTTATACTACTTTTGCAGCGGGAGCTATCCTAATCAGTATTCCGATTGCAGTAATTTTTGTTTTACTTCAAAAGAATTTTGTAGCTGGCTTAACAGCAGGCGGAACAAAAGGATAAAAAGCAACAGGCGTTTGTCCTAATTTTACGTATAAAAATGAAATATAGAGGAAAAGGAGTTTTTTTTAACATGTTGAATCGTAAGAATAAGCCAAT
>NZ_DAMDAK010000056.1:0-1107 GCF_032094055.1 Carnobacterium sp.
AGAAACGCAAAAAGAGTTATATGCCATCGTGGACAATGGGGGAGAAGTGATTGACGTAATTGTAGAACATCCCATCTATGGAGAATTATCGGGACAACTGAATATCGCATCTCGTCATGATGCCGATCAATTCCTTGAAAAGATAAAGCATACACAAGCTAATTTATTATCGGAACTAACACAAGGCGTTCACCTGCATACCATTGCCTGTAAAGATAAGCAAACATTCGACCGCATCTTCCAATCTTTATCCCAGTTGGGTCTATTGTACCAAGATAAATAACTGTCTTGACATCTCTTTTCAAACAAGTATAATCTAGTTTGACAGGTGTCAAGACACCTTGAAACTATAAAATTATTGGAGATGTAACTATGCAAACAAAACGCGTTCACAAACTGACTATTTCTGCCTTACTTGTAGCAATGGGTATCCTCATTCCGATTATTTCACCCGTTAAAATTATTTTAGAGCCGGCTTCGTTTACATTAGGCAGCCATGTAGCTATTTTTATCGCTTTATTTATTTCACCTGTAATAGCAATCTCTGTTTCTTTAGGAACAGCTGTTGGTTTTTTGATCAGTGGTTTTCCATTGATCATCACTTTGAGAGCATTGACTCATGTTTTATTTGCAGGCTTAGGTGCTTATTGGTTAAAGAGAACTCCCAGTCTAATGGACTCATCTTTTAAAACACAAATTTTTTCATTCGTATTAGGCTTAATCCATGCGGTAGCTGAAGTGGCGGTTGTTTCACTTTTTTATTTTGGCGGAAACATGTCTGCATCTTACTATAACCAAGGCTTTTTACAATCGGTTTTCTTAATGGTGGGAATAGGAACTGTTGTGCATAGTATGATCGACTTTGGTATCGCTCATATCATTTGGAAAGCATTAAACGCTCGAACAAGTTTTGCTGCAACGCTATTAAAAATAAAAGGGTAAGACTAAACCCAATTAGTTGTTTACCCTTATTTTCTATGCTATAATACAATTTGAATAGTTCTGTCTATAGACAACGGAAAATTGAGTCGCACTTCTTTATTGAGTGCGACTCTTCATGACTTGTGCCTATAGTAGATAGAATTTTTATTTGACTAAAGAGGTGAA
>NZ_DAMDAK010000056.1:1117-4070 GCF_032094055.1 Carnobacterium sp.
GTGAACGACTTGGCAATAAGAATTCCGGAAGAAACCGTCAATAAAATCAGACAAGAAACAAATATTACGGATGTTGTCAGTCAATATGTCCAGCTGAAAAAGAAAGGTAAAAACTTTTTCGGTTTTTGTCCTTTTCATGATGAGAAAACCCCATCTTTTTCTGTAACTGAAGAAAAACAAATTTTTCATTGTTTTAGTTGTGGTCGAGGCGGGAACGTTTTTACCTTTTTAATGGAAGTCGATGGATTAACCTTTCCAGAAGCAGTTATTAAAACCGCTGAAATAGAACAAATCGAGTTAGATGAAGCAGTAGTAAACGATCAAAAAAATCACTCTCAAGCACCTGATTCAAAAAAAGAAGCTTTGTTTAAATTGCATGAAGAGAGTCTTGAGCTTTTTCATCATATTTTACTGAATACGACAGTTGGAGAAGAAGCTTTGTCTTATTTGACTACTCGAGGATTGACCCGTGAAGTAATTGAAACATTTGGGATTGGATTTGCTCCGCAAGAACGGACTTTACTATACCAATATTTAGTTGAAAAAGAGTATCAGGAAGACCTTTTAAAGGAATCGGGCTTATTCGTTGAAAGAGAAAATGGTACGTTGTTAGATCGTTTTTATAATCGGATCATTTTTCCAATTCGCAACCAACAAGGAAAGGTAGTCGCTTTTTCTGGCCGTATGTTAAAAAAAGACGATCATGAAAACAGCCCTAAGTACTTGAACAGCCCAGAAACGCTTCTCTTCAATAAACGAAACGTGTTGTTTAATTACGATAAAGCACGAGCAGCGATTCGAAGAGAAAAAGAAGTTGTTCTATTTGAAGGATTTATGGATGTGATTGCAAGTTGGCAAGCAGGAATCCAAAACGGAGTAGCATCAATGGGAACCAGCTTAACAAATGAGCAGATTCATATGCTCGACCGTGTAACCGACCATGTTTTGGTTGCTTATGATGGAGACGATGCAGGGATTGAGGCAACAAAGCGTGCAACCGATCTTCTTGTTGAACAAACTGACTTTGATCTTGAAGTCCTGACTTTCTCAGAAGGCTTGGACCCTGATGAGTTTATCAAAAAAAATGGACCAGCAAGTTTTAAAGAATTCTTGACACATGGTCGGGATACTTTATTTGGGTTTAAAATGAGGTATTATCGTCGAAACTTGAATTTAAATAATGAAAGTCAGCGTTTAAGTTATATTGAAAAGATCGTAACGGAGATGCTCACGATTACGTCTGCCGTAGAACGGGAAATGTATTTTAAACAACTAGCCGAGGAATTTGATTTTTCAATCGATACATTAAAAGAACAATTTCAACAACAGTTTTATGAAGAACGAAAAAAACGTTCTAAAAAAAATAAACCTCAACCACCAAATCCAGAAGTACGTTCCACAGCTTTTTCACATGTAGAGCAACAAAGAAAGAAATTAGATTCGATTGAACGAGCAGAACAATTATTATTAAATCGTTTGTTTCATTTTGAAGAAGTCTGGATACAAATCAAAAGCTTAGCCGATGAATTTAGCTTTGTTCATGATGATTATCAAATGTTGTATCTTTTATATGAAAGCTTTTTGGAACATTCAGAAAGCCAAGCAACTACTGGAGCTTTCATTGATTTTGTGAAAGAAACGCACTTAAAGAACAAATTAGTTGAAATCGAACTTCAATCTCTTAGCGATGAAATAACCGCACAAGAAATAGAAGATTATATTGATGTGATTTCAAGAAAATCACGATTACAATCACGATTAAAAGAAACACAAGAGGCACTATCAGAAGCATCCAAAAGAGGCGATCAGGCTCGCTTGCGGACACTTATGATTGAAATAGTCAATTTATCGCGTTTGTTAAAAAATGGATGATTGAAGGAACACTGTAAGAGCGAAAAGGGAGGCATTTTTTTATGGCTGAAGAAAAAAAAGTAGTAACATTATCTTATAAAGATGCAATAAAGGCATTGATTAAAGAGTACAAAGAAAAGGGTACGATTCATTATGATGAATTAACCAATAAAATAGCTACACCCTACACATTAGATGCAGACAAAATGGATGCTTTAATCCAAGAAGTAGAAGATGCAGGCATTGGAGTCGTAGGAGATGACGGTGGTCCAACTGTTCGCCAAATGTTAGCTAAAGAGCGTGAAGAAGAAGCTGAAAAGCCAGAAGACTTGACTGCTCCTCCCGGAGTTAAAATCAATGATCCGGTTCGCATGTACCTAAAAGAAATCGGCCGTGTAAACTTATTAACTGCTGCTGAAGAAGTCATGTTAGCTAAAAAAATAGAAGCAGGCGATCAGGAAGCAAAACAACGCTTAGCAGAAGCCAACTTACGGTTAGTAGTCAGCATCGCGAAACGGTATGTCGGACGGGGAATGCAATTTTTAGATTTGATCCAAGAAGGAAATATGGGGTTAATGAAAGCAGTTGAAAAATTCGACTACACTAAAGGATTTAAATTCTCAACTTATGCTACTTGGTGGATTCGTCAAGCGATTACGCGGGCAATTGCAGACCAAGCGCGTACGATTCGTATCCCAGTGCATATGGTTGAAACCATCAATAAATTAATCCGGATTCAACGTCAATTGTTGCAAGATTTAGGCAGAGAGCCCACTCCTGAAGAAATTGGAGCAGAAATGGATTTGCCAACAGAAAAAGTACGTGAAATTCTAAAAATCGCTCAAGAACCTGTGTCTTTAGAAACACCTATTGGAGAAGAAGATGATTCTCATTTAGGAGACTTTATTGAAGACCACGATGCAACCAGTCCTGCAGATAATGCAGCTTATGAATTATTAAAAGAACAATTAGAAGATGTCTTAGATACTCTAACGGATCGAGAAGAGAATGTTTTGCGGTTACGTTTTGGTTTAGATGATGGACGGACGAGAACATTAGAAGAAGTTGGAAAAGTTTTTGGTGTAACGCGTGAACGTATTCG
>NZ_DAMDAK010000056.1:4080-14123 GCF_032094055.1 Carnobacterium sp.
TTTACGGAAATTGCGTCATCCAAGTCGTTCAAAACAATTAAAAGACTTTTTAGAGTAAGCCACTCTTTAGAGCCAAGCAAATGGATTCTCATTTGCTTGGCTCTTTTTTTGTTGGAACTTAATAAAGCACACCACTTAAAAAACTGCTATAATGAAGGAGTATGAAAGTTTGAAGGGATGAGATAATATGTTATCGTTTGAAGAAAAAAAAGCACTATTTGATGAATATACCGAATTGACTGCAGTGCCTGTTTCATTAGATAGAATCAACTACCATTTTGAAGACAGTGCAGTAGCTAAAACAATCGTTATTCGTTTTCTGCATCCAAATGGCAATGCTTTTGTTTATGCTGGCTATTTGCCTAAAGAAGAAACCAATAAAGGTTACCTATCCATTCGTGACGCAGATGAAAAAACGATTCACGAGCTAGTAGATAAAGCACTTGCTTTTTTGAAAAAAACAGCAGATGGCTATGAAGAAGGTTATTCAGAATTGTGGTTTGATCAAAGAGGCGATGTGTTGCGTTTGGTATACGACAATCCTATGTGGTCCATTAATTTACCGAATGGTCAAATCGAAGGTGTTTTTAAAACAAAAGAAGCTGCAGAAGGCTACTTGTTAGATGAGAGTTTCTTTAAAGATTAAATTCATTCCTTTAAATCTATAATGAAAGAAGTGACAAGAGTTCAATGAATACAAAGCAGTTGTCTTTGCGATTAGAAAGAGCAGCCAGTTATGTTTTACCAGATTCGCGCTTGGCAGATATTGGATCAGATCATGCCTACTTACCTTGTGCCTTAGCAGCTGAAGGCACAATTGAATCTGCGATTGCAGGAGAAGTGATCAAAGGGCCTTTTGAAATTGCTGTTAAACAAGTAAAGCGGTTAGGCCTTCAAGATAAAATCAGTGTTCGCTTGGGAGATGGATTGGAAGTGATTGATCCTGCTTCAGATCAATTATCTGCGATCACCATTTGCGGAATGGGAGGAACTTTGATTGCTGCTATTTTAGACGAAGGCTATCAAGCGGGAAAACTAACCGGAAAAGAGCGGCTGATTTTACAACCCAATAAAGATGAATACCAACTAAGAACTTGGCTGATCAAACATCAGTACCAAATTGTGGCAGAAGAATTAATAGAAGAAAACAAAAAATTATATGAAATCATCATTGCAGAAAAATCAGTTGACCAGCAAGTAACAGCTAGTGAAGCTGACTTGATTTTTGGCGTTCATCTTAAACAAGAACGGTCTCCTCTTTTTGTAAAAAAATGGCAAAATGAATTAAAAAAAGACAAACAAATCGCAGCAGATTTAGCAAAATCAGCTACCGATCAAACAGAAAAAATAAAGGTTTTTAAATCTAAAATCGAAAAAATTGAGGAGTTGCTAAAATGATTCGTATTCTTGGAAATGATTTGATTCGTAAATTCGAAGCTTTTGTGCCAAAGTCTTTAGCAGAAACAGGCGACCCTGTCGGTTTAGCAATTGGCACTTTAAATAAACCGATTAAAAAAGTGTTAGTTACGTTAGACGTTCGGCCTGAAGTCGTGCAAGAAGCCATTGAACAACAAGCAGATTTGATATTTGCTCATCACCCGCCTATTTTTAGACCAGCCAAGAACCTTGTCACAGACGATCCGCAAAATAAAATGTATGCTGATTTATTAAAAAACGATATTGCGGTTTATGCGGCTCATACTAATTTAGATGTAGCAACAAACGGAATGAACGCCTGGTTAGCAAAAGCTATCGGGTTAAACAATACTGAAATCATGGCGGTTACGAAAAAAGAAAGTTATAAAAAATTAGTTGTTTTTGTTCCTTTATCGGACCAAGAAGCTATGATTGCCGCTCTAACAAAAGCTGGAGCTGGTAAAATAGGACCAAATTACCAAGATTGTTCTTATACAGTGGAAGGAACAGGACGTTTTACTCCAGTAAACCAAGCTGATCCTGCTATCGGGCAATTAAATCAGTCAGAGAAAGTAGCAGAAGCCCGGATAGAAGTGATTTTCCCTAAACGATTAACTGCTGAAATAGAGCAGGCTTTATTTACGGCTCATCCTTATGAAGAACCGGTTTATGATATTTATACAATTGAAAATTATATTGATGAATATGGCCTAGGACGAGTCGGCGACTTAGCTGAACCTCTTTCTGTTTTAGATTTTGCTGAAAAAATCAAAACAATTTTTGGTGTTTCTGGCTTACGTTATCTTTCTAAAGACAGCAATCAGCTGATTCAACGCGTGGCGATTTGCGGAGGCGATGCTGGAAAGTATTACCCGACTGCAATAGAAAAAGGAGCAGAAGTCTATATTACTGGAGATGTTTACTACCATGTGGCCCACGACATGTTGGCTGAAAACTTAACGGTTATTGATCCAGGCCATCATATTGAGAGCATCTGCAAAAAAGAATTGACTGATCTTTTTACCAAATGGAGTCAGGAAATGAATTGGGATGTAACGATCATTCAATCAGCGATCAATACAGATCCTTATCAATTTATTTAATGAGCTATTTTTTAATTTAGCTTTTACAAAAAACAGTTTAGTGTTTAACTTAATAAAATAGAAAAGGAGTTTTACTATGTATAAAAATTTAGTTCCACGATTTGTTCGTTATGTCCAAACAGAAACACGTTCTGATGAAAGCAGTACGACTATTCCGTCAACACAATCACAAGTAGCCTTTGCTAAGACTTTAATGGCGGAATTGACGGAATTAGGATTAAGTGATGTTGCGTATAATACCGATAACGGCTACGTAACAGCTACTTTACCAAGCAACACAACTCAAGAAGTACCTACAATCGGATTTATTGCACACATGGATACGGCTGATTTTAACGCTAAACATGTCAATCCTCAGTTCCATGAAAATTATGATGGACAAGCGATTTTATTAAACAAAGAACAAAATGTTGTTTTATCCCCAGAAGATTTTCCCAATTTAAAAAATTATCTAGGTCAAACCCTTATTACAACTGACGGGGCTACTTTGTTAGGTGCTGATGATAAAGCAGGAATAGCAGAAATCATGACGGCGATGGAAATTTTACTTGCTGATCCAACTATTAAACATGGAACAGTACGGGTTGCATTTGGTCCAGATGAAGAAATCGGAATAGGAGCAGACCGATTTGATGTAGCAGGTTTTAATGCGGACTTTGCCTACACGATGGATGGGGGTCCGGTCGGAGAATTAGAATACGAAAGTTTTAATGCAGCTGCTGCGATTGTTACGATCCAAGGAAAAAATGTTCATCCTGGTACAGCTAAAAATACAATGGTCAATGCCTTAAAGATTGCTCTAGCTTTTGATGCTGCCTTGCCGCAAGATGAAGTTCCTGAAAAAACAGCCGGCAGAGAAGGTTTTTACCATTTGCTTGGATTATCTGGTGAGGTAGAAGAAGCGCGTATGGAATATATTATTCGTGATCATGACCGCACTAAATTTGAAAACCGTAAGGCTTTTATGTTAGGAATAGCTGAAAAGTTAAACGCTGATTATGGGACTGAGCGTGTAACCGTTAACCTCAACGATTCTTATTACAATATGGGAGAAATCATTGAAAAAGATATGACGGTTATCGACCTTGCGGAACAAGCTATGAAAAACTTGTCTATTGAGCCTATCATTGAACCTATCCGAGGCGGTACAGATGGTTCGAAAATTTCATTTATGGGGTTACCGACTCCTAATATTTTTGCAGGTGGTGAAAATTTCCACGGTCGTTATGAATTTGTTGCTGTTGAAAGTATGCAAAAAGCTACCGATGTCATCGTTGAAATTATTCGCTTAAATGCTGGAGAAAAAGAGTAACATGCTCTATCTCTTTAGTTATGCTGTGATCTTAAACGGTTGGCTCTTTGTTTTAATGGGAATAGATAAAAAGAGAGCTCAAAACCATCAGTGGAGAATTCCAGAGAAAACATTACTGCTGTACGGTATTTTCGGCGGAGGTTTAGGCGGTTTACTGGGGATGCAGGTATTTCATCATAAAACGAGTAAACTGCGCTTTAAACTCAGTTACAGTTTAGGAACAGCACTAGTGGTTGGCTTATTCATTTATTTTTCCTAATCATCGATAAAAGACGAAACAGACTTTAGCTATAATGAGTCTATTTCGTCTTTTATGATATATAAAATAATGGTTAGAATTTTCTTTAGCGGATCATTTAAAAGAGAGCCGGTTTTTTTCTGGGTATGTTAAAATAAAGAAGCGAAGAACAAACAGAAGAGGTGAAGGACCGATGGGATTACAATTTATTTTAGGCCGGATCAATCGAGACAAAAGAGGCGCCATGTTAGATGAAATTGCAGAAACCTTAACTAACAATAAGCAAGCAAAAGTCTTTTATTTAGTTCCAGACCATATTAAATTTGAAGCAGAAATGACCGTTTTAAAACGTCTTGGGGAAATCCCGCCTTTTAATGAAAAAACTTTGATGGGCATGATGCATCTACAAGTCTTTAGTTTTAGCCGCTTAGCATGGTTTTGGCTACAAGATACAGATCTATTCGTTAAACCGCAACTATCCGCTTCTGGTTTATCTATGTTGGTAAGAAAATTATTGATCCAATATGAAGAACAATTGACTATGTATCGAGGAGAAGTTCGTAAAGCAGGATTTGTTGAGCAATTGACCGATTTATTTACTGAATTAAGAACGGGTCGTATTACTCAAAATGATTTGACTTATTTGATTATGCATTTAGGATCGACTCCTCAAGAAGCAGATTTTCAACTGAAATTAAAAGACATCTCATTACTTTATCAAGCATTTGATCAAGCTTTGGCAGGAAAGTACATTGAGACTGAAGATATTTTAACGGCTTTGACTGAAAAAATAAATGAAATGGATTTATCTGATACAACAATTTACATTGAAAGCTTTTTTCGGTTTACTGCTCAAGAACAAGCATTGGTTGTGGCGTTAATGAAATCTGCTAAGCAAGTCAC
Source organism: Carnobacterium sp. (assembly GCF_032094055.1). Lineage (GTDB taxonomy): Bacteria > Bacillota > Bacilli > Lactobacillales > Carnobacteriaceae > Carnobacterium_A. The sequence goes on from NZ_DAMDAK010000056.1 coordinate 9,053, forward strand.
TGTGGCATTAACTTTAGATAAAGGTTATCCGACAGAAAAACCGGAACTGCATGAATTATTTCAAGCAGCAGGTGAAACATATTACCAATTGTATCAAAGCGCTCGTTCTGAGAATATTCCAGTAGCTCCTGATCGAGTGATTCACCAATTAGATGCGGCTTATTGTGAGGAATTGAACCAGTTAGAAGATTTTTGGGTAGAAACCAATAAACTTTCACCGATAAATGATTCTTCATCTCAGCAGCAAACGTCAATGGAAAACTGCATTGAAGTGTGGGCAGGAGAAAACAAACAAGCAGAAGTTGCCCATGTGGCTAAGGAAATTCGTAAACTGGTTAAAAGCGGACACTATCGTTATCAAGATATTTTGGTTTTAACACGGAATATGGATGACTACTTAACGATTTTAGATCCGATTTTTAATGAAAATGGCATTGAAACATTTATTGACAGTGCGGACGTGATGAATCAGCATCCGTTAGTTGAATTTTTAGATGCTTTATTGATGATCAAACGTAAAAATTGGCGTTACGCTGATGTTATGCGCTTTTTACGGACAGAGTTGTTTATTCCTCAATCTGATACAAAATTACCAGCTGAACGCGATATTCGTGTCCGTATCATGCAGCAACAAGTTAATGCTTTCAGAGAGCATATTGATGTAACGCTTTAGTTTAAAAGACACGTTGCTTCCTTTCTTTAAGCAACTCGACCAAGCAGAAACGGGGAAAGAGGCTGCTAAAATTGTCTACTTATTTTTAGAAAAAATTGGAGTCGATCGTCAATTGGTTTTCTGGCGAGATCAAGCGATAGAAAAAAACGACTTAGAAGCAGCTAAAAAACAAGAACAGACATGGCAGGCATTTTTGGGACTGCTAGATGAATATGTGGAAGTATTAGGCGAAGAAAGTTTTGATTTAGAAAGCTTTCAAACGATTCTGGCCGCTGGTTTTGAAACGGCCTCTTATAGCATTGTTCCGCCAAGCATTGACCAAGTTGTTTATTCAGGACTGGAAGGAACACGTATCGGAACGGCTAAAGTGACTTTTTTATTAGGAATGACCGATGCTCATTTGCCAGCAAGAAGTGAGAATAAAAGTATCTTAACTGAAGAAGATAGAGAGTTAGTTGCAAACTTTTTAGATCCATCAAAATATTTGAGGCCATCTGCAGAATCATTGATGGCTACAGAACCTTTTATTGCTTATGAAGCTTTTTTAGCTTCTTCAAAAAAATTGGTTTTTACGTACCCTGTTAGCGATGATTCTAAAGAAGCGCCTAAATTATCGCCATACGTATCAAGAATTGTCGAAGGCTTTCATCTTCCGATTCAGTTTAGAGCTGGTGAAGTTACCTCATTAGAAAACCCTACTTCTACTGAATTACTAGATTTTATCGGGACTCGTCGGAGTACGATGAGCCAATTATTATTAGTTTTACGGAAAGAACAAGACCAAAAAGGTCAACTAGACCCTTTTTGGATTGGTATCTACCGTTACTTTAAACGCGATAAAACTATTTCTGCCACCTTTAATCATTTGCTAGTCAGTTTAGTGAAAAAGAATATTCCGCATCCTTTAAAGAAAGAGATTGCTACTGCTCTATACGGCAAAGATTTATATTTATCTGTTTCTCGTCTTGAAACCTTTTATGCAGACCACTATGCACATTTCTTACAATATGGTCTCCGCTTAAAAGAACGGAATGTTTTTGGGTTATCTCCTGCCGGAACAGGAGAATTTTTCCATGACGCATTAGACCAATTGTTTAAATCGCTTTTAAGCCGTAATTTGAGTTTTCATGAAATAGATCAAGAAACGCTCAATCGGATTACCGATGAAGTATTAACAGCTCTTTATGGTAAAGCTCGATTCTCCGTTTTATCTGCTTCTAATCGCATGAAATTTATTCGGGAACAATTAGGCAAAACAGTCAAACGGATTGCTTGGGCACTTGGTAATCAAAGCAGAAGAACAAATATGAAAAACGTGCAGACAGAAGTTCTTTTTGGGCAGCTGGCTAATCAAAAAGGAATAGAAGGATTAGCTTTTCCTTTAAAAAATGGCGGAAACTTATTTATACGTGGGAAAATCGATCGTGTGGATGCGCTTGAAGTCGGCCAACAACATTATTTGAGTATCGTAGATTACAAATCAAGTGCTCACGCCTTTAGTTATCAAGATGCTTATTATGGATTGGCTATGCAAATGATCACGTATTTAGATACAGCACTTGCAAATGCACCACAATTAATTGGTTATAAAGCTAAACCTGCTGGAGCTTTTTATCTACATGTTCAAAATCCTTTTATTAAAGGAGATAAAATCATTGATGGAGACACTTATACAAATGAACTATTAAAACAATTTAGATTAGATGGTCTTCTGCTAGAAGAAGAAGACTTATTAATGGCACTCGATCCAACAATTGAGCCCTCAACAGCTTCTTTGGTCTATCCTTTCAATCAACTTAAAAATGAATCATTAAAGTCGAACAAATTTGTAACGCTTGAAGAGATGGAGGCACTAAGAAAACACAATCAAAAGTTAATTTTAGATGCCGGCAATCAAATTATGAATGGTGTGACAACTCTTAATCCTTTTTATGAAAAAAGACAGTTCATTTCTTCAGTCAATGGAGAATTACGAGCTGTATCACAATTTGACGCCATGCTCCCTGAAAATAATTACCGCAGGATGGAAAAACTGTCACGTGAAGAAATCCTTAAAAAAATAAAAGAAGAAGAGGAGGAATGACTGTGATTCCAATTAAACCTCAAAATAGCCGTTTTACTGATAGTCAATGGGAGGCTGTCTATCAAGCAGGGCATAATATTTTGGTCTCTGCCTCTGCTGGCTCTGGTAAAACCACTGTTTTAGTACAACGTGTGATTGAAAAAGTGAAATCAGGTACCAATATCGACGAGTTGCTGATTGTTACCTATACGGAAGCTGCCGCTAAGGAAATGAAAGAACGTATTCAAGTCGCTATTCAACAAGCCATTACAAGTGAAAGCGAGCCGGACAAAAAACGACATTTAATACGCCAATTGTCTCTTTTAACACAAGCTTCTATTAGTACACTGCATGCTTTTTGTCTGCAAGTTATTCGTCGGTATTATTACTTGATCGATCTAGATCCAGTTTTTCGCTTATTAACAGATGAAACGGAAATCCTCTTACTGAAAGAAGATGTTTGGGAAGAAGTTAGAGAAGAACTTTATGGCGAAGAAATGAGTGCATTTAAAAACTTAGCCAGTTCTTATTCAAATGATCGGAACGACAGCGGATTAACAGAACTGATCTTTTCCCTGTATGAATTTTCAAGAGCCAATCCCAATCCTGACTATTGGCTAGAACACCTTTCAGAACTGTATACGACGGATGCGGAAAATTTTACAGAAGGAACGTTATTTCAAAAGTTACTAAAGCCGCAAATTTCAGATATTTTAGTCAGTTTAATTGAACTTGGCATCACAGCTAAACAAATCGGAGAAGGTACAGAGGAGTTGAGCCAGCAAACAGAACTCTTCGATGCGGAAGTAGTCCATTTACAAGAGCTGCAAGATAGAATAGCTGCTGATGACTATCAAACAGCTTATCAGTTATCTCAATCCTTTGAGTTTAACCGTTGGAAAGCTGTAAAGAAATCAGCTGATGATAGTATAAAAGAAGCTGGAGCTGAAATGAAAACGATCCGGGATCAGATAAAAAAACGCTACAGTGAGATGCAAAGCTCCTACTTTAATACGTCTTTAGAAAATCAAGTAGAAATTATGGCCAAAGCTGCTCCTTTAGTCGAAGAAATGGCACGTGTAACTGCTATTTTTACCCAAGCTTATCGAGCACGAAAAGACGAACGTAATTTATTGGATTTTAATGATTTAGAACATTTGACGTTGCAAATATTAGCTCGCTACACAGGAGCAGAATGGATTCCAAGTGAAGCTTCTTATCATTATAAAGAGAAATTTAAAGAAGTCATGGTCGATGAATACCAAGATATTAATCAATTACAAGAAAATATTTTACGCTGGCTTGTTCAAGCAGACCCGGAAAAAGGAAATTTGTTTATGGTAGGGGATGTAAAACAGTCCATTTATTCTTTTCGTTTAGCAGATCCGGGATTGTTCTTAACTAAGTATGAAGCGTATGAACAACAAAAGGGGGGAGAGCGGATTATTTTAGCTGAAAATTTCCGTTCCCGCGGTGAAATCCTGCATTTTACTAATCTCGTTTTTGAACAACTAATGGATAAAGACGTTGGCCAGATGGACTATGACGAATCTGCACAATTGATTCAAGGGTTTACAGCATTTCCAGAAACGAATCAACACGAAACAGAGATTTTGATCTATGAAAAGGGAACAGATACAGCTGAAGAAAACGAAGAAGATGCAGTAGACTGGAACATGCGGATAGACGATAAAACAGAAGGCGAACTTTTGATGGTCGGACAAAAAATACAACAATTGATTCAAGAAGGGTTTCAGATTTATGATAAAAAACTAAAGCATAATCGGCCTATTTGTTATCAAGATATCGTCTTATTAACACCTACTAAAAAAAATAATTTAGTTTTATTAGAAATTTTCAAGCGTCTTTCAATTCCTTTACAAGTAAACGATACACAAAATTACTTTCAAACGACTGAAATCACTATTATGATGTCCTTACTAAAAATTATCGATAATCCCTATCAAGATATTCCTTTAGCTGCTGTTTTGCGTTCACCGATTGTCGGCTTAGACGAAAATGAATTAGCTTCTATTCGAATCAGCCAAAAAACGGGTGAATATTACGAAGCGCTGCAGACTTTTCATGCTTCTTATCCAGGTTTTGAAAAAGCCAGCCATTTTACAACAGCGTTATACAACAAAGTCCATCTTTTTCTAGAACGGTTAGTCAAATGGCGTGAAGAAGCACGAAGAAATCATTTAGTTAACTTGATTTGGTCCATTTATGAAGATACGCATTTTTTAGATTATGTTGGAGGAATGAGTTCAGGAAGGCAACGTAAAGCTAACTTGCACGCCTTATATGAACGGGCTGCAAGTTACGAAAAAACTAGT
>NZ_DAMDAK010000056.1:14133-15239 GCF_032094055.1 Carnobacterium sp.
GCAGGAAAAGGATAAAGACCTAGCTGAGTCTACAGCTCTTTACATGGATGAGGATGCGGTTCGGTTGATGACCATTCACGCAAGTAAAGGTCTAGAATTTCCAGTTGTTTTTGTACTGGATTTAACGAAACGTTTTAATCTGCAGGATATTCGAAAAGGCTATCTTTTTAACGAGGAATATGGAGTCGGAACGGATATCAAAGATTTAGAACGGCGGATTCGTTACCAATCTTTGCCGGAAGTTGCTTTAAAAGTAGAGCAGAAAACAAAATTATTATCAGAAGAAATGCGCAAGTTATATGTTGCATTGACACGTGCTGAAGAGAAATTATTTTTAGTTGGCTCTTATAAAAATGCAGAAGCTGCTTGGAAAGAATGGGGCATTATCAGTGCTCATCAACCAACTGTTTTACCAAATGACATTCGTTTTACAGCAAACAGTTTGATGAAATGGATCGGCTTATCGTTGATTCGCCATCCCAATGGTCAAAACCCTTTTCTATCTGTTACTGCCAACAACCGGACAATCAGTCAACACCCTGCAACGTTTTCTGTGCATTTCTATAATGAGACTATGATACAAGAACAATTGATACAAGAAGACCAAGAAATAGATGAACACTGGATTGAAAAGCTTGATACTGCCAGTGCAGCCAATAAACTTTCTGAACAAGAACAAGCCTCTTTAAATGAAGCTCTAACATTGATGAATTATGAATATCGGTTTGAAAAAGCGACACATACTACCAGCTATCAATCAGTTTCTGAAATCAAGCGTCTCTTTGAAGAACCAGACGATGGCCAAATGGTAAAGATCGATATCAATCAACCACGAAATCAAAATCGGTATGTAGAAGACCGGCTAGCTCGTCCTAAATTTATGGCTGAAGTGACCGTTCCTACAAATGCTGAAATTGGAACCGCCACTCATCTTGTGATGCAATCAATTGATTTAACAAAGCCGGTCTCTAAGGAATCTGTTGAAGCTTTGATTCAGGATTTAATTAGCCGAGGCATGCTCCAGGAGAAAGTAGCCTACAAAATTGACAAAACCAATATCGTACGTTTCTTTGAAACGGAACTAGGCCAACTGATCTTGTCGCATC
>NZ_DAMDAK010000056.1:15249-16098 GCF_032094055.1 Carnobacterium sp.
CATCCACAACAAGTTACACGAGAAGCACCTTTTTCGTTATTGTTAAAAGCAGAAAAGATTTTTTCTGATTTAGATCAAGCGGCTGATGATAAAATATTGGTCCACGGAATCATTGACGGTTATTTAGAAATGGGTGAAAAAGTGATTCTCTTTGATTATAAAACAGATCAAGTAGCGCGTTATGGTACAGCTGCTGGCGAAAAAATGAAAGAGAAGTATCAAGGCCAGTTGCATCTTTATCGCCGCGCTTTGGAATCTATCTTGGACAAACCAGTAACTGCGACTTATCTTTGCTTATTAGCAAATGGAGAAGTAATTTCACTTTAGGCTATAAAAGAGAGCTGAACGAATAAAAGAAATAATGAGTTTAACTGAAAAAACAACAAAAAAAGAAAGCAGAGTAAGACTGCTTTCTTTTTTGTTGTTTAATTTAAGTTGTAGTTCACACCTGGAGTATAGGTATTATTGGCATCCCATAATAAGAACTCATCTACACCTGCTTCATGTAACGCACGAATTTGATCTTCTACTTGCGTTGCACCGTATTCGATATAGTTGCCTGCACCCAAATAGGAAGCTGTAAAGTCTTGTAACCACGGTCTTGATTTAGGCGGAGTTTCTAATCCTTCTAAAAGTTCATTTTCAACTTTCATATATTCCGTCACTAATTTGTAAGGTTCTAAATCAGGCTTCGAAATGCCAAAGTAAGAACCCCAGTGGCTTGGATAAATCATTGAAGAAATAACATCTACATTATTAGATATTTTACTGAAATTTTGACCAATGCCAGGAGCTTCAGGTACGGTTGCTGAATAACCAAAGATATCTACTGAAACTTCAACTCCGTAC
>NZ_DAMDAK010000057.1:0-2606 GCF_032094055.1 Carnobacterium sp.
TCTGTCTCTGGGTACATTAACCCACAGTCTAAAACAAAAATTTCTTCATCCACTTCAATAACGTACATGTTTTTTCCGTTTTCACGCACGCCGCCTAATGGAATAATTTTAATGTCACTCATTTCTTCACCTCTATTTCTTTCTTTTCATTTTTGCTAATTTTTCAACTGTAAACTCTCTAATATTTTCTGCTTTTCTTCTTGTGTGCAGGCCACCAGCGGCAACCTCACATCGCCTGTATCTATTCCTAAATGGTTCAAAGCCATCTTGACTGGAGCTGGAGAAGGTACTGTAAATAAGCTATTCATTTTAGGCAGCAACTTGCGATGTTTCTCAGCAGCTTGATCGACCTTTCCTGCTGCAAGCAAATCGTACATATCTGCCATTTCTTTCCCAATAATATGGCTGGCAACTGAAATGATTCCTGTTGCTCCTACGCATTTAGCTGGAAAAGCCAAATTATCTTCGCCTGAATAAACTAAAAAGTCCTCATTTGCTTGTTCAACAATGTAACTTAATGCATCCATTCCCAAACAATCTTTTACCCCTATAATGTTATCTAGTGACGATAAACGAACAGTTGTTTCCGGGTCGATAACAACACTTGTCCGACCAGGAACGTTATATATGATAATGGGCATATCTGTATTTTGAGAGACAGCTTCAAAATGAGCATATATCCCTGCTTGATTAGGTTTGTTGTAATAAGGCGCAACAACTAAAACAGCATCAATACCTTGAATTTTTTCTACCTCTTTTGTAAAAGAAATTGTTTCAGCTGTATTGTTTGAACCTGTTCCTGCAATAAGAGGAACCCGTCCATCTACCAGCTCAACTGTTTTTTTATATAAATCTAGTTTTTCTTGATGGGATAAGGTAGGAGATTCTCCTGTGGTTCCTCCAACAACTAAGCCCTCACTCCCATTTGCTAAGAGATAATTGATCAAAGCTTTCAATTTGGTGAAATCTAATTGCCCTTTATCATCAAACGGTGTTGCCATTGCCGTAATGATTCTCGCTTTTTTCAAATCCATAAAATACACCTTCTCTTTCAAAACAACAGTATTGTCCGCCCTATTTTTCAGTTACTAAATTAAGTTTATGCAACGTTTCAGCTATTTGGACTGAATTCCAAGCTGCTCCCTTAAGCAAATTATCTGAAACGACCCACATATGATACCCTGTTTCTTCATCTATATCTTTTCTAATCCTACCCACAAACGTTTCTTTTTTTCCTTCTGCTGCAAGCGGTGTTGGATATAATTGAACAGTTGGATCATCTTGTAAACTTACCCCAGGTGCTGTCCGCAATAGGTTTTGAATGCCAGAAACAGAAGCTGACTTATCTAAAACTTCAATATAAATAGACTCTGAATGACCGGAAATTACCGGAACACGCACGCAAGTAGCTGAAATTTTGATATTTTCATCAGACATGATTTTTTTCGTTTCGTTGATCATTTTCCATTCTTCATAGGTATAACCGCCTTCTGTAAATAAATCGATTTGCGGCAAAACATTAAAAGAAATAGGGTAATGTTTTTTATCGCCACCAGACGGTAAAATGGCAGCTTCATAAGCTTCGTTATTTAACATTTGTTGAGCCTGTTCTTTCATTTCATCGACAGCTGCTGCTCCAGCACCGCTGACTGCTTGATAAGTTGAAACGATGATCCGATTCAACCCATACTTTTCACGAATGGGTTGCAAAGCTACCATCATTTGAATGGTAGAGCAATTAGGATTAGCAATAATTCCCTTATGGTTCCTCACTGCTTCCGCATTAACTTCGGGAACCACTAAAGGAACCTCTGGATCCATGCGGTAAGCACTTGTATTATCTATAACAATCGCTCCTTTTTTAACTGCTTCAGGTGCAAATTGTTTTGAAATACTTCCTCCAGCACTAAATAAAGCGATGTCTACGCCTTCAAATGCTTCGGCTGTGGTCTCTTCGACAACTAACTCTGTATTGTTAAACTGTAGCTTTTTCCCAGCTGAACGTTTTGATGCCAGCAACTTTACCTGTTGAATGGGTAAAGTTGTACTTTCTAACATTTCAATCATTTTTGTTCCGACTGCTCCAGTTGCGCCCACTACGGCAATAGTATATCCACTCATTAAATAATCTCCTTCACAAATCTTTTCATTTATCTAACTTACTATTTAGTCAATTCCTTTACAAAAGTAGCCAATATATATTTTAGCACAAATAGCAAAGAAATCATACAAAACAAGATTATTCCCCCCTTTTCTTCTTTTTTCAAAGACAAAATTATTTCATTATGTGTTAAAATAAATAAACTGTTCAAAGCCTCGTTTATTGCGGAGATCAGAAAGGAGAAAAGATGAAAAAAAAGAAAAAGTTAGGTTTAGTCGTTCTTTTATTGCTCGCCAGTTTATCGTTTATTATGTTGTTTTCACTGAATACGCTGACCTACACTCCCACGTCACAAGCTCTTCAAGCTGCCACAACTCATTCCAATTATAGCGTTCACGAAACACAAGATGTTGTTTACTTTGAGCCTGTTGGAACAAGCTCTTCTACCGCTATTATTTTTTATCAAGGAGCTAAAGTAGAAGTAGAGGCTTATAGTTACTTAGGG
>NZ_DAMDAK010000057.1:2616-4757 GCF_032094055.1 Carnobacterium sp.
GAAGAAAAGAGTTATGGACTATGGGCTGCAAAATTAGCAGATGCAGGTTATCCTGTTTATCTGATCCACCACCCTCTAAATTTGGCCGTAATGAAACCAAATAAAGCTCAACAAATTATTGAAGACTACAATATTACAAGTTACGTAATTGGCGGTCACTCATTAGGTGGTGTCATGGCTAGCCGTTTCGCTCATGACAGCTTAAAAAAGCAGTCAATGGATCAGCAAATTTTAAAAGGTGTATTTTTTCTAGCTAGTTATCCCGATAAAAAAGGCAGTTTAGAAAATCGTTCTTTGCCAGTTCTATCGATTACGGGTGCCAATGACGGTGTCTTAGATCAGCAAGCTTTTCAAAACAACAAACAATTTTTACCTAAAGATACTGATTACATAACGATTCAAGGCGGAAATCATGCTGGATTTGGCAGCTATGGTAAACAAAAGGGCGATAATGCTGCCGCTATTACTAATAAACAGCAGCAAGAAGCTGTTTTTACTGCACTACAACACTGGCTAAGAAGCTTTCCTGAATAACCGGCTTATTTGGTTGCTGTAGTTGATTATGTATTCTCAAAAAAGGAAAAAGCTCTGCAATTAAACAGAGCTTTTTCCTTTTTTAAATTAATCTTCTTTTTTTAGTAAAGCTTTAATAGAGAGATTTACCCGTCCTTGTTTATCGATTTCAACAACTTTTACATCAACTGTTTGTCCCAATGCAAGAACATCTTCTACTTTACCAACTCGTTCATTAGCAAGTTCAGAAATGTGAACCAATCCATCTTTTCCTTTAGCTATTTCTACAAAAGCACCGAATTTTTCAATACGTTTAACTTTCCCAGTGTAAACTTTACCCACTTCAATTTCTTCGGTCAACTCTTCAATGATTTCTTTAGTACGTTTGATCATTGCTGCATCTTCTGAAGCAATACTGATTTTTCCTTCTTGATCAATATCAATTTTAACACCAGTTTCTTCAATAATCGCATTGATTTGATCGCCACCGCGGCCAATAACCACTTTGATTTTTTCTGGTTTAATTTGCATCATTTCGATTTTCGGAGCATATTGGCTTAATTCTTTACGTGGTTCAGCAATTGTAGATACTAGTTCATTTAAAATTTCTAAACGAGCTTTTTTAGCTTGTGTCAATGCTTCTTCAAGAATTTGCGGCGTAATTCCTTGAATTTTAATATCCATTTGTAAAGCCGTAATGCCGGCAGTTGTTCCAGCAACTTTAAAGTCCATATCGCCTAAATGGTCTTCTAATCCTTGAATATCTGTTAATACCGTATAGTTTTCGCCTTCCATTACAAGACCCATAGCAATTCCTGCTACTGGAGCTTTAATTGGCACACCAGCATCCATTAAGGCTAAAGTACCTGCACAAATGCTCGCTTGAGAAGAAGAACCATTTGATTCTAATACTTCTGAAACTAACCGAATCATATACGGGAAGTCTTCTTCATTCGGAATGACTTGTAATAAAGCACGTTCTCCAAGGGCTCCGTGTCCAATTTCACGACGACCAGGGCCACGACTAGGACCAGTACTTCCAACAGAAAATTGCGGGAAGTTATAATGATGGATAAATCGTTTGCTCTCTTCGATTCCCAATCCATCAATTATTTGATGTTCTCCTAGCGGGGCCAAAGTAGCAATAGTAAGAGCTTGTGTTTGTCCTCGAGTAAATAAACCTGATCCATGAGTTCTTGGTAAAATACCAGTTTCAGAAGCTAAAGGACGAATTTCATCTATTTTACGGCCGTCTGGACGAACTTTGTCTACAGTAATTAAGCGACGTACTTCATCTTTTTCCATATTTTCTACAATCGTTTTAATTTCTTTTTGTATACGATTAGCTTCTTCATGTTCGCTATATTTTTCTTCATAAAAAAGAATAGCTTCTTCTTTAACTGCTTCAATATTCTCTTCTCGTGCTAATTTTTCTTCTGTTTTAATTGCAGTACTCATTTTTTCTTTATAAGCATCGTTTACTTCTTTTTCTAATTCTGTATCAATTTGCAATAAAGAAATTTCACTTTTTTCTTTTCCGACAGCAGCTTGAATTTCTTCTTGGAAAGCAACTAATTCTTTGATTGCATTATGCCCAAAAAGCAATGCTCCTAACATATCTTCTTCAG
>NZ_DAMDAK010000057.1:4767-5459 GCF_032094055.1 Carnobacterium sp.
CTTCAGAAACTTCTTTTGCGCCACTTTCAACCATATTGATAGCTTCTTTTGTACCTGCAACAGTTAAATGGATATCAGACATAGCTTCTTGTTCAACAGTTGGATTAATAATGTATTCTCCGTTTACACGACCAACATCTACACCAGCAATTGGGCCGTTGAAAGGAATATCTGAAATTACAAGAGCCAATGATGAACCGAACATAGCTGAAAAAGAAGGTGAGCAATCTTTTTCTACAGACATTACAGTATTGGTTATTTGAACTTCATTACGAAAACCATCGGCAAACATTGGGCGAATTGGACGGTCAATCAAACGTGCAGTTAATGTAGCTGCTTCGCTGGGACGTCCTTCCCGTTTAATAAATCCTCCAGGGATTTTACCAACAGCATACATTTTTTCATCATAATTTACGGTCAATGGGAAAAAATCTACATCTTTTGCTTTTTTACTAGCTACCGCTGCAGATAAAACAGCTGTATCTCCATAACGAATCATAGCTGCTCCATTTGCTTGTTTGGCTAGTTGTCCAACTTCCACCGTTAATGTACGGCCTGCCCATTCCTTTGTAAAAACTTGTTTCTCTGTCATATATTGTCGTTCTCCTTTTTCTCTTAAACTGTCGTTCATTTTCCACACAGACTACTAAACAAATGTCAATCTTTAAGGATTTAAACACTCACATTTGTAT
>NZ_DAMDAK010000057.1:5469-15883 GCF_032094055.1 Carnobacterium sp.
AAAGAATAAAGCGAGATTCCTGCGAACCTCGCTTCTTAAATAGACACACATTTTTAACGACGTAGGCCTAAACTTTGAATCAATTCACGGTAACGATTAGCATCTTTGTTACGTAAGTATGCTAATAAATTACGACGGTGACCAATTTTTTTCATTAGTCCACGGTATGAGTGGTGGTCTTTTTTATGAACACGTGCATGTTCATTCAAATGATTGATTTCTTCAGTCAATACAGCAATTTGTACTTCTGGAGAACCAGTATCACCTTCGTGTATTGCGTATTGTTTCATGATTTCGTTTTTTCTTTCTTTAGAAATTGCCATTTCTAAACACCTCTTCCTTTTAATTTATCCTATTACTGAGTATACGTTGGTGATTCGTTAAACCAAGTAAAGGACTGTGTCTTGCACATAAATAAACTTTACATGATGTTAAAGATAAATGCAAGCATTTATCTCATCTTCTTTATCTATTTTGATCTTGTTTTTCTTAACTCATCAGTTCCTAAAGCACCACTTCGTTCAGAGGTGTTTACTTCCGCTATAACAGCTCAATTTTATTTATATTGAGCCGTTAACTCCAGAACAATATCTCTCAAATTAGCCGCTTTTTCGAAATCTAATGCTTTTGCTGCTTCTTGCATTTCAGCTTCTAATTTTCCAATTAGTTCTTTTCTTTCTTTCTTATTTAAGCCTGCTACTTTATCAGACGTCAATGAACCTTTGTCTTCTCCAGTTACAGCAGTTGTGATAGAGATCAAATCACGCACTTCTTTAATGATAGTCGTTGGTGTAATGCCGTGTGCTTCGTTATACGCTTCTTGTGTTTTACGTCTCCGACTTGTCTCTTCAATAGCAGCCTTCATTGAATCGGTAATTTTATCAGCATACATAATCACTTTTCCATTTTGATTACGAGCTGCACGTCCAATCGTTTGAACCAATGACCGTTCACTTCTCAAAAATCCTTCTTTGTCTGCATCCAATATCGTGACCAATGAAACTTCCGGTACATCAATACCTTCTCTTAACAAGTTGATCCCAATCAAAACATCATATACTCCTAAGCGCAGATCTCGAATAATCTCCGTTCGTTCTAGTGTTTTAATGTCACTGTGTAGATAAGCTACTTTGATGCCTACCTCTTTTAGATAATCCGTTAAATCCTCAGACATTTTTTTCGTCAATGTCGTAATAAATACCCGTTCATTTTTCTCAATGCGTTCGTTGATCTCATTGATCAAATCATCAATTTGACCTTTGATTGGACGAACTTCAACAATTGGATCCAATAACCCCGTTGGACGAATGATCTGCTCAACAACTTCTGGAGTACGTGCTAATTCATATGGTCCAGGAGTAGCCGAAATATACATGATTTGGTTTACATGTTTTTCAAACTCTTCTAATCGCAGCGGTCTGTTATCTAAAGCACTAGGCAAGCGGAATCCATATTCGATCAAACGCTCTTTTCGCGCTTTATCTCCATTAAACATGCCTCTAATTTGTGACATAGTGATATGCGATTCATCCACGACAATCAAAAAATCTTCTGGGAAGAAATCTATCAATGTGTAAGGTGGCTGACCAGGTTTACGGCCATCCATATGCCGAGAATAGTTTTCGATTCCGGAACAATAGCCCATTTCTAATAACATCTCCAGATCATAGTTGGTCCGTTGTTCTAGCCGCTGTGCTTCAATGAGTTTATCTTCTGCACGCAATTTTTTTAGTTGTTCTTCTAGTTCGGCCTGTATCGTTTTTACTGCATTACGCGTTTGTTCTTCATTTGCAACAAAGTGAGTAGCCGGAAAAACAGGTACATGCTGGACTTCAGCTTTAACTTCTCCGGTTAAAACATCGACTTCTCGAATTCGATCAATTTCATCCCCGAAAAATTCTATCCGAACCGCATCGCTGTCACGAGAAGCCAAGAATATTTCGACTACATCTCCTCTTACGCGAAAATTCCCCCGTTGAAAATCAATATCATTGCGTACAAACTGCATATCTACTAAACGACGCAGCATATCATCACGCTTCATCTCCGCTCCAACACGCAAGGACAATACATGGTCGCGGTAATCAATCGGGTTAACTAGACCGTAAATGCAAGAAACGGATGCCACAACAATAACATCACGTCGCTCTAATAAAGCACTTGTTGCTGAATGACGTAATTTATCGATTTCATCATTCACACTGGATTCTTTTTCAATAAACGTGTCACTTGAAGGAACATACGCTTCAGGTTGATAGTAATCATAATAACTAACAAAGTATTCAACAGCATTATTTGGAAAAAACTCTTTAAATTCACTATATAATTGACCGGCTAATGTTTTATTGTGTGCAATAACAAGTGTCGGTTTATTTACTTCTTGAATCACATTAGAGACTGTAAACGTTTTGCCTGTTCCGGTTGCGCCAAGCAACGTTTGCTCTTTTTTTCCTTCTTCAATTCCTTTAACTAATTCTTTAATCGCATCAGGCTGGTCTCCACTAGGTTGATACTTAGAAATTAGGTCAAATTGGTCTTTTTCCATCTTTTTACTTCACATCCAGTCTGTTATTCTTTTAAAAAGTGTAAAGTATACCTATTTATAATGATCTGTGCTGCCTTTATTCTACCACTGAACATACGTTCTTACAACCGTAAGCTCAGGTTGAAGCGGTGTTTTGCTAAATCTATAAAAGAGTATCTTTTAACAATTATTTGTGTTATACTAGTTTGGTATTAAGAGTAAGTATGAAGCATTATATAAAATAGTTTTTAAGAAATTTATTCACACTGGCACAGTTACAGAACTGTAAGGACATAAAAGAGGTTGGGTTTATGTTGTTTAAATGAGAAATCGATTGATATAATTTGAATAGTATTTTTCTCCCCGAATAACTTTAAGAATATTTATTTTTAATTAGAAAGCCACTCCAAAATGGAGTGGCTTTCGTCCATTTAACGACAAAAGAACCGGAAAACAACTAGTCCTTTTAGTGAAAAACGAAAACAAGAAAAGATGGTATGTATTGTTAAAACAATACATACCATCTTTTCTTTGACTTATAAATAAGTTAACTGTGCTTTCTTATTTAGCTAATTTAGCTGTTAAACGAGATTTGTCACGGTTAGCTTTATTTTTATGAATCAATCCTTTTGATGCAGCCATATCAATAGATTTGATAGCTTCTTTGTGCAATGCTTCAGTATTTTCGCTTCCAGCTTCAGCAGCTTGAACGAATTTTTTTACAGCAGTACGCATAGCGCTCTTTTGTACATTGTTTTCTAAAGCTGATTTTTCTGAAGTACGGACGCGTTTGATTGCAGATTCGATGTTTGGCATTTGATTCACCCCACTTTCAATTAATTACAACTTAAAATAGATTATTCTAGTTGTTTCCAACACTTAATCATTATACATAACGCTTCGCTGCATTGCAATATAAACTGTAAAGTTTTTTTACTTGATAGCTCAAACGGCAGTTGTGCTTTTACCCATTTACCGTCTGCCAGCAAATCGCAAAACAAATAATTCAAACTGCATTTCTCGATCGCCTTGTCCTGTTTTTAACCGGTATTCCGCTTCTATCAACCCATTATAAGCTTCAATCAATGTCTGTTCGTCAAACTTGCGCATTTGCTGAATGCCTAATTTCACTCGAAAAGGATGTACTTTTAATGTCTTAGCTATATCTCCTTGTTGGTATCCTTTTTTCTCAAGTATTTTTATTTGAAGCAGCAAACGAAATTGCGTGGTCATGATTGCATTAATTTTAATAGGATCTTCTTTTTGTAGTAAAAGATCTTGATACAATTCAAGCGCTAAGCCAGTTTCTTTTTTTAGAACGTATTCATTTAAAGCAAAAATGTTTTGTTCTAATGATTTAGCTACTAATTCATTAACGGCTTCTTTCGTTATAAATTTAGTTTCTTGTCCGAATAAAATCAATTTTGGCAACTCAGACATGGCAACTGACAACTTTGCATCTGTCAACTGAATGAACAATTCAAATGCTTCAGGAGAGATAGTGAAACCTTCATTCTCAATAGTCTTTTTTAAATACTGCCGCATCTCTTTTTCTGCCATTGCTCTAGTTTCAATTACCACTGCTTTTTTTTTCAATAGTTTTGTTATTTTTTTTCGCTCATCTAATTTTTCATAAGGAGCAAAAACAACTAAAGTTGTCGTTTCTGAAGGTTGATTGAGGTAGTTTTCAAACCATTTTATATCATGTTCAAGTTTAGATTTGCTTTTATCTCCTGTTAAAAAAAGAGGCCGATCAATGATGACAAGCCGTCGGTCTCCAAAAAAAGGAATGGATTCTGCATCATCTAGTGCTGTTCCAAGTGGAGTTTCCTCCATATCATAAGCACCATAATTTAAGTCGATTTCATCTTTTTTTAAAACTGAACGGATGATTGTGTCTCGGGCAATCCCTCCCAAATAGTCTTCAGTTCCTAAAACCAAATAAACTGATGCAATCTCACCCTTTTTTAGTTTTGCCATTTCACTTGCGAAATTCAATATGGTCACCACTTTCTTATCCTGCTTTCATCGTACAAATCCCTAAATGATTTTGCAAGGGAAATTTACTTTAGAATAGCATAAAACTCTTCACGGTAAAGATGTTCCCCAATTTTTATATAGCGGTAATGAACAGCACCGTCTAAATCTGTTCGGTAAATATGAGCATTGGTTTGCTGAAGTTGAAGTAAAACATCTGGGTCAGGATGGTGATAACGATTCTTTAAACCGCACGAAATCAACACTTTTTGCGGGTTAACTAAGTCTAGAAATGGTTTAGTAGACGAAGTACGACTTCCATGGTGACCAACTTTTAAAACATCTACTTTCAACTCAGGATAATGCTGAACAATCTTTTTCTCTCCTTCTTCTTCTAAATCACCAGTGAACAACCAATAAAGGGAACCAATTTTTCCATGAAGAACCATTGAATCATTATTTTCTCCTTGCCCTGGAACAAATGGCCATAATACGCTTAAGGACTGATTAACAGAATTCCTTTTTTTGGTCGAAGCTAAAACTTCTTGAATAAGCGTGCCGGTACTTTTTAGTTTTAAGACAGTTTGCAGAAAAACTGCTTTATTTGTTGTACCTGCTGGAAAAAGAAGTTCTTTGATTTGGATCGCTTCTGATAATTCCTCTAGCGCGCCCATATGGTCTTCATCCCCGTGAGTAATGAACACTTGATCCAAAGAAGATAACCCATGTGCCTTTAATACGGGAATCAGTGTCCGACTAGCGACAGTCGTTGGCTTTTCTTTCTCTTCCCAGTCTTCTTTCTCAAATGCCAGCATGCCGCCTGTATCAATCAAATAATTTCCTCTGCCAAAAGGTTCTTTAATCAACACTGCATCTCCTTGCCCCACATCGATCAGGATAACTTCTCCAACTGGAGAATACCTTTGGTAAGCGACAAATGTAACCAAGACGACAAACAACAAGCCTATACTATATCGTTGTTTTCTACTCTTATTCTCTAAAGTCATAAGAAAATAAAGCAACGACAAAATGAATAAACTAGTCAAAAAAAGCGGAACTCTTCCCGTTACAACCATAGCAAATGGGCAGTTGCTGAGCCAATGTACGATTCTTTCGAGCAGGCCTAGTATACCATCAAGGCTCTTTACGATACCTGGAAAGATTAAACTGCCTTGTAGAAAAAAAGAAAGAAAAAAAAGCCCGATTAATACTGGTAAGAGCAGCCATGCAAAAATGGGAACAAATAATAAATTAGCAAAAACACCGATCCAAGAAAATTCAAAAAAATGAAAAGACAAAATTGGGATGGAAACCAACATCAAAATAAAAGATATCAATAGGTTATTAACTAAAGCTGGTCTAGATCGGCTCAAAAATGTTTGAGAAAGAATCAATAAAATAAAACTCAATACATAACTTAATTGAAATCCTACTGAATAAAGTTGGTAAGGATCAATCAACAAAGCCGATAGCATTGTCCAAGACCAAGCATCAAGATTAGACATTTTCCATTTAAAATGTGAACTGACTAACAAAATCAAACTCATCACAATGGCTCGGTAAACGCTGGTTCCCCAATTCGTTAAGCTCCCATATACCGGCAAAATAACCAGCATATAATAAAAAGTTGTTTCTTTCGTAATTCCTATACGCCAAAAACTATAGATTAAACCGGTTAATAAGAATTGAATATGTAGACCAGAAATACTGAGTAAATGGACAATCCCAATATTTTTAAAATTTTGCATAGTCGCTTGATCCAAAGAAGATATCTCAGCGAAAAGGAGCGTTTTCATATATTGTGCCGTTTTTACTGGCATTGTCTTGTCAACGTAGTTTAAAAGAGCCGCTCTTATATACTTAAAGTTAAGTTTGTCTTTAAAAGAAACAGGTTGTTCAATAACCTGAATGGTTTCAGCTTTCAATATCCAATGGATTCTTTTTCGATATAAAAATTGTTGGTAATTAAACTGAAATTGGTTTCTATTTTTTTCGGGTACTGTTAACTTTCCGGTTAGTTTAATTTTTAAATTAGCTGTTTGAGCTTGCCAATCTTCTTTTTCTTTTAATGAAGACAGAGTATAAAAAGTAATGACTTTTTCTGAGATTTTCGGATGATGTTCCGTTGCTTTGATTACCCCATAAAATTGTATTTGATTTCCATCTATTTTCAGCTCATCTGCATCTACTTCCATCAAAAAAGTTTGTTCTTCTTCAAGCAATTTTGTCTGGTTCGACCACTGATGAATTCCAGTAACAAAACTAGTCAACAAAACCAAAAAAAGAGTTCCAATAATTAAAGTACGTTTTCCTGACTTGCATAAACGAATCAAAAAAAATACCAGCAAAAACAAACTTAACCAATGTCCAGCAGTCAATACAACTAGGCTGCTGAGCAAACATAAAATAGCTGAAAATAAAACATAATCTCTCATCTTATCTTGATTAAGCTGTCATTGTCTGGGAAAACACTTTGAATGTCCATTTTTTTAAAATTTTAAACTTTCAAAAAAATGTTCTGGCAAATCTACTTTTTCACATTGAACGTGGGCTTGTTCAATCAGTTTCAGTGCATATGGATTGTTATGGTAATCTTCTAAATAATAAATTTTTTTAATTCCCGCTTGCAGAATCATTTTAGTACATTGAAGACAAGGAAAATGAGTAACATAAATCTCTGCACCTTCTGTTTGAGCACCAAATTTCGCACATTGCAAAATAGCATTCATTTCTGCATGGATCGTTCTTAAGCAGTGTCCATCAACAACATAACAGCCTTCGTCGATACAGTGAACGTCACCGCTCACAGATCCATTATACCCGCCAGCGATAATTCTTTTTTCTCTAACGATCGTTGCTCCGACTGTCAGCCTCTCGCAGGTACTTCTTAAAGAAAGTAATAAGCTTTGTGACATAAAATATTGATTCCAAGGAATACGTTCTATCATTTTAGTCTCCTCCTTCATCTTATTTCGTAAATAAACCGCGATCATTTTAATTCCTTAAATGCTTATTTAGTATACAAAAGCTCCTCTTAACTTTCAATCTTTCTTTTATTACTCTTTTATTCAACGCCCACTGTAATAAAAGTTTTCAATGCCTCAAATGTTTTTTCCCCTATGCCCGACACTTCTTTTAATTCTTCAATCGTTTGAAAAGAGCCGTTCTCTTGTCTATACTGTAAAATTTGTTCTGCTTTTTTTTCGCCTATACCAGACAGAGTCTGCAATTCTGTTGTATCCGCTGCATTAATATTCACTTTACCAGGTTCTGTATCCTTACTTTCTTCAGAAACGGTCACTGTAACGGGAGATTGTTCTCCTATTTCAGAACTTATTTCTGCTTCACTCCTCATTTCAGGAATGGTAATCATCATTTGATCCGATAACTTTTGTGCTAAATTGACTGAGTCTTGGTTTGCTGTAGGCAAAAAACCGCCCGCTAAGGTAATAGCATCAATTAACCGTAAATCTGAACTTACTTCATAAACACCTGGGAGGTAAACAGCTCCTTTTACATCCACATAGATTTTTTCTGTTTTTGCTTTATCTGGAGAATCGGCTTCGTTGTTGTTCATTTTGGTTTCTTTATCCAAAGAACTACTAGAAAAATCGTTCACCAAAAAATCATTTTCAGTCGTGGGTTCCGGATTTGAAACTAGCATGAACATCAACATTCCTATCAGTATCAACAATAATAAGACTGTTCCCATTCCCAGAAACAAACGATTTTTTATTATCCATTGTTTCACTGTTTTCTCCATAAATCTGTTCGCCTCCTTAATGAATGCTTCTTTCTTAACTATCTGTAAAAAACAAACATTTATGTTAAAAAATAAAAATTCCTCAAATCTATTTTACGTAGACTTGAGGAATTTTTTAATTTAAGTTTTTCAAGTAATCGATCGCGTCTTGAAAGTTTTTTACTGGAACGACAGTCATTTTCGTATCTAATTTATCAGCCGCTGCCACTGCTTCTTTATAATTCGATTGTAATTTAGGGTAATTCTTTTGAATAATCGGATCAATGGTATCATCAGGTGCAAAAAATATAGTTGCTCCTTCTTTGCTTGCCGCTACCACTTTCTTTTCAATACCGCCAATTCGTCCGATTGTTCCATCTGGAGAAATCGTTCCTGTTCCTGCGATCTCATGTCCTTTTCGCAAATCATTTCCGGTTAATTGAGTATAAATTTGCAGTGCAAACATAAATCCGGCAGAAGGACCTCCGATTTGATCTGATTTAACGGTTACCGGTGTTTCCGTTTCAATTGTCGTATGATCAACTAAACTAATACCTAGTCCTGGAAGTTTCGTTTCCTTCATTTCCGTTAAAGGTGCCGTGACCGTATCTGTTTTACCATCTCGTTGATAAGTAACCGTTAGATTTTGCCCCACTTTTTGTTGCTTTACATAATCCATAAATTGATCTGAGCTTTCAAAAGTTTTTCCATCTAAGGCACTAACGGTATCACCGATTTTTAATTTCCCTTCAAAGTTGGAGGTAGGCAGAACAGACATGATATAAATGCCCTTATAGGTTAAAGTATAAGGCTTATGAGCTGTTTTATAAGCTAATTCAATGGCCGCATTAATTGAACTATCCATATAGTACTTTTGTAAATTATTGTACTCTTCATTAGAAGTAGTCGTACCAAAAAGCTCATCTTGCGTCAATCCTTCATGATACGGCAAGTACTTCATCAAATAAGTCAATGGTGTTGCTTGCCTGATCGAAACAGTTGTAAGCATATAACTTCCTTTATTCGTATCCTTTTGATCATCAACTTTAATCAAATCTGACAAATGAACAGCCGATCCTGGAGCTTCTATATAATAAGGAAGAGGCACAACAAAGCCTAGAGCTACCAGAAGAAGAGCTATTATCCATCCTATTCGTTTTGGACTTTTTCTTTTTTTCATCGCAGTCACCCTTTTTGTAAGCATTTTTTGATTGGGATGTCATATTACATTAGTCACCAGTATATTTACTTTTAACTGCAGCGTTGACATGATACGGCACTAATTCTGAAATATCACCGCCAAAAAAAGCAACTTCTTTAATTAAACTTGAACTCAAAAAGCGGTGCTTTTCAGCAGCCATCAAGAAAACTGTTTCAATTTCTTTATCTTGAGTTTTATTCATTGCCGCAATATTTGTTTCGTATTCAAAGTCTTGTAGGTTACGTAATCCGCGAATCATAGCGTCAGCGCCGATTTTTTTTGCTAAGTCAATCGTTAAGCCGCTTGTATGTTCAATTACTGTCACATTTGCTATATGAGAAACTGCTTGTTGAATTAAATCTTTTTTTTCGGTTGCACTGAATAAAGCTTTTTTTGACGTATTAGTTGCTACAGCAATAACCAATTGATCAAAAAGCTTGGCAGCTCGTTCAATTGTATCTAAATGTCCGTTAGTTAAAGGATCGAAGCTCCCGGGAAAAAGCGCAATTTTAGTCATTTTCAGTTCCCCCTTCTTTAATTACCTCATATAAAACAATTTTGCTGGCTCCATAAATTTCTGTTCTAAATTCTTTAGCTATTCCAATGATTGTCGGTAAATCAATTTTCCGGCTGACTTCACAAATAACTAACGCTTTATCTGTTAAAAGGTTTCCTGTCATAATTTTTTCAAGTTGTTGCACAATTTCCTGTTCTAAATAAGGAGGATCTAAAAAAAGCAGATCAAAGCTTTTTTTTCTGCCGATCAAAACATCTATACTGCGATTAGCTTCATTGCGGAAAACTTCAAATTTACTTGGTTCTTTAGTCATTTCAATGTTTTCTTTGATGGTTTTGATCGCTAAAGGATCTTTATCAATTAAAACAGCATGCTCCATACCTCGAGAAACCGCTTCAATAGCCAGACTGCCACTTCCTGCAAATAAATCTAAACAAGTACCGCCATCAAAAT
>NZ_DAMDAK010000058.1:0-5836 GCF_032094055.1 Carnobacterium sp.
TACACAGTTATTTCGTTCTTGCTTTGTTCAGTTTTCAAAGGTCTAATGTGTTTGCCGTTGTGTTTTTAACAACTTCTATATCTTAGCAAACTTTATTTTGTTTGTCAACGGTTTTTTTGAATAAAATTAAATTATAGTGGATAAATATCCACATTCATTTTTCGCAGCTAAACCTGTATTCAACATTTAAGATTCTACCATAGTTTATTATCAATTGTCAAAGCTTTTGTTTCTTTTGAAGATAAACTTTTGTAACCCTTTGCATCTCGAGGGTTGCAACATCCATTACTATAACAAGTTTTTATAAAGAGGTCAATAAAAAAATCAAAGATTTTCGTCTCCATTTTAAAGACGAACATTCGCCGAACTATTCTTTTTAATTCTCGTATATATATGCAGCTGGTTTTGAATAAAGGAACTTTCCTTGCCCACCCTTTTAAATCGTTCGTTTTACTCTAATAAATCAAAAAAGTTTTAAAGAACTTTCTAGTCCTTTAAAACTCTTCCCCTAACTCAATTGGTAAATAACCGCTTCATAAGGTCGAAGCGTTAAGTTTGATAACTCCATTCCGCTGTTAATGTAATTGCTTAAAATAATTGAAGCTGCCTGTCGAGAAGGATCTTTATAAACTGCTGCTGTTCCATAAAAATTAATCACAACCAACCAAGTTTCGCCTTCATAACTGCGTTCGTACACATATAACTGAGGGTCTTCTGGCAATAATTCCCGATACTCTCCCCAGACTACCAATTCGTGCTCTTTCCGTAGTTGTATTAATTTTTGATAGTGTTTAAAAATACTATCTTCCTTTAAGTAATCAGTAGCTACATTTATTTCTTCATAGAGAGGATTTAAAGCTAACCAAGGTGTTCCGGACGTAAAGCCGGCATGTGCTGTAGCATCCCATTGCATTGGACGTCTTGAATTATCGCGTCCCTTTTTATTAATGGACGCTAAAACAGCTTGTGGATCACAACCTTGTGCTATACGTTCATGGTACATGTTTTTACTTTCAATATCATCAATCTCTTCTATAGAAGAAACAGGAGTGTTGATCATTCCGATTTCTTCTCCTTGATAAATATATGGTGTTCCTTTCAATACATGTAAAAATGTCGCAAACATTTTTGCTGAAACAACTCGGTATTCTTCAGAATCATCTCCCCAATTGGAAACGATGCGCGGTATATCGTGATTATTCCAAAATAAACTATTCCAGCCTTTTCCATCCAATTCAGTTTGCCATTTAGTAAAAACAGCTTTTAATTCGATAAAATCAAGTGGCTTCGTATCCCATTTTGGTTTATCCGGCTGTTGGTCTAAACCAATGTGTTCGAATTGAAACACCATTGATAGCTCTTCACGGTCAGGATTTGAATACAGTTTTGCAATCTCAGGAGTTGCTCCCCATGTTTCACCAACTGTCAGTACATCGTAATTGCCAAAAGTTCGTTGATTCATTTCTTGCAAATAGGCATGTAATTTCGGTCCATTCGTAGTAATTAATTGATCAGGTACTTTTCCGATAGTGTCAATAACATCCATTCGGAATCCGCCAATACCTTTTTCTAGCCAAAAGTTCATCATGCTCCAAATCTGTTCATGGACTTTAGGATTTTCCCAATTCAAATCTGGCTGTTTCTTACTATAGAGATGCAAGTAATATTGGCCGGAATTTTCATCAAATTCCCAAGCTGGACCGCTGAAAACCGATAATAGTTCATTAGGCAATCCTCCATCTTCAGCTGGTTCCCGCCAAATATAGAAATCACGAAATGCATTATCGCGTCCTTTTTGAGCTTCAATAAACCAAGGGTGTTCATCGGATGTATGATTAACAACTAAATCCATTACAATTCGGATGTCTCGTTTTTTTGCCTGGTCAATCAGTTCTTCCATATCCGCCATTGTGCCGAATTCAGGAGAGATGGCTTGGTAATCGCTAATGTCATACCCATTATCATCATTTGGCGATTTGTAAACTGGACTCAGCCAAATAACATCGATGCCTAATTCAGCTAAGTAATCCAAACGCTGGATAATTCCTCGTAGGTCTCCAATTCCATCTCCATCACTATCTTGAAAACTTCTAGGATACACTTGATAAACAACTGAACTATGCCACCACTTTTTTTCCATTCTATCAAAACTTCCTCTCATTTTATTGGCTTTGAGCTGCAGCCAAAATAGTTGATAGCTTCAAATCAATTGTAGTAGCTACAAATAAATCTGCTGCTTTCATTGATTGCTCATTGCCTACTCCAACTGAAAACATGCCCGCCGCATTGATCGCTTCGATTCCAGCTTCTGCGTCTTCGATACCAACACATTCTTCTGGCCGCAATCCCAATTGCTCTGCTCCTTTAATAAAAATTTCCGGATCCGGCTTACCATGCAGTAATGTTGCAGGATCTATTACAGCGTCAAATACATCGGCAATTCCAAGACGTTCTAAAATAACAGGCCCATTTTTACTAGCAGAAGCTAACGCTAGTTTCATCTCTGCTTTTTTTAAATCCATCAATAGTTCCGTTATTCCGGGTAATAGATCAGCTGAAGTAATTTGAGTAATCAGCTTTTTATAGTCTTCATTTTTTTCATCTGCTAAAATTAATTTCTTTTCTTCAGAATAGAGATTGCTTTTATGGCCATAAGCTAAAATCCGGTCCAGTGAATCCATGCGGCTGATGCCTTTCAATTGTTCATTGAACTCCCGATCAAAAGAAATCCCAATTTTTTCACCCAATTCTTGCCATGCTAAATAATGGTACTCTGCGGTGTCTGTCAATACACCATCCAAGTCAAATACAAATCCTTTGATCATATCTGTCACTTCCTCATCCTTGTTTAATTATTGAATTTTTTATCGTTTACTGAATAGCAACAGATACTTCCGTCGTCAATTCTTGGATTTCATCATAAATTTTGAATGTCAATGGTTCTCCTTCTACTAAAGAGACTTTGACCGTTTCTTTTGTGACTGTGATATGCAGCAACCTGCCGCGGTATTTGATCATAAAATTGTATCCGTTCCAACCGGCAGGACAAAAAGGTCTAAAAACTAGTTGTTCGTCAGCCGTCCGCATTCCGGCAAAGCCCTGTACAATAGCCAACCAACCGCCGCTCATTGATGTAATGTGCAACCCATCTTCTGTATCGTTGTTATAATTATCTAAATCCAAACGTGCAGTTCGAGCATAAAATTCAACTGCTTTTTCTTTTTTCCCTAATTCTGCTGCTAAAATGGCATGGATAGAAGGTGAAAGTGAACTCTCATGAACGGTCATCGGTTCATAAAAATCAAAGTTTCGTTGCTTTTCTTCCATTGTAAATTCTTGATTTAAATAATAGATTCCTTGCAGGACATCCGCTTGTTTAATAAAACAAGAACGTAAAATTTTATCCCACGACCAGTGCTGATTGATTGGTCGTTCCGCAGCATCCAACGAAGCAACGGGGCGTAAATCTTTATCCAAAAAAGTATCATGTTGGACAAAGACGCCTAATTCTTCGTCATATGGATAGTACATATTAGCAATAATATCTTGCCAATAAGTGATTTCTTCATCTGTTACATTCAGTTCTGCTTGCTTTGCTATCGAAATTTTGCTTAGACTCTCCAAAGTATATTCTAGCGTCCAAACTGCCATTCGATTAGTGTACCAGTTGTTGTTAACATTATTTTCATATTCATTAGGACCTGTTACTCCATGAATCATATAGCCAGCTGCTCGCTCAGAATAATGAACGCGATCTGCCCAAAATCGGGAGATCCCGGTTAAAACGTCAATACCTTTTGTGAGCAAGTACTCTTCTTTTCCTGTATAGTTCGTGTAATTGTAAATAGCATAAGCAATTGTGCTATTGCGGTGAATTTCTTCGAATGTAATTTCCCACTCATTATGGCACTCTATACCATTGAAAGTAACCATCGGATATAAAACACCTTTTAACCCTTGCTGTTCAGCATTATGGACAGCTCCTGGCAATTGTTCAAAGCGATACTTTAATAACTGTTCGGTGACAGTTTCATCTGCTACAGAAAGGTACATCGGTACAATATATGCTTCTGTGTCCCAATAAGTTGCTCCGCCGTATTTTTCACCGGTAAAACCTTTTGGTCCTACATTCAAGCGCGAATCTTCTCCATAATAAGTAGAAAACAATTGGAAAATATTAAACCGAATCCCTTGTTGACTTTCATCATCTCCTTCAATAACAACATCGGCTTTATGCCACCGTTCTGCCCAAGCTTCAACGTGTTCTGCTTCTAAATCAGCTGTACCTTTAGCTAATGCAGTATCTAAAATGACTGCGGCAGCTGTTTGCTGTTTTTCTGGAACCACATCACGACTAGTAACGACACTGACTAATTTTGTAATGCCTGCTTTTTCACCTGCTGCTAATTTATAGGTGATTTCTTCTCGTACTTGCATAAAGTCTTCAGCTGTTTGCCGGTTTTCAGCATCTTCGGCTAGCGTTTGCATCATCGTCGTCACAGTAAATTGTTCAATGCCGAAAGTATTCGGAATGGTTTTCGTTGTTAAAGAGCTTTTTTCTCCGCTTTGTCGTCCTATTTCCTGCCAGAAATTTTCTTCATAATTGCTGTCTTCGTTTGAAACATTCCCATCCATTAATGGTACAAAAGTAACCACAGCTTCACCTTGGAGAACTTCTGCATTTACTTCAATAAGAGCTAACTCTTTAATCGTGATGCTGACGAAACGTTTAAATTGAAAATGCGTTTCAACTTCGTCTTTAATGACTGTAAAAGATCGATATAAAATACCTGTCTGCATATTCAATTCTATTTTGTAATCTTTAATAAGATCTTTAGCTAAATCAACTTTTTGGTTATTGATATACAGTTCAATCGGAATAAAGTTCGTAGCATTGATCACTTTTCCAAAGTATTCTGGGTACCCATTTTTCCACCAGCCAACCCGCGTTTTATCCGGGAACCAAACGCCTGCTAGATAAGTACCTAAATGGCTGTCGCCAGAATAGCCTTCTTCAAAATTTCCGCGCATTCCCATATAGCCATTTCCAATAGAAGTCAAGCTTTCTTGGAGACGCTTATCTTCTTTTTCTAGAGAAGAAGACGTAATTTTCCATGGGTCTACTTCAAATAAACGTTTAATCATTGACTTTGCCTCCCAAAATACCCTTTTTATTTTCTAAACTTACTTTGTCGTTAAATTTCGTTTGATAAAAAATCATTAAAATCATTAGAACCAATCCTAGTGATTGAATCGTCAACATGACCACTATGTCAAATTGTATAAAAGCAGAAACAACTGCGACTAACGTAGATAATCCCATCGCATTTTCTATTACATTCAGCGATTCTTTATAGGTTTGGATAGATGAAAAAGAGTTTTTTCTAGTTAAATACAAGAAGAAAGCAGAACCGAAAACAATGAACAATGTACTGATAAATAAAATACTGAACACAAGCAGCATCAAAGAACCCACTACATACCCTCGATTTTGAATAAACCATTGCCGTGAAAGTTCTGCTTTCACTTCTTTAATCGTTTGGATGCTTCTTAAATCAACATCTTTTGTGTACTGAACTTTAGAAACTGGAATACCTTCGTTTTTTAGATAAAATTCATTTTCCGCAAAAATGAGTGCATTTTTTTCTTTCAGCTTTTGTTTAACTTGTTCTTCAGAGCTGCCAATACTGATGATCCCATTTTTTGTTTCAATGTTTACTTCTGTTTGTGGCTGCAATATTCCATTAACAATAGTCGTTTTTTGAAGGGCAGCAATCGCTGGTTCGTCTATTAAATCAAAAGTTTCAGGATAACTTTCATCAATAGGATAACTCTC
>NZ_DAMDAK010000058.1:5846-15865 GCF_032094055.1 Carnobacterium sp.
CAATAAACTGGTCAAAAAAAGCAAGACGGTAATCAGCTGAAACCAGTTTAATTGGTGACGTCCTTTAAAAGAACGCTTTGGTGTCCAAATATTTTTAAAATAGGTCAGTGGGAATTTATCTGTTTTCATTTTGCTCACTTCTTTTCTTTCAATATTTCAAAACCTGGTATTTCAAAAGCTGCCTCATGATGCGACAGCTTTTTATTCTTTATTCATTTAGTTATTCACAAGCATAGCTTATCCCTTTGTTCCTCCAGACGTTAATCCTGACACAAAATTCTTTTGCAACATGAAGAAAAGGACTGAGATCGGTACAGCAATTAAAATTGCTCCTGCAGCAAATAACGAAACTTTTTGATTCTGCGGATTATTGATAAAAGTTTGCAATCCGACAGCTACTGTTATTTTTTCTGGACTTCTGAGTAAAAAACGAGCCAGCATATAGTCGCCAAAAGGTGTCATAAAAGCCCATAGTGCTTGAACGGCAATCATTGGACGAACTAACGGTAAAATAATTTGCCAGAAAATCCGGAAATGTCCTGCACCGTCTAATTTGGCAGATTCATCTAATTCTTTTGGAACCGTGTCGAAATAACCTTTCATCAACCACGTGTTCATAGGTATTCCACCGCCAATATACAACATAGAAAGGAACCAAAATTGGTCTAATGCGCCTAATAGTAAAGCCATAACATAAAAAGCCGTTAAAGCAGCCATGGTCGGTACCATTTGGATCACCAAGAAAAACATTAAACTTTTTTTACGGCCCATAAAGTTATAGCGGCTATAGGCATAACCAGCTAAGGTAATTAAAGCTACTTGAACGATCATCGTTGAAACAGCTACCATCAAGGTATTCTTATACCAGGTGCCATATAGTGTTTCTCCAAAAAGGCGTTTAAAGTTATTCAATGTCCAATCAGCATGAAAATCTAAGGAAAAAGCAGTGATATTCCCAGATTTAAATGCTGAACTTGCCGTAATCAGCAATGGATAGATAATGATGATCGAAAGTGCAATCATAAAGGCATAAGTAAAAAAATGATTTAAGAATCTGGAAGTTTTTTGAGATTTCAATTTATTTTTCATCTTAAACGTCCTCCATATTGAAAGCATTTGTTTTACGGAATACCAATAACGAAACCGTAATAACCAAAATTGAAATAATTAAGGTGATTGCAGCTGCCATCGAGTATTGAGGAGATGTTCCAGTCGTCAATTTGTATATCCAAGAGATAAGGATATCCGTTGCTCCTGCTCCGCCTCCAACACTTCCTGGTCCACCATTATTGAAAAGATAAATCATGGAGAAATTATTGAAATTACCGGTGTATTGAGTAATAAAAGTCGGTGCCGCTACCATAAAAATCATCGGTAACGTGATTTCTTTAAACCGTTGAATAGCACTTGCACCATCAATTTTTGCCGCTTCATATAAATCTTCTGGAATAGACTGCAGAATACTTGTTGTCATAACATAGATATAAGGGAATCCAAGCCATCCTTGGATCAGAATAATGGCCACTTTAGACCAGACTGCTTTAGTTTTCCAAGCAATTTGTCCAATCTCAATAAACGGTAAGTGATTGAGCAATGGAATAACTTGAGTATTGATTGCCCCAATACTGTCATTAAATATATTTGAAAAAGAGAGGATCGTAATAAAAGCTGGCACAGCCCATGGCAATAAGAAAATAACTCCAAAGAAACGTTTCCCTTTAATAAAGGATTGGTTTGTTACGACCGCTGTTAAGATCCCCAGCGAGATTTGCAAAGTAGTTGCACATAATGTCCAAATCACTGTCCAACTAAAGACAGAAGAAAAAGCATCACGATAAGAACTTAAAAATAAAATATTGGTAAAATTCTTAAATCCGATCCAATCAATTAAATTGGCCGGAGGGATATGATAAAAATCATAATTTGTAAAAGCCATAAATAAAGTAACTAAAACAGGAAAAATGATGGTAAAAGCCATCATAAGATAAGCCGGTACGATCAAGAGGTAAGGAAACCCGTGATCATAAACATTGTACAAAATAGATTTTGCCGTGGTGTTTACTTTTAAATCGTTGTTCCATCTTACAGCCGTTTGTTTAGCATCATAGATATTCAATGCATAAAAAGCTAAGAAGATAACTGTAATGATCAATTGTAATGTTCCACCAATCATCATGAACAATGAATGGTCTTCGATTGGCGTACTTCCTAAACTGATTAAACCGCCAATTGCATTGGCACCATAAATAACCATTTCAAAAATAAATAATAAGAAGATGCCCAAAAATACAAAACCTTTAAATTTTTGTTCATTATAAAATTGCCCCATTCCGGGGATAATGGAATACATCATCGCTTTCTTTTCATTCTTTACTTGCTGAGGTCGCGCCTGTTTAGACATCTGTTTCTCCCCCTTTTCTTCGCTTAATAGTTATCGGCAGAGAATACATACATCCTCTGCCGATAACCTGAATTTCTATTGCTCCAAAATTAGTGATTGTACTTTTGTTCAATTGATTCAGAAATTAATTTTGTAGCATCGTCTGCAGATTCTTTCGGTGTTTTATTACCTGAGGCAGCGTCAAACATTAAGTTTTCTGCGCCTGTCCAAACTTCAGCCATTTCAGGAATGTTTGGCATTGGTTGTGCTTCTTTATATTGACCAATAACTGCAGAAGTTAACTCATCGTTTTGATCCGTTGCATACATCCGTGATTCTTGGTTTGCAGGAATTTCATTTGTATCATCGTAGAATTTATTTTGATTTTCTGTAGTAGTGACATAATCTAGCCATTCTTGTGCTACATCTTTGTTCTTAGAGTAGTTGCTGACGACCCAACCTTTTCCGCCGCCAAATGCTTGATACTCTTCGCCATTATCCAAAGTAGGAATAGTTGATACACCATAATTAACGCCCGCTTCTTTCAAAGCAGCTGCTTGCCATGGTCCACCAATAAATGCGCCAACTTTACCAGCTAAGAATTGATCTGTGATAAATGCATCCGAACTCGTAATGTCTTTCATTCCTTGAGGCCAGACCTTTTGAAACCAGTCTGTTGCATATGTGATGGCTTCAACTGCACCTTTATTATTTAACCCGATATCTGTCGGATCCGTTCCATTATCGCCAAAGACATATCCGCCATAGCCGGCAACTAAACCATAAGAGAAGTAAAAATCAGTCCATTTTGCTAAGAAACCAGTATTTTTACCTGCTTCACCTTCAAAATC
Source organism: Carnobacterium sp. (assembly GCF_032094055.1). GTDB lineage: Bacteria > Bacillota > Bacilli > Lactobacillales > Carnobacteriaceae > Carnobacterium_A. The sequence goes on from NZ_DAMDAK010000058.1 coordinate 9,078, forward strand.
ATATTTTTTGTCTTTTGATAAGGCTTCTAAATCAGCAAATGTTTTAGGTGGTGTATCTACTAAATCTTTATTGTAGTAAAGAACAAGGGTTTCAATAACAGCTGGTTCTGCATATATTTTGTCATCGATCGTCACTTGCGCTTTGTCTGTGTCATCGTATTGTTCTTCATTGCCTAGAGTCACTTCTGCTAAATGTCCTTGCTGTCCTAGAGGCCCTACACGGTCATAAGCAGACATCATCACATCTGGGGCATTGCCGGCCGGACCGTCTAAAGGCAGTGCTTCCAACTGTTCGAACATATCTCTTTCTGTTACTTTGATTTTCACATCATGCTCTTTTTCAAAAGCATCTTTAATATCGTTAACATAGTCAACATAACCTGCATCAACTGATATATGTAACTCTCCATCGCTGGATTTATTTTTAGAATCTGATGAGGCTGAATCAGACCCGCTTCCTCCACCACAAGCAGCTAATAGCAGTGCACTTGCAGAGACTAAGCCTACTGCGTATTTTTTCCAATTGTTTTTCTTCATCTTGATATCCCCCTCTTATTTTGTTTTTCTTGTCTGTCTTGCTTACATTCTTATTATCGTCGATAAAACGCTTTCTCGCAATGGTTTTATCATTGTTAGCGGTAACAAGTTTTTCCTTCTTTTTTTGTAAGGGATCATATAAGAAACGCTTGATTTTTAATTGAGTATATTTTTGGCAGAGATGAGCTGCATCTCTGCCAAAAATTACTATTTACTGTGTGCTGTATTTTTGTTCAATATTATCTTTGATCAATTTAACCGCATCATCCGCTGCTTCTTTAGCTGTTTTGTTGCCAGAAGCTGCATCGAAAATCATTGTTTCAGTTCCTGTCCAGACTTCTTCCATTTCAGGGATATTCGGCATTGGCATCGCTGAATTATATTGTTCGATCACGGCATTTGTTAATTCATCGTCGCCTTTACTAATAGCCATTCTTGTTTCTTGGTTTGCTGGTATTTCAGCTGATAATTCATATAACTTTTGAGAATTTTCTGTATTATTGACATAGTCTAACCAGTCTTGAGCCAATTCTTTATTTTTGGAATAATTACTGATCGTCCATCCTGATCCTCCAGCAAATGGTTGATAGTTTTCCCCATTTGGCAAGGTTGGAATGGTCGCAACTCCATAGTTTACATTGGCTTCTTTATAACTTGCAGCTCCCCATGGTCCATTGATAACGGCTGCCGTTTTTCCGCTAGTAAATTGATCATTCATAAAATTCTCAGCACTAGTCACATCTAGTGCTCCTTTAGGCCAAATGTTTTTGTACCAATCTGATGCATAATTGATTGCTTCAACTGCTTCTGGTGTATTTAGACCAATGTCTGTTGTATCTGTTCCATTGTCGCCAAAAATATAACCGCCATAGCCAGTGATTAAACCTAAGTAATGATAAGGAGTGACCCAGTTAGCTAAAAACGCCACATTTTTATCTTTTTCATTTTCAAAAGCAAATTGATCATCTTTTGACAGCTCTTCTAAATCTTCAAAAGTAGCTGGTGCTTTATCAACTAAATCTTTGTTGTAAAACAGTACGAGTGTTTCAATCACAAATGGGGCTCCATATATTTTATCTCCAGATAATACTTGATTTTCATCCATTTCTTCATAGCGTTCATCATCTGGCAGTGTAACTTCTGCTAAATGTCCCTGCTGCCCTAAAATACCGATCCGGTCGTAGGGAGCAATCAGTACGTCTGTTCCAATTCCAGCTGGCCCGTCAAGCGGTAGAGCCTCAATTGAATCAAACATATCTTTTTCTGTTATCTTAACTTTCACATTATGTTCTTTTTCGAATTCAGGAATAATTTCATTAACATAATCTGTATATCTTGGATCCACATCTACTTTCAGTGTAGTTGACTCTCCAGAACCTCCTCCAGATGCTGAAGAATCTCCAGACTTTTCTCCACTTCCACAAGCTGCTAATAATACTGCACTAAAAGATACCAACCCTAACGCTATTTTCTTCCACCGTTTATTTGACATAATGAAAGCCTCCTTTTAAAGTATACTACTCAACTATACCTTTATTATCTAATAAAGAACTATTTTCAGCAACCGTTTACACTTATAGCTTTCTTACTTCAGCGCTCTTTCAAAAAAGGACTGTACCTTTATCGTAAGAAAAGCGATGTTTAGTAGTTTCATTTCCCGGAGATAACTTAAGTCAACTCAATATAGAATGCAAAAAAATTATCCTATTCTACTTAACCAGAAAAGCTTTTTTCCTGATTTTTCTATTCTTTTGTTTGCTTCTTTTGTCCGCTGGACGACTCTGTCTGAAAAAGCCTATTTCTTAATTGTTTAGTTAGATTAGCAACATTCCTGTAGCGTTTTTGATTAGGTCAATCTTGTTGCGTGCCCTAATGAGGAAACAGTAGCGGTCTTAAGTCATGATAGATGTCTTTACGTGACCTAACGATTGGAAACACTTGCCTTTAAGTCACGATAAATCAATTACGGAGAGATGCTTTAAGGATGTGCTTTTCGGTAATCACCGAAAAGGTCCGATCGAAAGGATTAAAAGAAAGGAGAATTTATTTTTGTAAGCTGGAGGAACTCTACCTAAACATTTAACTAGTTGCATCGTAAGCTAGCTGATTCCACTAAAGAGCAAAATCAAAAAAATTATACATTCGGATGCAAAAAAAAGCCGATCACTCTCATGAGAAAGCAATCGGCTTTTCGATAGATAGTAAGCAACTAGTTGATTACTGCCCTTTGAAAATGACAAACCCATTTTTTTTGACAGATAATAATTGATTATCGGTAAATGACAAGTGGTTTAGCATGATTTCTGGTTTGCTGTCTAAAGCTAATTCAAGATCCTGTTCTCCTTGATTAAAATAAGCAACTATTGTTTCTTCCCCTAGCGTTCGTTTTAAACCAATCACTTCTTCTTTATCCCGAACGTCGAACCAATTTAATTCTCCATAACTCAAGTTCTGTTGGTGATTTTTTCTAAAAGTGATCAACTCTTTTGTGAAAGCCAACATCTCAAGATCTTGTTTCTTTTCGTCCCAAATCATGCATTTACGGCAATCTGGATCATCGAATCCGTCCATTCCAATTTCTGTTCCATAATAAATACAAGGAGAGCCGTTTTGCATAAAAGTAAAGGCTAAGCTGGACTTTACGATGTCTTTGTTTCCTTTACTGATCGTTAAAATTCGGGCTGTGTCATGAGAATCTAGTACGTTAAACATCACTTCGTTAGTTTGTTGACGATAAAGCATCAGTTGTTCGTTTAAGCCAGCAACCATCTTACTGGCAGAAAGCTTTTTATTCATAAAGTAGTCTTCAATCGTTTCTGTAAAGGCATAATTCATTACCGCATGGAATTCGTCTCCTTGCAGCCAACTTTGAGCAGAATGCCAAATTTCTCCCAAAATATAGAAATCTTCTTTTAGATCCGTCGTCACTTGATAGAACCGTTTCCAGAAGTGGTGATCTACTTCGTTAGCCACATCTAAACGCCAAGCATCAATATCAAATTCTCGTATCCAATATGCTGCAATCTCTAATAAATAGGCCTGTACTTCTGGGTTAGCTGTATTTAATTTGGGCATATGTCCTGTGAAAGCAAACGTATCGTAAGGAAGCCGGCCAACGTTTTCTAATTCTTCTGTGGTTAAAGATTCATCTAATTTTACAGGAAATTGATGAATATGGAACCAATCGGCATATTTAGAATCTGCTTCATTTTCTACTACGTCTTCCCATTGGTAAGAAAACATTCCCATATGATTGAAAACAGCATCTAACATAATTCGAATTCCACGTTTATGTGCTTCATCAACCAACTTTTTAAATGTTTCTTTATCGCCAAAATCAGGGTCAATCTCAAAATAATCCGTCGTATCGTACTTATGATTAGAGGTTGCTCTAAAGATCGGACAGAAATAAATACCATTGATTCCCAAATCCACCAAATAATCTAAATGGTCGATCACGCCTTGTAAGTCTCCTCCGTAGAAATCATCTCGTGTCGGATGCTCTTTACTTCCCCATGGCAGTGTTCCTTCGGGGTCGTTGCTTGTATCTCCATTAGCAAAACGCTCTGGGAAAATCTGATACCAAACGGTTTCTTTCACCCAGTCCGGTGATTTAAACCGATCAATCTCTTGAAAATATGGCATACGGAAAAAAGTATTGGCTTCTTCCAAATATTTTTCTTCAAAAGGAAAAATTCCTCTGTCGCCATAAAACACTTCAAGACTATCTGTGCCGATGACATGAAACCCATATGACAATCTTTTAAATTCAGCTCCTATAGCAATCATCCAGTAATCATGAATATCTGTACTGGCAATTAATTTCATTGGAACGTGGTCTAAATACCATTTTTTAGTACCATGCAAATAAGGGTCTCCGCTAATAATATTGACTTGGGCGGCATCTCCTTTTTTTGTACGCAACCGAATATGCATTTCGTTTGCCTTATATAAATAAGCATATTCGCTATCTGGGCGGTGAAAAATTGCTGCTGTTTCCATTACTGACATTCTCCATTCTTAGTCGGTTATTTAATCGGCTGTTTTTTTATGTTTAAAATACACTGATTCGATTTTCTTCATGCGGTTCATTTTCTTCATCGGTTCCGAACACTAAAACAGCTGCACCATAGGGGCCTAATTTACCTAGTTTTCCTTCCAATGAATTGAAGTCATTCGTCAACAGAACGGTAAAATTCTCTTCTGTAAAACGTTCATCTTCAAAGAAAACAGGCTGATCTGTGAAATTACAGCAGACCAATGCTGTTTTTTTCCCTAATATACGTTCGTAGCAATAGAGCTGATCATTCGTTTCGATTAATTTGAAGCTGCCTTTAGTAAATAAAGGTGTTTGTTTGTAATTTAGTAACTTGCGGTAATAATTTAAGATACTCTTTTCATCTGCTTCTTGAGCTGCAACATGATAATCGGCTTCTTGGTTAACACCACTCCATGGAGGGTTAGTTGAAAATCCAGCAAATATAGTATCATCCCATTGCATTACGCCACGGCTAGCATCTTTACTGGTTGCATTTAATTCCCGTAAAATATGTTCCTTACTATATCCGAGAGCTAATGCTTTTTCATAAAAACCTTTTGCTTCTGGTGCTTCAAATTTATCAATTTTCGGAATCTCTAAATTTTTCATGCCGATTTCTTCGCCATTTAAAATGAATGGAATTCCTTTTTGCAGGTACATCAATGTAGCCAGCATCTTACTGCTGTTGTCGCGATAATGAATCACATCACCAAAACGCGAGACCGCGCGTGCCATATCATGATTATTCCAATACAGCGTTGGTCCGCCAAACTCTCCTAATCGATCTTGCCATTCGCTCATGGTTGCTTTAAAAGTTTTGAGGTCCAACTTTCCTGACTGCATTGTCAAAGGCAGGCGTACGTCTTTCTTTGTGTCATCTTCTGAGAAATAACGAAAGGTTATTACTGCATCACATGCTTCATTCAGCGGATCCGAGTAATTAACGGCCAAATCAATATTGGCTGATGCCGCTTCCCCAACTAAAAAAACATCCGGGTATTGTTTGCGCAATGCTTGTGCAAAGTTGTTCATATAATGATTTACTTTAGGCAAGTTCGCATAATATTCCTCTGCTAAAACAATTTGACCATCTACTATATTGGGTACATCTGGGTAACCTGCTTCTTTATCCATATGAATAAAAGCATCTAAACGAAAGCCATCAACACCTTTATCCATCCAAAAAGTTGCGATATCCAACATAGCTAACTGCACTTCAGGGTTGTTCCAGTTCAAATCAGGCATTTCTTTAGCGAACAAATGAAAATAATACTGATTGCCAGCCGGCTCTTTTTCCCATACTGTTCCACCAAAAAAAGAAGCCCAATTATTGGGTAATTGTCCAGCAGTTTTACCATCAGCCCAAAGGTAATAATCACGATACGGATTGTCTGGCCCTTTAAGCGCTTCTTGGAACCAAGGATGTTGATCTGATGTGTGGTTTAATACAAAATCAAATATCACTTTTAATCCATATTGGTGAGCTTTTTCTATCAATTCTTCTGCATCCTCTATTGTTCCGAAAAGCGGATCGATTGCATAATAGGATTTAACCATATTACCGAAACACCTAATGACTGAAGATAATCCAAACGCTGTATTACGCCACGAAGATCGCCTACTCCATCACCATTGCTATCTTGAAAACTACGCGGATAAACTTGATATACAATGGCTTCTTGCCACCATTTTTCTGACATGTTCTGCCTCCTATCTATCTTAGTGTGCTTAATTTAAGGATACTGAAATAGGTAAGCACTTACAATATTAAATAAGATGTTAACGGTAACAAAAAAGAACAAGCACCCAAGTCTGTTCATTTATTTCTTGTCTTTACTATTGTCAGTAGTACCTTTTAATAAAACTACAGCTCCATATGGTCCTAATGTGACACAATTGCCTTCTACGTCGTTACCTTCATTTTGAATCAAAACTTGCCATTCTTTTTCAATAATTCCATCTTCTTGCATCCGTTCTTCCGTGTCTGAAAAATTACAAACCACAATTGCCCGCTGGGTGCCCAACACTCTTTCATAACTGTATAGGCTCTCTTTCGTTTCCATCATGTGAAACGTTCCTTCTGTAAAAATCGGCATTTTTTTATAGGTTAAAATCTGACGATAATAAGCTAAAATACTCTTTGCTTCTTTTTCCTCTTCAGCAATATTGTAGTCCTCTTCTCGATTGACACCGCTCCAAGGCGGCATAGTCG
>NZ_DAMDAK010000059.1:0-15563 GCF_032094055.1 Carnobacterium sp.
CCCACTTTCGTTAGCTTTAATAAACATATAGAAAAATACACTCCCACTACTGAACGAATAGTCCAGTAGTGGGAGTGTATTTTTTTGAGAGACCTTTTGTCCCAGCCTCTATTTTTTATGATTGCTCATTTAGATTAGATTTTTGTGTTTTATCTTCTAAATAAGTACTTACAAGTAATAAAATAACCCCGACCACTAGGAATACATCTGCCAAATTGAAAATCGGATAATTTATAAATTGGATATCGAACATATCTGTTACTTCTCCAAATATTATTCTATCTAAAACATTACCAGCTGCTCCTCCCATAAAAAAACCAAGCGCTATACGTGTTAGTTGATCTGTAACTTTTCTGGAATAGAGAATAATCGAAACAATGACTATGAGTGCAATAGAAATAAGAAAAAACTTTTGTCCTGAAAAAATCCCCCAGGCAGCTCCTATGTTTCGATGAGAAGTTAAATAAAAAAAATTATCAACAATAGGAATTGTTTGACCATAGTCCATAAAGTTTCTTATTAGGTATTTCACTAGTTGGTCAATACCTATTGTTATCAAAGTAATCCAATACAAAAAATCCACCTCTTTATGATCTTAATTAGTAATTATCTAGTAGTTCAACTAACAGATAATTAAACTCCTCTTTTAATCAAGCTGATATTTGAGTACAGGCTGATATTCGCCTATAACTACTGCATTTAAATGTTGATCTTTATGGAAAGCCTAACTTTAATTGAAAGTATTAAGGAATGCCTCAAACGTACCATTTTCCAACATAATAAAAATACCTAAACCAACGAATACTACGGGTACAATAATCCGCTTATATTTATCTAACGTGTCTGCAACAAAAGAAATCTTTGCTAACTTGTAACTGATGTAGCATATAACAGAGATGGATATGGCAAAAATCACCAGGACTGTTATAATTTCAGAAATAGAGAGCGAAGTGAAATAAGGAATATAAATACCCAAGTTATCCCCACCGGACGCAATTGTTATGAGTGCCACGGACCAAAATAAGCGGTTAGATTTTCCGGAACTCACTTTTTCAATTACTTCTCCTTCATCTTCTTCCTCTTCCCCTTTAATAGCCAATCGAATACCCAGGTAAATAGGTATAAGACCCAATAGACCGATTACCCAATCCTGAGGAATATAATTTAGCACGTAGGCAATGAACAAGCTCACCACCACCAAAATTCCGGTACCTAGATATTGACCCCAATAGATGTGGTAAAAATCTTTTTTCGTATGGGCTTGAGAAAAAATAATCATCAAAATAAAAAGATAGTCAATGCTAGTAGACACATATACAGCAAGTGCTGAAAAAATCGTTTGAATCATTTAAAACTCCCCTTTTTTAATAATAAGTGATCTTTAACAAACTATCTGCTTCATACACCTACATTTCTTATCTTTTAAAATATAAAATAAATAGTAAGCAGAAAACTATTGTTCAAGTTAAAAAAAATATGGTGAGATATTTTTTAAGATAGCATCTAATATTGCTGCTAAATCGCAGACACACATCTCCTTATAAGTCTCTAGCGCATAAAAATTTTTAATTCTAGAGGAATCTGCAAAACATTTCCCTAGCACAAGTAAAGTTGATAAATCTTTATTAATTAAATTATTTTGGATAATGGCTACTTTCTCTTTATGTATTAAATTAGTTGTACATACTTCTGTATTCAATAAAACCACCTCTCATTCAAACGACCTTTTGAATGAAGTATATCTATTTGCTCACTATCCTGTCAATAAGTCTTATTTTCCACACTTGATTTTACTCGAATAAATGTGTTGAAAAAGTTTAGATTAGTGCTTTTCACAAAAACAACTTCATATTGTATTAAGTATCTCCGCTGTTGTTCAGGTACCAAAAATAACCTTGTTAAAATAATATTCTACATCTACATACACTATTTTAATCAATTTCATGTATTCATTTTAGGAAAGTAGATTCATACACGAATAAAGAGGCTGGGACAAAAGTGTTTTTTTGAAAAATTTAGTCCCACTTTCGTTAGTTTTAATAAACATATAGAAAAATACACTCCCACTACTGAACAAATAGTTCATTAGTTTTGGAAGTGTATTTTTTTGAGAGACCTTTTGTCCCAGCCTCTTTTCTATTAGCTAAACAAATTTAACTTCAATAACTTTATCAAATGCCTTTGCAATATCATTCATTGTCTTAAAAGTCACATTCATATTTCCATTTTCAATACGCGCAATCGTAGATTGGGGCTTTTCAACTTTTTCGGCCAATTGTCTTTGGGTCAATCCTTCGGTTTCTCTCAAATTTCTTAAAGCAACTGCAACTTCTAATCGTTCACTTTCACCTAAAAAGGCTTCGTCAAAACTTTTGTCTTTTGCACGCCGACGAGAAATATAGCTACTTACTTTAGTTGTCTCCATTAGGTAATTCCTCCATAAATTTTTTTCGGATCTCTCGTACACGTTTTTTCTCATTCTCGGGCGTTTTATCGGTCTTTTTCGTAAAACCATGCGTAATAACGTACCGATTATCAACGACATGAAAATAAAATACCCGTTGAATATTCGAACTCACTTTTGAACGAAGTTCATAAAGATTCGTTTCTAGTTTTTTGACCCATTGATTTCTTGCTGCGATAGGCAACCCATATTTTTCTGTTTTCTCGATCACAGCTAACAATTTCACTGCGTCTTTTTCAGGTAAAGAATCTAAAAAATCTTCAAACTCACTTGTGCCATCTGGCCGTTTAATATACTCAAATATAGGATTAGTCTTCATAAGCATATGATAGCATATATACTATCATAACTCAATCGATTTCTTACGGTTTCATTTTTAGATAAGCCTCATTTTCCCGGAGTAAACACCGGAAAAATCAAGCGCATAAAGGGCCATTTTTTTCGACGCCAACGACGAAAAAAACAGGCTTGCACTTGCCAAAAAAGAGACCGAAATGGACACATTTCCAGTCTCTTTTTTGGCTCAAAACGGCTACGTTTTGACAGGGTTTAATAGGGGGATTGGGGGAGCAGCGCGTCCCCCAACAAGGTCGTTTGCGCCACGAAGTGGCTAGCAAACATAGAGCTTGCCAAACCCCTTAAAGAAGCATACCACTAACAGCCGAAAGCGTTTTAGTGGTATGCTTCTTTCTGAACGGTAGAGAAGAAAAACAGGGGGTGGGACTTGTGAGCGAACGAGAGATTTTTGAGGCCACTTTTGCGGAGGCTAAACCGAAGCGAAAAGAGCCGAAACAAATCAGCTTTCGAGTGAGCGAATCCGAATTTGAAAAGTTGAAGCGCTCCGCTGAAAGTTTACAAATGAGTGTGCCGGCTTTTGTAAAAAGTAAGGCACAAGGCACTAAGCTCGTAACGCCAAAAGTTGACCGATCAGGAGCGATTGAGATTGCCAAGCAATTACGCGCGATTGGGAATAATGTCAATCAGATGGCACGAGCAACGAACGCTGCCGAACTGGATCCGAATTTAGCCGCCAACCTAACGGCTGAATTGAAAAAGGTACAAAAGGAGTTGAATCAGGTATGGCAACAATTAAATTAGGCCGCAGCACCAGTTGTTCCCGCTGCATTAACTACGCTGAACCACGTGCAACCGTCAAAAGTGGCTTAAATTGTGATGTCAATTACGCTAAAACCCAAATGAAAGCCACCCGCATGATTTATGGCAAAGACGATAAAGTCCAAGCACATACCTTGATTCAGTCGTTTAAGCCCGGTGAGGTTACGCCGGAACAAGCCAATAAACTAGGCTATCAGTTAGCTGAAAAAGTCGCTGACGGTCACCAAGTGGCTATTTATACGCATACCGATAAAGATCATATTCATAACCATTTAGTCATTAATAGCGTGAATTTGGATACTGGCTTGAAATTTCAAGCGCATGGCCAAAAAGCGATTCAAGAAGTGAAAGACGCAAATGATCAAATTTGCCTTGAAAATGGCTTAACCATTCCAGAAGAACCGGCTAAAGTCCGGTATACGACCGCAGAAAAATCGTTATTGGAAAAAGGAAAGAGCAGCTGGAAAGACGAAATAAGAGAAGCAGTCGATTATGCAACAGCTCATACAAGCAATTTTAAGGACTTTTCAGCGCTTTTAACTAAAAACGGGGTAGATGTTAAATTAAGAGGGAAAACGATCACCTATACCCATTTAAATGAGAATAAAAAGATGCGAGCGAGCAAGCTTGGCCTTGATTATGAAAAGGAGACGATTTTTAATGGCTTTGAAAGACACACTGAACCAACCGAACCAAGAGATCCCGAAACCAAACAACCAGGAAGCAACGAGCCAAGACCTGCAGCAGCTGACTCAAGTCTTGATCGAGATCCGGAACTACAGCGGAGCAACGCTGCAACAGAAAAGCTTAGAGAAAGCCAATCTGGAGAACAATTTACAAGAGATTCAAGAAGTAACGAATACAGTCCTGAACAACTTCAACAGCAGCTTGAAAAACTTAGAGACCACACAAACCAACTTCAACGAGACAGCTCAAAAGCAGTCAATCGAATCCTTGAAACACCTGAAAACGATCCTGAACGACCTGTTAGAAAAAAACAAGACGGAGATCGCAAAAATCCAGCAAGAAATGAATCAGAACAACGCCCAATTAAGCGAGATCAACCAAACCATAACCGCGACTATGGACCAAGTCTTTGAGAAATTAAACGCTGAAATTAAGCGAACCAATCAAAAATTAACCTTTCGAACGGTTTTAACGAATTTATACGCCAGTGTCCCGACCGGTATCGTTGTCGTAGCGCTTATGTGGCTACTCAATACCTTTAATCTATGGTAAAAAGGAGGATTCTATACTTATGCGATTATTTCCATTGCACAATTTATTAAATAAATGGATCAAACAAAAAATACCCTATACTTGGCTTCATTCATTGTTAGTAGCCATTTTATTTTTTGGTTCGCTTTATCTTTTCGCCATACCAGCTGAAATGTACAGTAGAAATGCTGCTAACGTTGGAATAGCCGTAATGCTTATTTTTTATATCTGTCTTGGTTTTCTTTTCATGAATTTTAAGCAAAAAGAGGAATTGGTTGCTGTTAGTGGAGATTTGGGAAAAGCTGATTTTGTCAGTAAAAACCAACTCAAACAATCCCATTTAATCAATGGTGGATCCGGTATTGTTTTTGGAAAATTAAATCACTCCTTTGTTGAACGTCCAACCAATCAAGATGGACATGTGGCCATTGTTGGAGGTACTCGAACAGGGAAAACGTCTAGTAATTTGATCCCAACCATTGTGCGATGGCAAGGAACGGGCTTGGTTTTAGATGTTAAACCCGAAATTTTAGCGAAAACCGGCCATTTAAAAAACAATAAAAAGGTTATTTCTTTAAAATCAAAACAAGATTGCTACAATCCTTTACAGTTTATCCGTAAGATTTCAGATGTTTTGGATCTAGCAAAAATATTGATTCCCATTCCACTCGCTATCAAAGAAACGTACTTTAAAACAACCGCTCAAAATATATTAGCTAGTGCTTGTTGGGAATTTAAAGAAACAATGCCCTTTTCTGATGTAGCAGAATGGCTATGTGATACTTCAGGAACTGAAATCGTTGAACAACTTCAACAAAGTTCAAAAAAAGAAACCAGAATGTTGATCAACGCCGTTGACAATATCAAAACGGAACAACTGGCTAGTGTCATGAATGAGTTACGTAATACCATGATCCCTTATGCGATTGACGAACAATTAAGCTACATTACCGGCAGCAATGGTTTAGCGTTATCCGATATTGAAACAAACTGGGTTTATATCGAACTAGAAGAAAATAAGCTAGAAGTCTATAACGCCTTTTTAGCCCTAGTCATTTCTCAATTTGTAAAATACTTAGCCGGTCGAAATGAATACCAAGAACCTAGAATACTTTTAGCGTTAGATGAATTTTCTAGAATTGGAAAAATGGATTTATTAGTGGATAGTATCGCTACTTTGGGCGGTCGTGGCGTCACAACAATGATCCTTTTTCAATCTTTAGCCCAATTAGACAAGGTTTATGGATCAGATTCACGCAAAATTATTATGGATAACGTTCATTACACTTTAATTCATAACGCAACCGATACGGAAAGCCAAAAATACTTTAGTGACAGAGCCGGTATGAAAACCAGTATCGTTCAATCTATGTCTAGAGATAATGATCGCTGGAGTCTTAAAAAAAATCATTCTTACAATCAGCAATCTACGCCTTTAATCCGTCCAGAAGACTTTGCAAACCTTAAAAAACCTGTTTTATTTGCTTATCAAGTAGGTATTTGTGAGATTGAAAAAAGTTATTGGTTTAAAAATACTGAAATGAGCCATTTATTGGAGATAGACAACTAAAATCAATTTAAAGCCCTAAAAAGAGCCTTAGAGACAGTTCTATTTGTTTAAACGACCTTTTATAAGCTTTTAATCTAAAGTTAAAAATAAGGCTGTTTTTTAGCTTCTAAATCCATACAATGGTTCGATCAGTCGAGCGTAAGTCGAGACACAGAACGTTGCTGACGGTTTTGAACTTTAAAATTTATTCAGGCTTGCGGAGCAAGCTATCATTTTATTTATGTTTTTGGATTTTTTATTTAAAGAATAACTTAAGTGAGGTTCTTTATTTATTAGTTATAATATAGTTTTAAAAGAGTTTTAAAGATAAAAGAGTTTTAGGGGCGCTTTTTGACTTACTCCCACAAGGGTTTCAGCTATAGTAAAGACGACACTTTGTCTGTACTATAGACGACACTTTGTCTGTCTATAGACGACACTTTGTCTGCTTATAGACGACACTTTGTCTGTCTATAGACGACACTTTGTCTGCTAAGGAACGACATTTCATTTACATGTCGTCTTTAGGTAGTTATAATTAAATAAATTCTATATAGAAAGGCGGCATTTTTGTTGAATGAAGTTGTAAAATATGAAAATAGTTTAAATGATGTGAGTTTTCGAAAATTCAATCCTAATGAGCTAGATTTATTTTTTTCTATATGCTCGAAATTAAAAGATAGATATACCGAAGAAATCGAATTTAGTTTTGAACAATTGAAAGATTTGAGTAGTTATTCTCCTACGTCTGTTAAACGGTTTATGAATGACTTGGATAAAACTTACACGAAAATGCTTGGCCTTACTTATGGAGAGCGTACAGAAACAAGAATAAAACGCTTTGTACTTTTCACTAAATTTGATATCAATGCAGATACAAAAACCGTTAAAATTGGGGTTAACAAAGAATTTGAATTTCTATTAAATGATTTTGAAATGTTTACCAAATTTGAATTAAAGGAATTTACAACAATTAATAGTTCATATTCAAAAACAATATACCGAAAATTAAAACAGTTTAAAGGGACAGGTTTTTATACAGTGTCTATTGAAGAATTCAAACGGTTATTAGATATTCCTGAAAGTTATCGTATGTATGACATAGATAGAAGGATCCTTCAAAAAAGTATGAAAGAGTTAAAACCACTCTTTAAGAGTCTAAGATATAAAAAGGAAAAAGCTAACAAAGGAAACAAAATTGAACGAATTAGTTTTATTTTTGAAGAAAAAAAACAGTTGCATGTTCCATTATATGATTGGGTCAATAACGAAGAAATAGAAACACAAGCTGAGATCTATAAGCGTGAGAAGGCTAAACAAGAACAAATAAATAAATGATTGTGTCGTTAGTTGAGTTTCTTTAAACTATTGTTATAACAACAGTTAAGGTGGTTTCTCTTATGAATAAGAATACTGATTTTATAGAATACATATCGCCTAATATCGCTGCAAAAAAGCTGGGAATTGCAGTTACAACACTACGTAAATACTCTAGTTTGATTGAAAAATCAAGTGGTAACAAGGCTTATTTTGAACGTGATAGTAATAACAGTCGATTGTATACTCATGTCGATGTATCGATTTTAAAGCGGGTGATAGCGTTGAAAGTGCGCCCTGATTTTTCATTAGAAAAATCAATAAAACAAGCTTTATCAGAAAATGACGTGGCGAGCGTATCAGATACCGATATCCGACTTGAGGGCGACACAAACGACGACCTACACCCGATTCAAGATGATAAACTTAAACAATATGAAGCGCTAATTAACCAATTAGTTGAAAGCAACCTAAAGTTATCGGGACAATTAGAAACTGCCATTGAAAAAATAGAAAATCACAATAAGAAATTACTGGAATTAGAACAAGTTCCAACAAAAAAAAAGGGTTTTTTAAGTCATTTATTTAAACAATGAATATGTGAGGTGAACAAATGTTGAAGTGGTTATTTAATGTTTTATCAAAAACATCCGTAAATATTGTAGCTGGATTACTTTCTTTTTCTGCAATGCAATATATTGAAAATTTACAACCTAAGATCCCTATAATCTTATATAAATTACTACTCTTTATTTTGTCTATTGTATTATTAGTAAGTATTTTTTTATTGATTAGAAATTTAATTGTTAAGCATAGGGATAGTAACCAGCTTAATAGATCCCCCATCGCTTTTGTATTTAATACATCTCCCGATTATAAAGCATATGAAACGTATAAAGGTTTGATGTATGAAATTGAATATGATTACCCTAATAGTTTTTCTATGCACAGAGGTGGAAAAGAATTTCGCGATGTAACTGGCCCTTTATGTGTAAATGATAACTTTGAATTGATTTGCAAAAAAAAATTCTTTGGTACTTACGCCTATAGGTGTCACCATTGTGAATCTAAATATAAAAGTAAATATAACAAGTATACGCTCGAACATAATGCCAAAGAATTTTTCAGAAAACAATTTAAATAGTCTATTATTATGCATTTTCCTTAAAAGGATTGGGTATGTCTTTTTTTTAAGCATTAAGAAGTGTATTGCTAACTTAAAAACCTAGTCTAAAGTTTAATAGCGTTTCGCTAATTTCATCTTCATTAATTCCAATATACCGTTTTGTAATATTTTCACTGCTATGTCCAAAAATTTCCATTAACGTAGCTACATCTTTAGTTTTCTTGTAATAATGATAACCAAAGGTTTTCCGCAGAGTGTGCGTCCCGATATCGTCTCTTCCTAGTAAATCAGCTACCTTTTGAAACATTTGGTAAACGGTATTTACCTTTAAATAACCGCCTTTGCTGCTGGGAAACAAATAATCTTCTGGCTCCAAGTCTTTAGTGTAGTCCTGGATCAAGTCCTGCAAGCTACTCAAATACAAAATGCGTGTTTTGCCTGTCTTTTGTTCCACTATACGGGGGTTTTTTGAAGCTATGATATCTTTTTTCTTTAATTTAACAATGTCTGACATGCGCAAACCGCTGTTAATACCGATCAAAAAGAGAAAAACGTCTCGTTCGGCATGCTGATTGCGGCGTAAACAGAATAAAAAGTCGTTGATTTCTTGCTGCGTTCTTAAGGGTTGGACGTTGTAAGTCATTGAAATGGTCTCTCCTCTCACAAAAGTGATACATGATTTCAATCATTATACCACGAAATCATGTATTATAGGCGGTTAGAAAAAAAGAACCTTATAGGTATAGGATTCAGGATACACGATTTTATACAATTTCATGTATTAGTTAGTAACACCTTCCTTTATTTTCGTTATTACCTGTAACGAAAATAAAGGAAGGTGAAGGGTATGTTATTAAAAATGCGATTGTTGCCTTACGTACTCAATATAAAATAACAGTATTAGAAAAATGTTTATATTCAATTTAGTGTATTTATTTAGTTTTTAATAATCGTAGACCATTTAGTATTACGACTAAGGTACTTCCTTCATGAATGATGACACTAATGGCTATATCCGTTAATCCTAATAAACTAACGACAACTAAAAAGGCTACAACGGCCATTGAGAAAATAATGTTTTGCCAAGTAACACGATTCATTTTTAAAGAAATCTCATGAGCTTTGACTAATTTAGATAAATCACTTTTCATTAAAACTAGATCAGAGACATCTACTGCAACATCCGTACCATCGCCCATAGCAATTCCAACATTTGCTTTTACAAGAGCAGGCGCGTCATTTACGCCATCTCCCACCATAGCGGTCACGCCATATGTTTCTTGTTGTTCAGTGATAATTTGCGATTTATCTTCTGGCATGACATTTGCAATCACTTGGTCTACTCCTAATTGTTTACCAACAGCTTGTCCTGTCATTTCAGAGTCCCCAGTGATCAAAGTAGTATGGATACCAAGTTTCTTAAAATAATCTATCGTTGCTTTCGCATTTTCACTTGGAACATCCATTAAGGCTATAAGACCGATTACTTGCTCATTCTTTGATACATATACAACCGTCTTACCTTCTGAAGCCCATTTTTTATTTAACTGTGAATATTCATCAGATACAGCGTCAAAAGAGGTAGGTTTACCAATACGATAAGCTTTACCTCTATAATCGCCTGTTAAACCTCGTCCAATCTGATTTTCCACTTCAATAGCTAGTTTATTTTTTTGTTCATACTTTTTTAAAATAGCACTCGCTAATGGGTGATTTGATTCTTTTTCAAGAGCCACTACGATATCAATAATCTCTTCTTTGTCTACAGAATCACCAAAGTAATCATTCGTTACTTCAGGTTTTCCTTTAGTTAAGGTTCCTGTTTTATCAAAGGCAATGGCTTGAATATCAGCTAACTGAGACAAATAGGAACTTCCTTTTGAAAGGACACCTCTTTTTGCTAGGTTCGATGTAGCTGATAATGTTACCGATACCGTAGCTGCTGCTAGAGCACATGGCGAAGCCGCAACTAAAAGAACTAATCCTCTATAGATACTTTGTGACCATGTCCAATCAAGAAGTACAGGCATGAGTAAAATAAAGAGTGGAATTGCAATTAAAACAAATTTAACATACCTAGGCTCAAACTTTTGAATAATGCTAGAAGCTTTTGTTTGATTCTCTTGATTTTGATTTACTAGCTGTAAAATTTTTGAAAAAACAGTATCTTTATTTTCTTTCGTGACTTCCATTGTAAACGTACCTGTACCATTAATGGTACTCCCAAAAACACTGTCTCCCTTTGACTTCTCTTTTGGGATACTCTCTCCATTAATAGAAGATTCGTCAATGGACGTAGAGCCAGATAATAGGGTTCCGTCAATAGGTACTTGGTCACCGTTTAATACTTGAAGTTGATCTCCCACTTTTAATTCATTCACATCAACGATTGTTGTGTTTCCATCAATCATAATCAACCTAGCAGTTGTTGGATTCATTTCTAACAACTTGGTAATTTCTCTTTTACTTCTTCCTTCAGCGTAATCCTCAAGAAAATGTGCTCCAGAGAAGATAAGTATCAATAAAGTTCCTTCCCAAAAATTTCCTATCAGAGAAGCTCCTAGCGCAGCTGTTCCCATTAAAATATGCGAGTTGGGTGTAAATTTCTTTTTATTTTTAGTGTTTTCAATCGTTTCACCAATTCCTTCAAGAATAATGACATGATAGCCAGCGCTAATTGAAGCAATTGAAAATAAACTATTTTGTAACAAACTAGTTTCTCCGTCTAAAAATAACGCAATGAGTGCCAATGCTAAACCAATAAAGTATAATACAATGGGCATTTTTCCGTGATCATGGTCATGATTATGACTACCATTTTCGTGAGTGTCTTGCTCTTCAATATCTTTCATTTTCTATCACCTTTCTTAATAAAACTTTTATTTTTTTTTATATTAATTATTTTCTTAAATCGTAATGTTTACGCATTACATATGAATAATCGTTCATATGTCTGCGGATTCATTATATAACGTTCTGTCTAACTTGTCAAAAAAATAGTTATCTTATTTATTTGATAAAATATAGAAGGCTAAAAAAGCTGCTTTTCATAAAAAACTTGCTTTATCCCTATCTTTTGATAATCTAAACATGAACCAGTACACATATGAAGGAGAGATAAATCTATGAAACCATCGTTGACTTCTCCATTAGAAAATAAATCTATACAAGAGGTAAGTAAAATCTTTAAAATTATCAGCGACCCTACACGACTGTCGATTTTATTCCTTTTGCAAAAGGAAGAACTAAGTGTTGGAACTATTGCGCAGTCTTTGAGTATGGAACAATCTGCAATTTCTCACCAATTAAAAACGTTAAAGACTTCAAGATTAGTAAAAGCGAAAAGAGCTGGTAAAAGTATGATTTATAGCCTTGACGATCTTCATATTTTTAGTATCCTTGAGCAAGTTTTGACCCATATCAAAGAACCAGAAGAATAAAAAAATTTAAAGCAACAGGCTTTTACAATTCATTATTTCAAATAAAAAAAGGCAGCGAGTTTTAATAATCTCGTTGCCTTTTTAATTTGAAATTCACTATAGTGCTAATTTAATAAATTGAGAACTGTTTGTATGGTTCCATTTTCAACCAAGATAAAGATTCCTAATCCAATAAACACCACTGGGACAATAATTCGTTCATATTTTTCTAACGTTTCAGAAACAAAAGAAATTTTTTCTAATCTGTAACTAATATAGCAAAGAACCACAACAGAGATAGCAAATACAACTAAAGCAACAACCTCTTCTTTTTCCTCTCATTGAAAAAATAATATTTTATAAATATCCTGATTCACTTTTTAAAGATACCTTGTGGGGTTTTACTAATGTAGATAAGGCCTTTTTCATTACAATAAAATCAGTTACATCTATCATAACATCCGTACCATTGCTTACAGAAATCACATCATGTTCTTCATTTTTTTCATTGATAATTCTGCTAGAGACAATACGAAATTAAACAATCAAATATACACTTGAATGAACTCTTGAAAAGGGATATAATACGGTGAATCTTAAATTTGAATAAGGAAGTGAAAAGTATGAATAAGGCTTCGTGTGAAATTTTCTGTTATGACGAGGACAAGGTGGAACATGTACAAGAAGCTCTGGAGGAGGCAAAAATCGGAAGTGTATCTCAATGGCTGAAAGCCGTTTCTGATGAAAATCGGGCTAAAATTGCCTACGCTTTATGCTTGGAAGATGAACTGTGCGTCTGCGATATAGCAAACATATTGGATGTAACAGTGGCTAATGCCTCGCACCATTTACGCACTCTATATAAGCAAGGGATTGTCACATATCGAAAAGAAGGAAAACTTTCCTTTTACTCGCTGGACAGCGACCCAGTCAAACAAATCATGATGATTGCACTCATGCATAAGAAAGAGGTAAATTTAAATGTCTGATCAATTAAACGAACAATCAAAAACGGAAATGAACTCTTTCCGTGTACAAGGATTCTCCTGTGCTAATTGCGCGGGTAAATTTGAACGAAATGTGAAGGATCTTCCCGGCGTACAGGACGCGAAAGTGAACTTTGGGGCTTCCAAAATATCAGTATACGGGACAGCTTCAGTTGCAGAATTGGAGACAGCCGGCGCCTTTGAGAATCTAAAAGTGAAGCCAGAGTCTTCTCTGCCTAAGCAAGAGGAGCAGGAGGAACAATCAGGCGATGAGAAAGTTCCCTTCTATCAGAAGTACAGTACAATCCTTTATGCCACATTATTTGTTGCCCTTGGGTTTCTCTCCTCCTCCGTCAATGGAGAAGAAAATGTGGTCACTATCCTATTGTTTATAGCATCCATGTTCATCGGTGGCCTATCCTTGTTCAAGGTCGGCCTACAAAACTTGGTGCGTTTAGATTTCGATATGAAGACCCTTATGACTGTAGCCACAATTGGTGGGGCAATCATCGGGGAATGGGGAGAAGTGGCTCTGGTTGTGATTCTCTTTGCACTCAGCGAGGAACTAGAGCGTTTCTCCATGGATCGGGCAAGACAATCTATCCGCTCGCTAATGGACATCGCACCCAAGCAGGCTCTCGTTCGTCGAAACGGTCAGGAAATGATGGTACACGTTCAAGATATTGCCATAGGCGATATCATGATTGTTAAGCCGGGACAAAAGATTGCAATGGACGGGGTGGTTGTGAGTGGATATTCCGCTGTCAACCAGGCTGCCATTACTGGTGAATCTGTTCCGGTTGAGAAATCCGTTGAAGACGAAGTCTTTGCAGGAACATTAAATGAAGAAGGCTTGTTGGAAGTTAAGATCACTAAATTAGTGGAAGATACAACCATTTCCAAGATCATTCATCTGGTAGAGGAAGCACAAGGGGAACGCGCTCCAGCCCAAGCTTTCGTGGATAAATTTGCAAAATACTATACTCCAATTATCATGCTAGTGGCCCTTTTGGTCGCAGTCGTTCCCCCTATCTTACTGGGTGGCAGTTGGGAAATGTGGGTATATCAAGGATTAGCTGTCCTGGTGGTCGGTTGTCCTTGTGCGCTAGTTATTTCCACTCCCATCTCCATTGTATCAGCCATAGGGAATGCGGCAAAAAAAGGAGTTCTCATTAAAGGTGGAATATATCTTGAGGAAATGGGTTCCCTAAAGGCTATCGCTTTCGATAAAACAGGCACGCTCACAAAGGGCGTTCCGGTCGTAACGAATTACCAAGTTTTCAGCGGTCAAACCGGTGAAAGGGAATTGCTTTCCGTCATTACCGCCTTAGAGTATCGCTCCCAACACCCCTTAGCATCTGCTATTATGAAAAAGGCGGAAAACGAGAATGTGCCGTACTCGGAAATCGTTGTAGAGGACTTCACCTCTCTAACGGGCAAAGGAATCCAAGGAACCGTTCAAGGAGTAACCTACTATATCGGCAGTCCAAAAATGTTCCAAGAATTAATGGACTCTCCTTTTGATTGGAAATTAGAAGAGAAGGTCACAGCGCTCCAAAACCAAGGAAAAACCGCCATGTTGATAGGAACTCAGAAAGAATTGCTCGCAGTAATTGCTGTAGCGGACGAAGTGCGAGAATCGAGCAACGAAATTATTCAGAAGCTTCATGAAATGGGTATCAAGAAAACAATTATGCTGACAGGTGATAACCATGGAACTGCGAAAGCGATTGGAAGCCAAGTTGGTGTATCAGATATTCAAGCCGAACTCATGCCCGAAGATAAATTAGATTATATCAAGCAATTACGTTCAGAGTATAAAAATGTTGCAATGGTGGGAGACGGCGTCAATGACGCACCAGCACTTGCAGCTTCTACGGTTGGTATTGCTATGGGAGGGGCCGGTACGGATACGGCTCTTGAAACAGCTGATGTGGCTCTTATGGGAGACGATTTGAAAAAACTTCCTTTTACAATAAAGTTGAGCCGGAAAGCATTGAACATTATCAAGGCCAACATTACCTTTGCGATTGCGATCAAGATAATCGCCTTGCTATTGGTTATTCCAGGCTGGCTAACACTTTGGATTGCCATCCTTTCTGATATGGGTGCAACCCTTCTGGTAGCTCTGAATGGATTAAGACTAATGAGAGTAAAAGAGTAAGGATGTCGACTTATTAAGAATTGAATCAGGTTCTGGAAGACATAATACAGTCGTACATGCGGCATACAATGAAGTATGATGGCCAAGATTCTCATAACTTAAATAAAAAATAGAAGCTGGGACAAAAGTATTTTTTCGAAAAATTTAGCCCCACTTTCGTTAGCTTTAATAAACATATAGAAAAATACACTCCCACTACTGAAC
>NZ_DAMDAK010000060.1:0-4503 GCF_032094055.1 Carnobacterium sp.
CGTTTACGAGTATTACAAAGAAATCCAACCTTTTTCGCGTCTAGTCAAACCTTTCCAAACCGAACGAAACATCTGGATCATTGGTGAAAAACCATTAGAAGCTCGTAACAATGGCTGGTATTTCTTTCAATACCTACGGAAAAATCATCCAGAGCTAACAGTGTATTATGTATTAGATCCGGCTTCTCCAGATTATGAAAAAGCAGTGGCTTTCGATAAAGAACACATTTTGCCGTTTAAATCCAAACAATATATTCGGACATTGTTAATGGCTCAAGTTATTTTAACTTCTGAAGCTCCTTACCATATTTATCCTACACGTAATCCACTATGGATCGATATTATTGGTGCTAAACGCGTTTTATTACAAAGTAACGTTTTAGGCTTACAACCGGTCAAGCAATCCCTTGGCTTTGCTTCAGATCAATTTAAAACTGATTTATTTTTGGTCAGCTCAAAAATTGAAAAACGTTACGCTATTGAAACATTAGGCTATCCTGAACAGCAAGTTGCCCTTACCGGTTTGGCACGTTTTGATACGCTGCTGGCTCTAGATGAAAAGGACGTAACAAAACCAGAAATTTTAATTTTCCCTGCTGATCAAGAAACGGGGCTACATTATCAAACAGAAGCCATTGACCGGACAGCAAAACGTTTCTTATCGTTAGTAAAGAACCCAGACTTTAAACAACTCTTAGCTGAATATGACCTATCCGTTACGGTTGCTCTACCCCATTCTATGGTCCGCTATTTTAGTCGTTTTGCTGATTGCGGCTGTTCTGTGTTTTTACAGGAACAAGCAAACATTTTACAGTTGCTCAAGGAAAGCAAAGTATTTATAACAGATACTGATCCACATGCTTTTGATTTCAGTTTTTTAACTAAACCAGTTTGTTTTTATCAACCAGAAGTTAAAGGCCCTGATTCAGAAAATCAAATTTCACTACGAGAGATTTATTTTAATGAATTACCCGGTGAAATCGCAAGTGACGAAGACAGTTTCATTTACCATTTAACTAAATTAGGTCAAGAGGGCTTTGAGATGTCTCGTAAAAACCGCCAGAAAGCAGACGCTTTATTAGAGTATCGAGATACTCATTCGAATGAGCGGATTTATGAAGCTGTTCAACATCTATTGCCTTCCCGTTTTACAAAAAACTAAATTCAACCGAAAAAAAGTGAGAAAAAACAACGCTGTTTTCTACTCGCTTTTTTTTTATTGTTTTTTAAACTATGCTATACTAAAAAAGAAATGAATACGAAATCATAGGAGGAATACGGAATGAAAGAAAACATACTTTTAGGAACCTATACTAAACGTGAAAGTAAAGGTGTCTATCAAATTCAATTAGATACTGAAAAAAAAGAATTAGCAGATTTGTCTTTTGTTGTGGAAGCTGACAGTCCAACTTATCTCGCGTTATCTGATGACCAAACAGTTTTATATACAATCTCTAAAGAGAATGGGGCAGGTGCACTCGTTTCATTTAAGAAAAACGTGAAAAATGACATCACCAAAGTGGATGCGGTTTCGGCTGAAGGAGCTCCTCCTTGTTATGTAAGCTTTGATAAAGAACGTTCTTTTGTTTACACTGCAAATTACCACAAAGGTGAAGTAGCTGTTTTAAAGACTGACGCAGAAGGACATTTAGCTTTATTGGATACAGTTAAACATACCGGCTCAAGTGTACATGAAAATCAACAAAGCGC
The DNA here is from genome assembly GCF_032094055.1 of Carnobacterium sp. Taxonomy (GTDB): domain Bacteria; phylum Bacillota; class Bacilli; order Lactobacillales; family Carnobacteriaceae; genus Carnobacterium_A. The sequence continues at coordinate 1,711 of NZ_DAMDAK010000060.1, forward strand.
ACATGCTCATTATATGGATCTGACACCTGATAACCGCTTTGTTGTAGCTTGTGATCTAGGAACAGATGCTGTTTATACCTATTCAGTCGATGAAACGGGCAAACTAACTGAAGTTAGTCGTTACAATGCTGCACCTGGCACAGGCCCGCGTCATTTAGTGTTTCATCCAAATGGAACAACAGCTTATCTTTTTGGGGAATTAAGCAGCGAAGTTTTAGTATTGGGTTATGAACCTGAAACGGGAACTTTCACTCACCTTCAAACCATTTCTACTATTCCCGCAGAACATACAAGTTTCAATGGCGGTGCGGCGATCCGTATCTCTGATGATGGTCGCTTTGTTTATGCTTCGAATCGCGGACATGACTCAATTGCTGTCTTTTCAGTCTCAAGTGATGACCAAACACTAGAGCTAATCGACATCGTTCCTTCTGAAGGGAAAATTCCGCGTGACTTTGCTATCGATCCTTCTGGTAAATTCATTGTAGCAGCTCACCAAGATTCTGATAACTTAACTTTATTTGAACGAGACACTGCATCAGGAAAATTAACGCTGGTTCAAAAAGACGTTTATGCGCCTGAATGCGTCTGTGTCTACTTCAAATAACCTGACTCTTATACACAACACAAAAAGCAGGCTCATTCTTTTTGTGTTGTTTTGCTTAAGCAGCGAAACCCTTTGCTCTAACCCACCAACACTTACTTATTGTAAGTAAAAGTATTGTATGCTATACTTGTTTTACTAGCAGCACCGTTCAGAAATCAAACAAATTATTACTCTAATCATAAGGGAGGTCAAATTATGGTTGAAGGAATCCATCATATTTCAGCTTTTACAAAATCAGCAGCTGATAACCATTATTTCTACACAGAGATTTTAGGCTTGCGTCTTGTAAAGAATACTGTCAACCAACAAAACACACAAATACGGCATCTCTTTTATGGAGATTATCAAGGAAATCCTGGCACATTATTGACTTTTTTTGAATTAAAAAAAGTAGGACAGGCTGCAAAAAATAATAATTACTTTTCAAAGGTGACGTTAAAAGTGCCACGAGGCAGTTTACCTTATTGGGAAACTCGTTTAACTGATTATGCTACCCCTTCAGATTATAATAGCTGTAAACAAGTGCTGGATTTTAAAGATAATGATTCTCTTTCTCTTTCTTTAATGGAGGTCGATGAATCCATTGCGCTTGAAAATGCAACCAATCATTCAGATATTCCAGTAAACAAGCAAATAATCGGAATAAGCGAAATATCTTTGCGTGTTGAGCAGCCCGATGAAACAGTTTCTTTCTTAACTAACTATTTAGGCCTGTCTCCTTCGCATGCGATTGGACAATTAGCTATAAAAAAAGACTCTAGTTTTACTACGGTCAAAGCTAGCAAACAAACAGCTGTTTCCAGAATGGGACGCGGTTCAATTGATCATATTGCCTATTCTGTCGATTCCATTGCCGAACTTAATCAATTACAGGAAACAGCAAAACAGCACCAACTGACTATTGAATTATATGCAGATCGCGGATATTTCCAAAGTCTTTATTTACTAGAACCAAATGGCTTACGTATTGAAATTGCGACCAATAAACCTGGCTTTACATTAGACGAACCCTTAGATGAATTAGGAGAACATTTTTCATTGCCGCCTTTTTTAGAAACAAAACGATCAGAAATTGAAGCGAATTTGGAGGAATTTTAAAGTGGACGAAATAAAAGGAATACATCATGTGACTGCTATTACTAGTAGTGCGGAAAAAATTTATGATTTTTTCACTACTGTTTTAAGTTTACGATTAGTAAAAAAAACCGTCAATCAAGATGACATTCAGACTTATCATCTCTTTTTTGCAGATGATAAGGGAAGTGCCGGAACAGATATGACTTTTTTTGATTTCCCTGGAATCCCTCAAGGAACAAAGGGAACAAATGATATTTCTAAAACATCTTTACGTGTCCCAAATGATGTTGCTTTAGAGTACTGGGTAAAGCGCTTTGACAAATATGGCGTTGCCCATCATGGGATTAAAGAACAATTCGGAAAAAAAATCTTACCTTTTGAAGATTTTGATGAACAGCAATACCAATTGATTTCTGATGAAAATAATAAAGGAGTCGGGGCGGGAATTCCTTGGCATAAAGGGCCTGTTCCAGATGAGTTTGCGATTACAGGATTAGGACCTATTTTTGTTCGGATTGAGAATTTTGACTTTTTGAAAGAAGTGTTAGAAAAAGTTTTACATTTTAAAGAAATTGCTCAAGAAGATGCCTTTCATTTATTTGAAGTAGGGTCTGGCGGAAATGGCGCGCAATTGATCGTAGAACACAATGAAGATCTTTCGCAAGCTCAACAAGGTTATGGCAGTGTCCATCATATGGCCTTCCGTGTTGAAAATCGCGCTGCCCTAGATAAATGGATCGATCGAATGGCTCAATTTCGTTTTCCAACTTCCGGTTATGTAGATCGTTTTTATTTTGAATCGCTTTATGCCCGAATTGCACCTGGTATTTTATTTGAATTCGCAACAGATGGTCCTGGTTTTATTGATGATGAAGAAGATTACGAAACATTAGGAGAAACATTAGCACTGCCTCCTGCTTTCCGGAACAAACGAGCAGAAATTGAAAGACTTGTTCGGCCAATTGATACTGTCCGCAGCAATAAAAAATTTGAAAAAGAATACCTCTAATTCATTGAAAGGAAGCTACTCATTTGATTCATTTTACAGCAGACGAGCTTACTAAAAAACAACAATATAAGTTTATCAGCGGTAGCGTCATTCCGCGTCC
>NZ_DAMDAK010000060.1:4513-5201 GCF_032094055.1 Carnobacterium sp.
TTACGGAATGCAGGAAAACAGAAAGACACAGCCCGCAATATTTTAGACCGAAAAGAAGCAGTGATTCATATTGTAGATCAAGATTTAGTTGAAGAAATGAATCGTACAGCAGCTCCTTTAGCTCCTCATGAAAGTGAACTGGATCGAACTCAATTAACTCTGATTGATAGTCAAACGGTTAGTGTTCCTACCATTCAAGAAGCAAAAGTTCATTTTGAGGGAAAATTGTATCAGCATATTCCTATCAAAGATGAAGCTGGAAACATTATTACGGATTTATTTATTTTCCGGATAACCGACTTTTTTTTCCATGAATCTGTCATTGATTTAGCTAAAGACTACATTTTAACCGGGGATTTAAATCCCGTTGCTCGCTTAGCAGGCGATCAATATGCTACTTTAAATGAAGAATTTACGCTTATCCGACCTGTGAACTAAAACTAAACGCATCAATAAAAAAAGACTTACCTTTCCGTTTGCGCTTCTCAGCAACGAAAAAGTAAGTCTTTTCTTTGGTTTTGAATAAAATTAATCAGTCGCTTTGACAGAACCAATCTCTGAAGAAGATGAAACTTCTCCTGTAGCAGCTAAATTAAAGTCTGCTACTTTGTCCATATTGGTAAAGACAACTACCATTGCACTATCTTTACCCGCGGCTTCTAAAGCAGCTAAGTCAACAGTTGAAATC
>NZ_DAMDAK010000060.1:5211-10343 GCF_032094055.1 Carnobacterium sp.
ACATCACTGTATTTTCAGTTACTTCATCGCCTTCTTTAACGGCCGTTTCAAAAGGTCCACCGTTTAATTCTACTGTATCTAATCCCATATGCAATAAGATTTCTACGCCATTTTCAAGTAAAAGGCCCACTGCATGTTGAGTTGGAAAAACACTTAATACTTTACCAGCAGCTGGTGATGTGATTTTTCCGTCTGTTGGAATAACAGCGAAACCGTCTCCCATCATTTTTTGTGAAAAAACAGGATCTGAAACTTCATCAATTGAAATCAATTTCCCGTTTGCCGGTGCATACAACTTTACAGGGCTATTTTCAGGTGTTGTGTCTTTTTTCTTTAAAAAATCAAACATTCCCATATATACTCATCTCCTTAAAAATTCTATAGTTCTTTTCATCGAACATCTGTATGAAAAGTTCTCAGTATCATAGTAACATAAAAGCTCCTATTTTTGAAGACAAACGAAAGCCTTTACTCCATTCAGTTTTTTCTTTAAATTCGTTTGTCTTTATACTCACTCATCTCTTTAATTTGTTCACGAACTTTTTGTGTTACTCCTTCATCTGTTAAAATAATCAAGGTATCTCCTAAATGCATTACTGTATCCCCGTGAGTAATGATCTCGCTTTCGCCACGGCGAATAGAAGTTAACAACGCTTCTTTAGGCCATTTAAAATCACGAATCATCCCACCGTCTAAAATGCTTTCTGCTTGAACGGTTACTTCAATTATTTCTTTCCTGCCTTTAAGGGCGTATCTGTCTTTTCCAACTAAACGTTCCAATAAAGCTTCATAGATTGGTTTTGCTCCTGTTAAGTCAGCGATGGTATAAGACACCAATGATACCACTGCTAAAGGCATTAACTGATTCAAACTTCCCACCATTTCGGTCACTAGAATAATAGCCGTTAAAGGGGCTTTTCCAATAGCTGTAAAATAACCAGCCATTGATAAAACAATAAAGCTGCTGATATAAATAGGGTCCATACCGACAAATTCAACAGCCAGGTTCCCGTATAAGGAGCCTAAAATTGCACCTAATGTAAGAATCGGTAAAAAGATACCGCCTGGCAGTTGACTGCCATAAGAAACCATTGAAAAAATAAATCGCAAGACAAACAAACTGGCCAATATACCGATAGTTGGAGAAGATAACCCTAACTGAATAATCAATTCATTGCCTCCGCCCAGTAAATCAGGCGCAAAAAGTCCAATAGGAATAATTAATAAAAAAGGGACAATACTATAATATTTAGAAGATAAGCAAGGTATCTTTCCATATAAACGCGGCAATAACAATAAAACTTTTTGATACATCAACCCAAACAACCCTAATAAAAATCCTAATATAAGCAGGTGGCCGTACTCGCTAAGTGGCAAAGGGGTAAGGCTTCCTATGTCTAAAATCGGTTTTAGTCCGAAAAAATTTAAAGAAACAAAATTAGCTGTCACGGCAGATGCCAGTGATGTTAACCCGATTAAAGGAGAAAAATTATGGTGTACTTCTTCTAAAACAAATAACAAGCCAGCTAATGGAGCATTGAATGCCGCAGACAATCCAGCACTTGCTCCACTTGAAAGCAATATTTTTTCATCCATTCGTTTGCCTTTAAACAGTTGGTTTACTCCTTGTCCTGTCATAGCACCCAGTTGTATTGACGGGCCTTCTCTGCCAAGAAATAAACCAGATCCAATGGCTAATATACCACCGATAAATTTTTTCCATAATACAGGCCACCAGTATAATTCAACTGTTCCCTGTAATTGTCCTTCAACTTGCGGGATACCGCTGCCTTTAATATTGGACTCTGAATGAATCAGATGGCCAAGAAAAACAGCCAGCACAACAGACAGTAGAATCCAGCCAATCAACCACTGTGGTTGTTGTGTTAAGAATAGATAGATTATTTTAACCTGTTTTAATATCAGCTCGATGGCTAATCTGAATAAGCTAACTATAAAGCCTGCCAGCAAACCAACTAAGATTCCCTTTCCCATCAGAACGATTCGTGTATCATCCCATAATCTATATTGTTTGTTTATTTTCATTTATTCGGTCCTTTCTATACTTGCTACTTATTTAGAGTATTATTTATTCTTTACATTTTCAAGAGCAATCTGAATGTATTTTTTTCCCAGTTATTTTTTTATCCATTTAATCTCATAGGTTATGCTATAGTATTAAGAGGTAAAGAAAGGAGTTATTTATTTAGTATGAACAAAATAAAAGGACTTATTTTAACTGGTTTAATTGCGGTCATCGCTACAGTCTTAGGAAATTTCTTTCCAATTATCGGCGGTGCTGTTTTTGCTGTCATTATCGGTTTATTACTTAAAAATACTATTGGAGTCGGAGCTGATTTTCAGCCTGGAATAAAACTTGCTGCTAAAAAAATACTGCAATGGTCGATTATCTTGCTTGGTTTTAGTCTAAATATCCAGGATATTGGACAAACTGGTATCTCTTCTCTTGGAGTTACCCTTATTACTATCTCTGTCGCTTTTCTTAGTGCTTTTTTAGTGGGAAAATGGTTGAAAATCCCCTCTAATCTTAAAATTTTAGTTGGTGTTGGAACGGCTATTTGCGGTGGTTCAGCTATTGCTGCTGTTTCTCCTATTATTGAAGCTGAAGAGGACGAAGTTGCACTTTCTATTTCTACTATTTTCTTATTTAATGTGATTGCTGTCTTTCTTTTTCCATTTTTGGGGCACCTTTTACATCTTAGCGATGCAGGCTTCGGTTTATGGGCTGGAACAGCCATCAATGATACTTCTTCTGTTGTGGCTGCTGGTTACAGTTACAGTGAAGCTGCCGGCGATTATGCTACAATTGTTAAATTAACTCGTGCTACACTGATCATTCCTATTTCATTGTTGATTGCTGGTATCCAGATTTATAAGAAAAAACAATCCAGTGAAAAAGTGTCCATTAAACAAATTTTTCCTTGGTTTATTTTATGGTTTTTAGTCGCTTCCATTATTAGCAGCACAGGTGTTTTGCCCGCAGGCTTTATTGCTATGACAAAAACTGCTTCTCTCTTCATGATTGCTATGGCTTTAGGTGCAATCGGTTTAACGGCTAATTTTAAAGAGATGATAAAAACCGGCCCTAAACCAATCTTATTGGGCTTAATCACCTGGTTCTTTGTAGCTGCCAGCAGTTTATTGGTACAACTTTTACAGGGACAACTATAATTTCAGTTTTTCAGCTAGTATAAGAATGAATAAAGGAGAACAGTAAATTTTTTTAAAGAATCCCTTATTTGTTTGGCAGTTTATGAAAATTTCGGTATACTTGATTTTGTGTTTGAATAGAACGAAACAAATGAAAGGAGCACAGCATGGTTTTTATTGAATTATTAAAAGCGGTTTTTTTAGGAATCGTTGAAGGTATCACAGAATGGCTTCCAATCAGCAGCACGGGCCATATGATTTTAGTAGAGGAATTTATTCAATTGGATGCTTCAGCAGCATTTAAAGAAATGTTTTTTGTTGTCATTCAATTAGGAGCAATTCTTGCAGTAGTCCTCCTCTATTTCCATAGACTAAATCCTTTTTCGCCTAAAAAATCAGCTGCCGAAAAACAAGAAACAATGTCTATTTGGTATAAAGTGATTGTAGGTGTTTTACCTGCAGCTGTTTTAGGATTATTATTTGACGATTGGTTAAATGAACACTTATATAATTATGTAACGGTTGCAGTTACGTTGATTATTTATGGTATTTTATTTATTGTCATTGAGAACCGTAATAAAGGGCGTAATGGATACATACAGACGTTCCAGGATTTGACTTATAAAACAGCCTTTTTAATTGGGATGTTCCAAGTGTTATCGTTGATCCCAGGTACATCTCGTTCTGGCGCAACTATTCTAGGTGCCATTTTATTAGGCTCTTCTCGCTACATTGCAGCTGAATATTCTTTCTTTTTATCTATTCCTGTCATGTTCGGAGCCAGTGCTTTAAAATTGGTGAAATTTGGATTTCATTTCACCGGCATGGAAACAGCTATATTACTGACCGGTATGTTAGTGGCTTTTGTTGTTTCTGTTCTGGCTATCAAATTCTTGATGGGTTACATCAAGAACAACGACTTTAAGGCTTTCGGATGGTATCGAATTATCTTAGGGGTTCTAGTATTAGGATATTTTGCATTATTTGGTTAAGAAAAAGAGGTTGTCTTTGTGAATCAAAGACAACCTCTTTTTTTGACTCTTTATCGAATCGTGTTGGTAACTCTTAGATAGTGAAATTTCCTCCGGAATTTACGTATCTGCTTGCAAGAAGCTATGAGAACGATTGGAGCCTTAGTGTCTCCAATCTTTCAAGCCTCAAACGAAGCATCATCGTTTCGTAATTCGCATTGAATCCTTTACATGGCTGCAAGCAGCAACTACTCCTCCAAAAATTTCAAAATTGTGGAATAGATTCATTTTGCTTACCAACACCAAAAATAACAGAACCTCTTTTTTACTTTTTAAGTAGAATATTTACTCGGGTCACTCCGCATCCTGTTCTAAATATTGGGTTAATTTTCGGATTGCGCCTTTTGACTTTTCTAAGTTTTCGATTGTTCTTTGGTAGTATTTTGTAGCGAAATCGTAAAACAATAAATCAACAGCATACATTTGAGCCAGTAAAGAAGCTGTTGCCCCACTTCTTAAAGGCGCTTCATGTGTATTAGCTGTCTTTAAAGAAATATCTGCCAATCGGCTTAATGTATTATCCGATTCTTTTGTCAATGAAATAGTTCTTATTCCAAGATCCTTCGCTATTCTCATTAAAGCGATCGCTTCTTGTTTTTCTCCGCTATTGGAAACTGCAAAAAAAATCGCATCTTTAGTGGCGACAGACATGGAAGTAGCCAGTAAATGCTGATCTTGTGAGCAAGTAACGGATTTTCCTATTCTGCTGAACTTTTGCTGCAAGTCCAATGCTACTAAATGAGAGGCTCCTACTCCATAAGTATAAATCACGGTACTTTCGTTAATCCATGCTGTTGCTTCTGCTACATGCTTAGAAGACAAGCTTTGATTGGTTTCTTTAAATACATGGTGTGTCTGCAGTAAAAACTTCTTTTTGATTTGTTCCAATTCTTCATTTGGTTGAATCTCACTATAAAGTTTTTCTTGAAT
>NZ_DAMDAK010000060.1:10558-15285 GCF_032094055.1 Carnobacterium sp.
TGAATCAAAAATAATAGATTGCTTTGCATAGACAAACTCCTTTCTAGCTAAAAATAATAGGCCTCTAAATGAATAGATTTAGAGGCCTATTGATCATTCAATTTACTTATTTTACAGTATTTCTTTCGTTTAGGTCAATCCTCTAGGGAGATTATTCTTCAGTTGAAGGCAATTCAGTCGGCTCCATAGCTTCTTTCGGTACGCCAAAGAAGTAAGTGACAATAAACCCACCGGCATAAGCAGCTAATAATCCTAACACATAACCCCACCACATATGACCGAAGATCAATGGAATCAAGGCAACACCTGAAGGCCCGATTGCAGTCGCACCAATACCGCCAATGCCGCCGATGACTGCTCCACCAATACCTCCGCCAATACAGGCTGTGATAAATGGACGTCCTAATGGCAAAGTAACCGCGTAAATCAATGGTTCGCCGATTCCTAAGATCCCAACTGGCAATGAACCTTTAATCATATTGGTTAATTGTTTATTTTTACGGCATTTTACCCAAAGTGCTAAAGATGCACCAACTTGTCCGCCGCCTGCCATAGCTAAAATAGGTAACAGCAAAGTCATGCCTTGTGATGCGATCATTTCAATATGGATTGGAGTCAAGACTTGATGCAATCCAAACATCACCATTGGCAAGAAGAACAATCCAAGAATAAAACCGGCAAATGCTCCGCCAACATTTAAGACCCAAGTAATAGCTCCTACTAAACTTGAAGAGATCACGCCTGCAATCGGCATAATCAAGAAAATCGTCACTAATCCGATAAGCAGCAACGAAATAGTAGGTGTTACAATAACATCAATTGAGTCAGGAATTACTTTACGTAAAGCTTTTTCGACAATAGACAATAGGAATACAGCAAAAACTACACCAATGATTCCGCCTTGTCCGGCGGCTAGGTCCCCACCGGTAAAAATATTTGGTAAGGGCATTTCAGGAGTCATACCGCTTAGATAAACAATACCGGCTACAACACCGCCTAATCCTTCAGTAGCTCCAAAGACCTTAGCTGCATTGATCCCAACATAAATATTTAAGAAGCCAAACAATCCATTTTTAATGATATTCAATACCAGAACGATTGTGACCCAAGACTCCCCGCTTATTGTTCCAGCTGTCAACATATTTTGTAAGACTGATGCGATCCCGCCGATAATACCGGCTCCTACAAATGCAGGAATCAAAGGAACAAAGATATTGGCAATCGATTTTGATCGGCTTTTGTAATGGCCGCTCTTCTCTCAGCTTCTTCACGACCGCTCGTTGATCCGCCTGTCGTCGCGGCGGCTTGGACAGGTATGGTTTCTCCCAGTCCTACTCCAGCCATTTTCACCATTTCTTTTGCTACTTTATTTACAATACCAGGGCCTAAAACAACTTGAAGGGTTTCTTCTTCAACTACACCCAATACTCCATCAATTTTCTTTAATCCTGCTATATCAACTGCTGCTGGATCTTTGATGTCCATTCGTACCCGTGTCATACAATGAATAACTTTATTGACATTTCCCATACCGCCTACTTGTGCGTAGATTTCTCTCGCTAAGCGCTGTTCTTTTGTTTCAGCCATTTTTACAACCTCCAATTTTTATCTTTTCATCTCGCTAAATAGTTTTACGAATAAAGCCTTTTGCTTCGGTCAGTTTTTTGGCCGCGTCTTCTTTAGATGAGTGAGTTAATATCATCACGATAGCTAATTTCACTTGCTGTTCTGCCTGCTCGAAGGCTTTGCTTGCTTCTTCATAGGTACAATCTGTTGCTTCCATAATAATTCGTTTTGACCGTTCTTCCAACTTTTTATTTGATGGTTTTACATCAACCATTAAATTTTGATAGACTTTCCCGATACCAATCATTGAGCCGGTAGATAACATATTCAATACCAGTTTTTGAGCTGTGCCTGATTTCAACCGTGTCGATCCGGTTAATATTTCTGGACCTACTTCTACCTCAATAGGCAGTTCTGCATATCGGCTGATTTCAGCATTTTTGTTACAGGCTATTGTAGCAGTCGCAGCTCCAACTTTTTTAGCGTATTCTAAGCCGCCAATCACATAAGGTGTACGACCGCTGGCTGCGATTCCAACTACGATGTCTTTATCCGTTAATTCAATCGCTTTCAAATCTTCTTCACCAAGTTCTTTTGAATCTTCGGCTCCTTCTACCGCCACTGTCATCGCTTTCATTCCACCTGCAATCAATCCTTGTACCATACTGGAATCTACACTAAAAGTCGGCACACATTCTGCTGCATCCAATACACCTAAGCGGCCGCTTGTTCCGGCACCCATATAGATTAAACGTCCTTCTTGATTAAATGATTTTATAATAGCTTCTACTACTTTAGTAATTTGTGGAATTTCAGCTGCTACTTTAGCCGCAACCGTTTGATCTTCTTGATTCATGACTTGCATCATTTCTGCTACTGATAACTCATCCAGGTGCATTGTTTGTTGGTTTCTTGTTTCTGTAGCTAATTTTTCTAAATTCATTTGATAAACTCCTCTTTTACTTTTTATTTACTTGAATTTCGAACGGCTGGCCGGCTTTGCACCATTCCAACAACGAACGATCTTCTGGAATGATCTGTGCAACTACATTTACTTTTTTATCTGCAGGCAAATCCGTTAAGCAGATCTGAGTTTCTCCCATATAACGTCCGTATAATTGATTATCTAACGTAATACTGCCTTTTGTTCGGGCCAAGGGGGATTCAGGAATAATGTCCCCTATTTCTTTGAACCGTGCAGCGGCACTGCGGATAACATCTCGCGCCGCATCCCATCGATTTTGATGCACTCCCATTACTGACTGAGCATAAGCTGATTGTTGTTCTGGTTCAGCAAATAATAGCAATTGATTTTTTTCAAAATAGGATGCAAACTGCTGCTGCGTTTTCTTCTTTAAACCTGGATCGCCAATGTAAACGTCTTCAACTAAACAGTCAGTAAATAACTCAATAGCAGCAGCTAACGGGTGTTCATACCGATGTTTTTCAAGTGTGGGCAAGCCTTCAAAAAGCGGACCTCTTAATTGATTGTCTCCTGGAACAAAAGCCATTACACGAAACCCTAATTGCTGCAACCATTTATTTTTTTTGATAAAATCTGCTTTACCCAACCCTGTTTCAGGTCTAGGGTAATAATTGTGCCAAGCTTCCAAATGTTCAAAATGCGCCCCGGCACTGGTTAATTCAGCTACATCTTTATTTGTAATGGTACTGGCATTCAAAGAAACTTTCATAACATGGGACAATTCCGCAATCACTTCATTGCTGATACCATAGTCTATTCTGAGCCCTGTTATCCCAGTGGCTAAAATTTCCTGTGGCTTTTCAAAGGATAACCCAATTTTTGTTAACGCAGAACCTGAAATATCTACCATTACTTCCATTTCTAATTCCTTAGCCCACTCACCTAATGTCGTTAATCGTCTCAAATAATGTGAGCTGTCATCTTCCGGAATATGTAAAGATGAAAAAATCCCTGTAAACCCGTGTCTTTTCATTGAAACTAGACTTTCTCGCAGTTCTTCGTTAAGATCTTCTCCAAGAAAAACTGAAGTACCTAACACAAAATCCCTCCTCAATGTAATCGTTTTATCTGATAAACCTATCATACCATCTTGAAATATTATTTCAAGTATTTCTTTAAAATAAATTTCCTGTCTACTTGCGTCTGAATCAACTAAATTCTTTATTTAAATAGGAATAAAAAGGCTGTCGTTCAGTTTAAAGGCTTCATTACAAAACATCGCTTCTGCCCAACTTATAGGAGTAAGCGCATTCATTTCTATGAAACAGAAATATTCTGTGATAGAATGAAATTATATTTTAAAAAAAGGAGACGATCATCATCCAACGTTTATTTTTTGTCCGTCACGGGAAAACAGAATACAACTTAGCCAATCGGGTGCAAGGCGGAGCTATTGATTCCCCTCTATTGGAACAAAGTAAAAAGGATGCTGTTAAAACGGGAGCAGTGTTAAACTCATACGGCATCAAACAAATTATTGCCAGCCCACAAAAACGTGTAGTGGACACAACCAAATTGATCACCTCTCAGTTTCAACATCCTTATACCATCCACTATGTCGAAGAATATAAAGAGTTTGGCTATGGAAAATGGGAAGGAGCTTATATTCCGGATTTTGAAAAAGAAGAGCCTGAATTGTTTTTTAATTTACTTCACCGTCCTGACTTATACGACCCTAATGAATTTAGCGGAGAAACTTACCAGCAATTGATTCACCGAGGAACAAAAACTGTAACAGAGGCGATCAAGCAGTTTCCAGATCAGGATTTATTATTCGTAGGTCATAGCATCACAACAACAGCGACCCTTTCCTCTTTGTTAGGGAAAGAACTGAAAGCTATTCGCTCTCAGACGCCTTTAGAAAATACCAGTATTTCAGTCTTGCATTATCAAAACAAGTCTTTCTCATTAGACTCTTGGAACCAAACCGGACATTTGTGTTAATGGCTACTAAACGGTTAAGAAAATTGAGTTCTTCATTTTCTTAATCGTTTTTCTTTTTCAGTTAAATAAAACTGATTATTTCTTAACAATCATTATCATTTAACAAATAAGTGTGTTATTATAAAGACAAGAACCACTTAACGGTTGATTTGAAAAGGAGCGAAGAGAGATGAAAACTTTATTTAAAGAAAATAAACCGATGATTGCAACCCTTTTAAGCGGGTGTTTACTT
>NZ_DAMDAK010000061.1:0-13695 GCF_032094055.1 Carnobacterium sp.
AAAAACTGACCTCCAAACATTAGATTTTTGGTCTAACATTCGGGGGTCAGTATACTGAGTTGATAGTCTGATTCTTTTTTCAATAATAAGACAATAAAATAACACAAAAACGGACCAGATCAGATTACACGTTAGGTAACCTGATCTGGTCCGTTTACTGTTAGAGTGAGCTATTTACGGTTTCCGAAAATGCGCAAGATGCCTAAAAATAAATTGATGAAATCAAGGTAAAGTTCTAGGGCACAAATGATTGCGAGACTGCTTACTGTAGTCGTTTCACCATATTGAGCATAAATCGCTTTACATTTTTGTGTATCATATGCTGTTAGTCCAGTGAAGATGATAACGGTAATAATCGAAAGAATAAAGTCAGCAGTTGAACTTCTCAGTAAAAATAAATTGATCACTGAAGCAATAATCAATCCAATCAACATACTGAATAAGATACCGCCTAGTTTAGATAAATCTCTTTTTGTGATAAAACCAATGGCGCTCATAACAACAAAAAGTGCAAAAGTAGAGATAAAGGCATTCAAAATACTGGCTTCAGTGTACATCAATAAAATAATAGCAAGAGTCACACCGTTAACGATCGAGTAAGCAATGAACTTTGTGGCATAATTAGCTGTATGCTGCATTTTTTCAGGGTTAAAGCGAAAACTGAATACTAAAACGAGTTCTAAAATAAATCCATAAGCAGCCCATCCATTCGTAGCTTCCATTAAATTCCAAAAAGCATTAGCTATTGGAGAAAAAGTATAAAGGATGATATAGACAGTTATAGCACTGAGTAAAATTCCTCCTGCCATCCAAGCATATATTTTGGACATAAAACTGGGGAAACCACTTTTTACTTCTAATTTTTCTTCCTTCATTTTAATTGCCTCCTAACTTTTGTTGATTAATAAAAAAAGGTTTAACAAATGTATCATACGTAATTAAACGAATTTCGTCAAATAGAAGCTATTAAAAAAGCAAAAAAGAAGAGATGCAGTAAAGGATATAAATTAAAAAACAGGTATGTTAAACTATAAAAGAATAGTAAGGATAAGATAAAAGCTTAATGTGATTTGGAGGAGATAACATGTTGGAAGTAAGGAATCTTAAGAAATCTTTTGGGTCTTTAACAGCAGTTGATAATATCAGCTTTACGATTCAAGATGGAGAAATAATGGGTATGATCGGGCAAAATGGAGCTGGAAAAACAACTACTTTTCGTTTAATTTTAAATTTCCTACTGGCTGATCAAGGAGAAGTATTATGGAATGGACGTCCTTTGAAAAAAACAGATTACAATATTATCGGTTATTTGCCCGAAGAACGTGGCCTATATCCTAAAGTAACGATTGAAGATCAAATTATTTATTTTGCTCGACTACGAGGAAAAACAAAAAAAGAAATCAAACCTTTAATTGATGATTGGATGAAAAAGTTTGAAGTTAAAGGAAAGAAAACAGATAAGATCAAATCACTTTCTAAAGGAAATCAACAGAAAGTCCAATTGATTTGTACATTGATCCATCAACCTAAATTAATTATCTTAGATGAGCCCTTTAGTGGTCTCGATCCAGTCAATGCCAGCTTGCTAGAAGAAGGGATCAAAGAATTAAGAAAACAGGGATCGTGTGTTATTTTTTCCAGCCATAATATGAATAATGTAGAAGAAATTTGTGATAACTTAATTATGTTGCGGAATGGAGAAATGGTGTTGGATGGAACCGTTCGTGAGATTCGTGAGCAATTTGGTCGGACAAAATTATTCCTTGAAACAGGCATTCCAGATGAAACGCTGAGAACGATGCCAGGAGTTACGAATCTTAAGAAAACAATGGATGGCTTGACCGTTCTAGATTTATCGGACCCTGCTTATGGGAAAGAGTTGTTTGAGCTTGTAACTAAAAACGGCTATATTTCAACTTTTAGTCAACAACCCCCAACGTTGGAAGAAATATTTAGATTGAAAGCGGGTGTGCCTAATGAATAAGTTTGCGAAAAAAAATGTAAAATCAGTCGGTTTTATTTCAATGGTCTTATCGCCAATTGTTATTTTATTGATCATAGGAGCAGTCATTTATTTTGTTGGTTCTTCTTTTAGCGAATCACCTACTATCGCATTAATTACAAACGATCAAGACATTCGGACAGCTTTAGAGTCTGAAACGGAAGAATTTAAAGTAGCCAAAAAAGTTACCTCTATTGCAGAAGCTGAAAAACAAATGAAGGCTGAGAAATTGGATGGTTATTTAGAGATTGCAATAGAAAATGATTCAATCAACGGGAATTATGTACATACATCATCAGGGCAGTCATTAGATCTATCTTCTTTACAGTCGATATTGTCTGTTACTCAATTGAATCGGACGGCATCTCAATTAGGTTTAACCGAAGTAGAAGTAGCAAAACTAATGGCACCGGCTAAGTTGGATGATAGAGTCATCCGTTTTGAAGGAGGAAACATTACCAGTCAAAATGATCAAGATACTTCTATAAAAATGTGGAGTGCCTATGTTGTAGGCATTGCAGTATTTATTTTTATTATTAATTACGCTAGTATTATTGCTCAAGAAATTGCTTCGGAAAAAGGAACGCGCATTATGGAAATCATATTGTCTAGTGTGAGTTCATCCGTCCACTTTTTTGGAAAACTAGTAGGGATTTTATTAGTTTGTTTAACACAAGTTGTTATTTACGGAGTTATTGGACTAGTTGCTTATCAATTTGGGCAATCTTTTGAACCTGTTCAAAATGTTTTGCAGGGGATTGATATTAAAGAATTGCTGCAAGGGCTATTGGGATATTCAATTGTTTATTTTGTTTTAGGGATTATTTTATACGCTGCAATAGCAGCCTTCTTAGGTTCGCTTGTTTCAAAAATTGAAGATGTCAATAAAGCAGTAACGCCACTGGTATTTCTTTCTATGATCGGCTTTTACGGCGGTATGTTTGCCTTTGCCAGTCCGACACAAATGATTGTTAAGATCGCTTCTTATGTTCCGTTGTTTACCCCAATGATCATGCCTTTTCGAGTAGCAAGTGAAACAGTTTCTACCTCAGGTAACTTATTATCCATTGCATTAATGGTTATTTTTACAATTTTGTGCTCTTATGTATCCCTTATGTTATACCGTTCTAATGTCTTGGTTTATTCAGATGCGGGAATGTTTAAAACCATGAAAGCATCGTGGAGCATCATGCGCAATGAAAAAAAGAAAGAGGCTTAAAAATTGAAACAAACACAGCAGAGTTGAGATAAAAAGTCTCATTCCTGCTGTGTTTTTTATTTCTTTTTATGTTTTGCGGATCGTGAAGGCCATTCATCAAAAACAGAAGGATCTTCCTCTTTTAAAGGAGATTGTTCTTCTAAAGCTTGCTCATCAAGAACTTCTTCCAATGTTTCATCAATAGCTTGAGCAACTGGATCAGCAAAAAGCTCATCTAGTTTTTCAAGTGCAGTTTCTTCTTGTTCATCTGCAGAAACCTTTTCCTCATCTGTTTGGTTGAAGACAAAATAAGTGTCTGGTTTAACAATTGGGCTTAGATCTTTGGTATCTTGTTGTAAAGTAATCAAGACGCTTTTTGCTTTTGATTTTATTTCGTAGATAGCTTCAGTATAAAGACTTTCTTGTTGTTGAATTTGTTCGGCTAAAAAACCAGCTTCCAAATTAAAACTAGGCTGTTTCACCATCGCTAACCGGTTTTCAACTACAGAGCCAGAAAGTCGAAAAATGACTTTATTTTTATGGTGGCTATCTACTGTTAAGGTACCGAACCCTGCTTTTTTAAAGAAAAGGACTGTATCCTGCTGATTGTTTAAAGGATATTGTCTAGCTAGCTCTTTACCAGCCCAATAAAGGATCTCATTTGTTTCCTGACCTAATAAATTGGGAATTAGTGCATCACGCATTAAAGTGTAACTGAATAATGCATCGTTCCCTTCAACAAAGTTTAAATCAACTGAATGTGTTTGGTCGTCCATTGGTTTTTATTCACCTCTCTGTTTTTCCTAATCTATTATAACGTGGAATGACAGAGAAGCCTATCTTTTTGTTAGGATGCTTATCGGAACTTAATAGAAAGAGGAAGTATTTTCTTATTGTGCTTGAATTTTTCTTGAAAAAAAGCGAAGATAGAGATAAGAAAAAATTGATTCTAAATAAAGGTTGTTAAATATGAAAAAACAAGCAATAGGTTTTATTGATTCAGGTGTAGGAGGATTAACTGTCGTTAAAGAAGCTATGCGGCAATTGCCAAATGAGTCCATTTATTATGTCGGCGATACTGCCAGATGCCCGTATGGTCCGAGACCTGAAGACCAAGTACGAAAATTTACTTGGGAAATGACACATTTTTTATTGGATAAAGATATTAAAATGCTCGTGATTGCCTGCAACACAGCAACAGCAGCTGCGTTAAAAGATATTAAGAAAAAACTTGCGATTCCGGTTATTGGAGTGATTTTGCCAGGAAGTCGTGCAGCTATAAAAGCTACCCACACTAATCGAATCGGTGTCATCGGAACAGCAGGAACAGTTAAAAGCAATCAATACAAAAAGATGATTCGTTCGAAAGACACCAAAGCACTTGTTACCAGCTTGGCCTGCCCTAAGTTTGTTCCATTAGTTGAAAGCAACGAATACAGCAGTGCTATAGCTAAAAAAGTCGTGGCCGAGACATTGCGGCCATTAAAAAATGAAGGGCTAGATACACTTATCTTAGGCTGTACGCATTATCCTTTATTGCGTCCGATTATTCAAAATACAATGGGGGACTCCGTTACATTGATTGATTCAGGGGCAGAAACGGTTAGTGAAGTCAGTACCATTCTAGATTATTTTAATTTAGCTGTAGATAGCCAAAATAAAGAAAAAGCAGAACGCAATTTCTATACAACTGGTTCGACACAAATGTTTCATGCGATTGCTTCTGAATGGTTGCAATTAGAGGATTTAACTGTAGAACATATTACTTTAGGATAAAAAATTTGTTTAGAATAGAGGAGAAAAATGCGAACAAATACACGAAAACATGATGAGCTTCGTTTAGTAACAATAGAAACAAATTATTTAAAACACCCTGAAGGTTCGGTGCTTGTATCTTTTGGCGATACAAAAGTAATTTGCAACGCGACTGTTGAACCTAAAGTACCGCCCTTTATGCGAGGACAGGGAAAAGGATGGGTTCATGCAGAATACGCTATGTTGCCTAGAGCGACAAATACGCGAACAATTCGTGAAGCAGCTAAAGGAAAATTAACAGGAAGAACTATGGAGATCCAACGGCTGATTGCTCGTTCTTTGCGTTCTGTTATCGATTTGGAGAAGTTGGGCGAACGCTCCATTACGGTGGACTGTGACGTTATTCAGGCTGATGGCGGCACTAGAACGGCCAGCATTACTGGAGCTTTTGTTGCGTTAAAAATGGCTATTCAAACGTTGCTGGACAGCGGACAACTGACGGAAGATCCTGTCAAAGAAAATATAGCAGCTGTCAGTGTAGGGATCACAAAACAAGGAGAAGCTGTTTTGGATTTGGATTATCTAGAAGATAGTTCAGCAGCAGTTGATATGAACTTAGTCATGACAGCTAATGGCGAGTTTTCTGAACTACAAGGTACCGGAGAAGAAGCTACATTTTCTACTGATCAATTAATGGAAATGTTGGAATTGGGTAAAAAAGGGCTAAATGAATTATTCCAAATTCAAACGCAAGCCCTTAAAGAAAGCAAAGTGAAAAAAGCCATTCAAGCACCGGTTATGACGGATACTATTTTAATTGCTACTAAGAACCCTGGAAAAGCGCGCGAATTTGAAGCGTTATTTGCTAAAAAAGGGCTGTTGGTTAAAACCTTGCTTGATTATCCAGAAATTCCTGAAGTAGAAGAAACAGGAACAACGTTTGCAGAAAATGCTTTATTAAAAGCCGAAACAATTGCTGCTACCTTAAACATGATGGTACTGGCAGATGATTCTGGATTGAAAGTCGATGCGTTAGAAGGAAGACCTGGCGTTTATTCAGCTAGATATGCCGGCGAACCTAAGAGTGATGCTGCAAATAATGCAAAATTATTACATGAATTGGCTGATTTTCCACCAGCAGAAAGAACTGCTCAATTTCATTGCACTTTAGCATTAGCCTCTCCTGGAAAAGACAGTTTAATTGTTGAAGGAGAAGTCGAAGGGAAAATTTTAGGTGTTCCTCGTGGGACAAATGGGTTTGGTTATGATTCATTATTTTATGTAGCAGATCAGGATAAATCAATGGCAGAATTATCAGAAGCAGAAAAAAACAAGATTAGCCATCGAGCAATTGCTTTAGCAAAATTAGAACAAGTATGGGACGAGTGGGTAGAAAATTAAACCATTAAATGAGGTGAAGGAAATGAAATTGCTAGTTGTTAGTGATAGTCATGGAGACCGTGATATTTTAGTCGATTTAATCAAACAGTATAAAGGAAAAGTAGATGCAATGATCCATTGTGGAGATTCAGAGTTGGAAGCTTCAGATTCGGTTTGGCAAGAGATGATGCCCGTCAAAGGCAATACGGACTTTGATCAGTCTTATCTGACTGAACGTGTAGAAAATATTGGTAAAGAACGGATTATGTGGGTGCATGGACATTTACATGATGTCAAAAATTCAATGCAGACACTAGTACAAGCTGCCAAAAATGCTCAAGCAGGTTTTGCTTTTTTTGGCCATACCCATGAACTAGGTGTAGAAATGATTGAGGGCATTCTTGTGCTAAACCCCGGAAGTATTTTATTGCCGCGTGGCGCGCATCAAGTTAAAACATACGCACTAGTAGAAACAGACGGCCAATTGGTTCATGTAACTTATTATAATCGATTGCATCAACCGATTATGGAACTTAAGCGTACATTTACCAGATCCAAATAAAAAATCTCCTTAAAGAACTGAAGCAAACAAAAATAAGAGGATAAGTAGTGTTTTACTATCCATTTTTAGAGTTTTCGCGTAAAATGAATGTGGAGTTCATCATAGAGGAAGGAATCTGGTAGACATGATAGGCAAAGAAATAGGAAAAATGTTATTAGAAAACCAAGAAAATTTTTTAATTCCAGCAGAGCGTGTAGCACATATTCAAGTGACCAATCGCTTGGATCATGCTTTATTAGTATTAACCAAAATAGGATACAATGTTATACCTGTATTAGATGCAGAATTTAAAATTAAAGGCTTAATCTCAATGTCAATGATCATCGATGCGATTACCAGTATTAAAGATATTGAATTTTCTAAATTGGGTGATATACGAGTTGATGAAGTCATGCAAACAGATTTTGCGGTAATAGATAATCCATATGACTTAGAAGAAGTTCTTCACTTACTCGTTCAAAATTCATTTGTATGTGTAGCTAGTGAGGATGGCAGTTTTACTGGTATCGTTACGAGGAGTGAAATACTTAAAGCCACAAATCATATTGCGCATGAATTTGAAAATAAATACGATGTAAAACGTAAAATTGAATGTGTTTAAAGAAATAGAAAAAGCTAGCTACAGGTTTAAAAATCTGTTAGCTAGCTTTTTTTGGAGTAGGGTATTATAAGTTTTTCTGCATTCGATGTCTAATGAGCTTGTCCCGCTTTTCTTATTTAATGATGAGGTAAAATAAAGCCATAGCGATAAAGCAAAAGCCGCTGATCATAATGGTCATACTAGCTCCCAATGTGGCGATTAGCCCACCGATAATGGGTCCCAGCATAGTTCCAACACCTTGAAAAGAAGAGATAATTCCCCAGCTTACATTTTGGTCGTCTTGATGGATATTCCCTGCAACAAATGCATTCCAAGAAGGCAAATAAGTAGTATAGGCCATCGCTAACACTACTACCATCAAAAAGACAAATTTTAAAGAAGAAGTGGTTGTCAATAAAATCAGACCTGAGCCGAACAGGACAAAACCACTAATAAACATGCCTTTAGTTTTTAAGTAATCTGTCAAACGTCCTAAAGGAATCATCAAAACAGCTGCTGTTATCCCGGCTGTCATAATCAATAAGGTATAGTAATTGTATTCAAAGTGCAAGTCTTGTAAGACAAAGGTAGGTAAGATAGGAATCATCATTCCGACAGCAATACTTTGCAGCAATGTACCGGGCAGTATTTTCCGACTTCTTTTTAACACAGTCAAGGCTTGCGTTAGGATGTCTTTAAAAGTTTGGTTTTCTTTTCCTGGATTAGGGTGTTCACCAGAAAGATAAAAGAAAATAAGAGCTATCACAATTAAAAAAGGCAATAACCAATAGGCGAAAAGCAAATAAAGATTCATTAAGTAGTTCATTAATATCACTCCACCAGCAATGCCTACCAGCCAACAAAAGTAAACCAACCCCATATTGGAACCTCGTGCACCGCTACTTGCTTTAGCTAAAACAATAATCCAGATTGGGCAAGCTCCTAATCCCAGTACGATAGCGGCAAGAAGGACAGAGAAAGAGTTAAAATGAAGTACAGGTACAAGAATCAGCACTAGTAAGCACATCACTAAAGAAAGAGAGACAATTTTTTTAACTCCAAATCGATTCATTAAAAAACCAACTTGGAAATTAGAAAAAGCATCGCTAATGAAGTGCAAGCTAACTGCTAAACCAACAAAAGCAACAGAAAACCGATTGCCAACAGCCGCCTGAACCGGTAAGTAACTAATTACGTAAGCTGCGCGTACGTATTCAATTAACATTAATGAAAGAAGTAAAAAAACAAATTCTTTATCTATAACTAATGAAGTCTTTTTCATTATCGGTCTCCTTTGAAGAAGTACTTTTTTCAATAGTTGTTAAGACTTTGTCAATAATGACAGCAGCAGCATAAGGATAAAAATGTTTTTTCATATTTTGTTTTAATTCACTTACAGCTGCTGGGTTTTCTAATAAGTGAAGAACAGCAGGAACAATCTCACTCTCTTGCTGAGTCGTAATGGCCATTCCTTCTTTTTCGAATAGTTTAGCATTATCTAGTTCTTGTCCTGGTACAGCAGGCGTTAAAACTAACGGGGTTTGAAGAGCAATGGCTTCAGAAAGCGAGATGCCGCCTGGCTTAGTAACCATGAGATCCGCTTGTTTCATAAGCTTTGCCATATCTTCAACATAACTTAAAACTGTTACACAAGGTATGGATTTAAATTGTTCTGTCAATAACTCATAAAGTTCTTGGTTCCGTCCGCAAACAACGGTAATGTTCAAATCTTCTTGAAAACTCAGTTCTTCAATCAAATTAGGAAGTTTTTTTAAGACACCAAATGCCCCGGCAGAAACCACTAAATGTTTAGATTGGTTTTCAGTCTGTAAAATATCAGTTTCAACCATGCCAAGTTGATAAAATCGTTCCTTGATCGGTATTCCTGAAACCGTTATCTTTTCGGGGCTGATTTCAGATGCCAACAATTCGTCTTTTAAAGGATCGCAGGCAACGAAAAAGTGATCTATCTCATTTGAAAGCCAACGTGAATGCAAACAAAAGTCAGTCAAAACATTTACAAAAGGGATATTTTGTTTGTTTTTTTGTTTGTAAATAGGTAAGGCCTGCATGGGGAAAGTATTGATTACTGCATCAAAGCTATAAGTATTCATTAATTGATTGATGCGGACATAGCCATAGCGATCAATAATGCGGTCGATGCGGAAATCTGTCAGCCGTGCATCTGAGTTATAATATAAAAAACCATAAATACTTTGTCCTTTAGTAAAACTTTTAAGATAAAGTTGCTTAGTAACATTAGTCAATATAGGATGAGCTTCATAGAACAAGTCAGAAACGACAATATCAGTGATGCCCCTTTTATTAAGTTCAGCAACTAAAGCACGAGTGACTTCAAGATGTCCGTTGCCGTAACTTCCCGTTAAAAGCAAAATTTTTGGGGATTTCAACACGTTTATCCATTCCTTTCATTCGTAGAAACCAGGCTGTTCTTTTTCTACTTGAATCATTCTCATCAGAAACACATAGAAAAAGCCCGATAGTTTCTTTAAAGAAAACAAATATAACATTAGTTTATTTCCTTGAGTCAGAAAAGTCTATGCGACTTTTGACTGAAACAAGGTGGTTTAGCTTAACAATTTTAAATTATACCATATCCTAAGATGGATAATTTAAAATAGTAGAAGGAATTTCGATTCCTTGTTCAGTCAGTGCAGTTACGTATTCTTGGAAAAAAATGTTTTGAATAGTAAATTGACTGCCGTTAAGCGTAAAAATAATAATCCGAATAGCTAAATGCCCATTCCCAATATCTATCAATCCTAAATTATTTGGTTCTTGTGTGATTTCTGGATGCAGCGGAACTAATCGTTGGTTTACTTGGTCAATGATTGTGTTGACTTTAGCAATATCCACATCGGGAAGCAAACGGATATCAATCTGAGCTCGCATATCCTCTCTTGATTTATTGCTGACAATGGTAATGTAACGGTTTGGAACGAAATTTAAAGTACCATCAAAACTTTTAACAGTAGTTGTTTTTAGATTAACATCGACAACCGTTCCAGATACTTCATCAAGTGTGACCACATCTCCAACATCTACTTGCTTTTCAAGCAGGATGAAAAAACCATTCACAATATCACTGACAAAACCTTGAGCACCTAAAGACAGAGCCAGACCTATAACACCAGCACCGGCAAGTAATGTACCAACCGGAATACCGACTGCAGATAAAAGGGCGTAAGCGAGAAAAAAGCCGATCACTGAATTAAAAAGATTGTGGGTAAGGCGGTCTAATGTAGCTAACCGGTTCAAAGAAATATCTTTCTTTTTGCGATAATTTTGAAAAGTTTTATTGATAAACAGATTACCGATTTTTTTTAGAATCAAAAAAACAATTAAGAAAAAAATAATTTGAATGGTTTTAGCGATACCAGTAGCTAAAATACTATTCCAGTTGATGTCATGCCAAAATTTCATAAAAAAAGATGTTTGTTCTGCCACGGAATTTACTACTTCTGTCGTAACAGAACTATCCAATTGGTTCTCCATAGTAAAACTCCTTTGCTAACAATTTTAAAAACTACGTAACTATTTTTAATCATAACAAATTAACAAAAGAAAGGAAAATAAACCAGCATCTTTTTTCGCAATTCAGCTATATTTTTGGCATACCTTTAAATGGAGAGGAAAAGGAGACAACTTTATGTTTTTTTAGTAATCGGTATCATATTATTTGAAGTGATAAAAATTTAATGGTATTCTAAACATGAAATAAGATTTAATGTTTCTAAAGTAGGAGAATTGCTTAGCGTAGTGCGAAGTTTTTTTCTTATAGGTACACTAAATTATAAACCAGTAAACTGGAGGAAGTGAGGAATTAAGATGACAGGTGGAGAAATAGCAGCATTAATTGCTGCGATAGCGTTTGCTGCATTAGTCGTTTTTCTAATTGTGGTATTATTAAAAGTTACAAAGGTAATCGAAGAGGTATCAAAAACGGTTAAAGAAGCAAATACCAGCATCGAAGTAATCACTAAAGACGCTGATAGTCTTTTGATCGAAGTTGAAGGTCTCTTGAATAAAACCAATACAACATTGGATGATGTAAACGGAAAATTGGGTAAAACAGATCCGGTATTCCAAGCGATTGGAGATTTAGGAGTTTCGGTATCAAGTTTGAATTCCTCAACGCGTAACTTGGCAGAACATGTCACAGGTACAACGAAAAAAACAGTTAAGTCAGGTATGGTTGCAAAAGTAGGTAAAACAGCTTTAAATATGAACCGTAAACGCAAGTCTAAATAAATAAGAAACAAATTAATCAGTATACAAACTAAAAAGATATAGAAGAGGAGAAATCAACTATGGCAAAGAAAAATGGATTTTTATTAGGAACAATTATCGGAGCAGCAACAGCTAGTATCGCAGCATTATTATTTGCTCCTAAATCAGGAAAAGAATTACGCGAAGATTTAACACAACAAGCTTCAAATGCTAAAGGTACTGCAAAAGACTATACAGATATCGCCAAAGAAAAAGGATCAGAAATCAAAAATGTGGCTAAAGATGCATCAGAAGATATCAAAATTAGTTTGAAGGACACAGCTTCTCAAATGAAAGACCAACTAAGCCATACTTCTAAAGAAGTGGGAGAAAATCTACAAAATATCCGCGAGGAAGTAATGGATAGTACTGATAAAGTAAAATCTGATTTAGGTGATGTTGCTTCGGATGCAAAAGAAGATGTTGCTTCAACTATGGGAGATGCAAAAGACAAAGCATCTGATGTTGCAGCAGATGCGAAACAATCAGTTAAAGAAGCATCTTCAGATGTAAAAGATGCAGCTCAAGACGCAAAAGAACAAGTTAAAGATACTTCAGCGGATGTAAAAGAAACAGCAATGGATGCAAAAGATGAAGCAAAAGACAAAGCAGCAGATGCTTCAAAAGAAGCAATGAAAAAAAAGGATGAAACAAAAGGAAAAGACTTCCAAACAGGAGTTAAATTAGACTCAGATTCTTTAAAAGAAGAAGTTGAAAGAAATACAATGGACTTTACTTACGATCAAGAAAAAGCTGCTGAAGATGAAAAGTTATCTTCTGTTAATACCAGTACAGAACAAAGAAAGAGCGATTCTGATTCCAAAGATAAAAAAACAACGAATACAAACGTTGGGATTTAATAAATAAGAAATAAGTTAATAGACAAAAAAACCGCCGAAATCAAAAATTTTGGCGGTTTTACTATTATCTCTTAATGAACTTTTTGTTTTAAAGGATAGAAGTATAAGTTTTTGGAGTGTGGGTGAAAACTTCACAGCCATTTTTAGTCACATATACACAATCTTCGATCCGAACACCAGCAACACCAGGAACATAGATTCCAGGCTCAATAGAGAAACACATACCTTCTTGGATAATCAACTCACTGCCTTCCATGATAGAAGGGTATTCATGAACACTGCTTCCTAACCCATGACCTAAACGATGAGTAAAGTAAGGGCCGTAACCTGCTTCAGTAATCACATCACGAGCAATTTTATCCAGTTGCCCAGCAGTTATACCAGGTTTTACCGCTGCAACAGCCGCTTGATAGGCTTTAAGTACAACTGAATAAATTTCTTCAGCTTCTTTAGGAGGATTACCGAATACGGCCGTACGTGTAACATCACTTGTATAGCCATGATAGACAACTCCTAAGTCGAAAAGAACCAGTTCGTCTTTTTGGATCTTTCGCGAACCGGGGGTACCATGTGGGCTAGCTGCATTGTCTCCAGCAAGGACCATGGTCTCAAAACTCATTTCTTTAATGCCTTGTTTTTTTAGCTGGTATTCTATTTCGGCGACGATTTCTTGTTCAGAAATTCCTTCTTTAATAGTATTAAATCCAATTTCTAAAGCTGTATCAGCCCATTTTCCTGCTTCTATCATTCGTTCTATTTCTTCGGGTGTTTTAATTAATTTCATTTGTTGAATTTTTTCAGTTGTATCAATAAATTCAACCTGTTCAAAAAGTTGTTCTAACTTTTCATAACGTTCAACGGTCAAAAATGTTTTTTCAATGGCAAAACGGTGGATAGGAGTTCCTTTTTGACGTATTTTTTCAGCAATACTTGCCCAAGGATCTTCATTATCTAAATAACTATAGACTTCAAAATCCCATTCGCTATTCTTAGCATCTTCTTTTTCTAAAGAAGGAGTAAATAGAAACGGGTCCGCAAAGGGAAAGACAACTAAAGCGAGGATCCGTT
>NZ_DAMDAK010000061.1:13705-15209 GCF_032094055.1 Carnobacterium sp.
ATAAGCGATACTTCCTGGATCATTAATAAAAACACCATCTGCGTGAATTTCTTTTAACCATTCTTGTAAATCAGCTAAACGTTTTTTCATATAAATACAACCTACTTTCTTAATCTATTTGACTAGTATCAATTGTATCACTCCATCTTGTATTTAAAAAAGGAAAGATGTAAAAAAGAGACGAATAGCTAAAAAAACAATAAAATGAAATAAATATTGAAATTTTCATGAAAATAGAATTAAAACGCTTGCATTATTTTCAAAAGTTTGATAAATTGTATAAGAATAAAACTGAACTATCAAAAAGTAAATTTAAAGGGGATACTGGAAATGGAAAAACAAACAATAACGATTTATGATGTAGCAAGAGAAGCAAATGTTTCAATGGCCACCGTTTCACGTGTAGTGAATGGAAACCCAAATGTGAAACCAACTACTAGAAAAAAAGTTTTAGAAGTTATTGATCGGTTGGATTACCGACCAAATGCTATAGCACGTGGGCTTGCAAGTAAAAAGACTACAACTGTAGGGGTAATTATTCCAGATGTAACCAACTTATATTTTTCATCATTAGCAAGAGGAATTGATGATATTGCCACTATGTATAAATACAATATTATTTTAGCGAATTCTGATCAAAATGATCAAAAAGAAGTAAATGTACTCAATACATTATTAGCAAAACAAGTAGACGGATTAATTTATATGGGACATAAAATCACAGATGAATTACGTGCAGAGTTTTCACGTTCTAAAATCCCGGTTGTATTAGCAGGAACGGTTGATCCAGATGAACAAGTTGGCAGTGTAAACATTGATTATGAAGCAGCAACTGAAGAAGTAACCACTGAATTGATTGGTAAAGGTCACCAACGGATTGCATTTGTATCTGGTTCACAAAGTGAAGAACCAATCAATAGTGTTTATCGGATGAAAGGATACAAAAAAGCTCTTGAGAATGCAGGTATGGAATTTGATGAAAGCTTAATTTTCGAAACAGATTACAACTTTACAGCTGGAGAGGAAATTTATTCTAAATTAGCTGAAGCAGGGGCTACAGCTGCTTTTATCGGAGACGATGAACTAGCAGTAGGAGTTTTAAATGGTGCATTGGATTTAGACGTTCGTGTCCCAGAAGAATTTGAAATTATTACAGCTAATAATTCAAAACTGACAGAAATGGTTAGACCTAAATTGAGTACAATTACTCAACCGCTATATGATATCGGAGCTGTTTCCATGCGTTTATTGACAAAATTGATGAATAAAGAAGAAGTAGATGAAAAAACAATCATTTTACCACATCATATCGCTAATAGAGGAACATCTAAATAACACAAAAAACCTTTTTTGAAAAAATTCAAAAAAGGTTTTTTTTATTGAAAATATTAATCTGCTTTCTTTTTCTCAGCATCAGCTTTAGCCTTAGCGTCAGACTCAGCTTTGGCTTTTTTCTCAGCATCAGCTTTAGCCTTAGCGTCAGACTCAGCTTTGGCTTTTTTCT
>NZ_DAMDAK010000062.1:0-244 GCF_032094055.1 Carnobacterium sp.
TACGGCCATGCCCACTACGCCAATTTGTTGTTTACTCATGCGTAAACTCTCCCCCTCAGTACTCGATTTTCTTGTTACTTGTTATATTTCTTCTGTCTTTACTATCCTACCAAAAAAATCCCGAAATTAAAAGGAAGGAATGCTCTAGAAAAGTTATTTATCACCTAGTGCAGCCAACTAATTCTCGACTTTTGCTGGCTATTTTTGATTAGCCGTTAGCCTATAATTCCGTTTAAATTCTTGG
>NZ_DAMDAK010000062.1:254-11327 GCF_032094055.1 Carnobacterium sp.
GTCGCGTTTAGGCTCTTAACTTCTTCTTTAAGTGCATTCAAGCTTTATAGACAACTCTTTGAAGAACCGTTCCATTTAATATTAACTAAACCAAACTTTTTTTGTTTAGCTGCCTTTTATTACCTGCTTTTATTTAAAATAGTGTATGATAAGTTTATCTAAGTAAATAAAGTACATTTCTCTTAGATTTTTATTCTATCTTAAGGGGGATTATCATGTATCAATCTTATCATACTGATTCTGACGGAAAAATAGTAGTGGATAAAAAAGACCAAATAACCGATTGGCTGCATGTAGCAAAGTCGACCGATGAAGAAATAGAGCAATTGTCAAAAAAATTTCATTTTCCAAAAGATTTCCTTACAAGCGTAAAAGATCCTGATGAGGTGGCACGACAAGAAAAGTTGGGGATGGATCCGGTAAAAGAACCTAACTTGATTGTATTTAATTACCCTTGTAAAGAAACAAATGAGCTAGGGTACGATGAATACATAACCATACCTTTTGCGATTATTCTAACTGAGCATACTATCATTACGACTGCTGAAAAAACACCTTTTTTCATAGATAAGATTATTCGCAATCAAACAGATTATCAAATAGACACAAAAAATCCGGAACAATTTGTCTTAGAAGTAGCTTGGCAAATCTCTTCTCTTTATGTCTTTTATTTAAAAGAAATTGTCAAAAAAACAGAAGCAATGGAACAACAACTGACACGATCAACCGAAAATGAACAGCTTTTTGCTTTGATGTCGCTCCAAAAGAGTCTGGTTTACTTTAATTCTTCTATTGAGGCAAGTCATCCTATTTTTAACGAATTAAAAGAAATTGAAGTTTTTACACAGCATCCTGAAAATCGTAGTTTGCTGCATGATGTTATTGTCGAAAACCGGCAAGCTGAAGTAATGATCAAAGAAACCAACCAACTATTGACGCAAATCAGTGCTGTTTTTTCTTCCGTTATTTCTAATAATTTAAATAATATCATGAAATTTTTAACTTCTATTACCATCGTTTTAACTATTCCTACCATTATTGGGGGGCTTTGGGGAATGAATGTGAATTTACCTATTGACGATACACCTGGAGCTTTTTGGATTATGATGTTCTTGATTGTCGTAGTCAGTATCTTTACTACTTGGGTTTTGAAAAAACACAATTATTTTTAAAAACCACTTGATATTCGGTCCTTATTCAGGGTAAAATAGAGGAAATATACGCAATGAAAGTAGGCGAATCACCTCATGGCGAATAAAAAAGATACTAAACAAGTTTCGGCAACTAAAAAATGGACCAAAGTTTTTGTTTGGGTCATGCTAGTTTCTATGCTAGGTTCCGGATTTATTTCTGTGATTTATACATTATTAGCTTCTTAAAAAAACAAACTTCATTGCTCACTAAGTGAGCAATGAAGTTTTTTAATTATATCAGTTGTTTACTCTTTTGTGTTTTAGCTAGTTCTCGCAGCTCTTTTGCATGTTCTAATGTCAGCTTTGTAATTTCTGTACCGGCTAACATACGGGCAACTTCTTCTACTTTCTCTCCTTCTTCCAAAGGTTCGACATGAGTTTCTGTTCGTTCAGCTACTTCTGTTTTAGAAATAAATAGGTGATGATCGGCCATAGCGGCAACTTGTGGTAAATGAGTGATACATAAAACTTGTGAATGCATGGCCACCATATAAATTTTATTCGCAATAGCCTGAGCCACGCGACCACTCACTCCGGTATCTACTTCGTCAAAAATAATACTAGTCAACCCTTGTGTTTTTGAAAATATGGTTTTCATAGCCAGCATCATTCTAGATAATTCACCCCCAGATGCTACTTTCACAAGTGCTTTAAGTGGTTCTCCTAAATTAGCAGCAATATAAAATTCAACTTGGTCAAAACCAGTTTCGTGTGCATGGGCTGCATCGTTTTCTTTTTCTTGATTAAAGAAGCGTACTTCAAAGATTACTTTTTCCATAAACAATTCTTTTAATTGGTCATGGATGGCTGTTTCTAATTCTTTCGCCACGGCTTGTCTTTTTTTAGTTA
Organism: Carnobacterium sp.; assembly: GCF_032094055.1. Classification (GTDB taxonomy): domain Bacteria; phylum Bacillota; class Bacilli; order Lactobacillales; family Carnobacteriaceae; genus Carnobacterium_A. The sequence goes on from NZ_DAMDAK010000062.1 coordinate 2,297, forward strand.
ACTCTTTTCCTTGTTGAATCAATTGTTCAGAAAGGCTACTTAATTTGTTGACTAACTGGTTAACGTGATCTTCTCGGTTTTGCAATTGATCTAGTTCAACTACGATTTTTTCATAATAGGTTTTGATTTCTTCAAAAGAATCTCCATATTTTCGTTTCATCTGATGAATTAATTCTAATCTTTTTTCAATCTCATTCAATCGATCTTCATCGTAAGCTAGTTGATCCAATTCTCTTAACATATCACTAGCGAGTTCTTGTAGCTGAAAGTAACTATTCGCAATATTTTCAGAAAATTGTTTATAAGTAGCATCAATATCTTCAATTGTACTTATTTCTGTCATGGCACGTCCAATCAAATCGATTCCGTTGGTTTCTTCTCCTTGTAAAGCATCGTAACTTTCCGCTAAAACAGATGTGATCTTTTGAAAATTAGTTAACAGATTTTTTTCTTCTAGTAACTCCTCTTCTTCTTGGTCACGTAATTCGGCCATTTCGATATCATTCACTTGGAATTGGAGCATGTCCAACCTCTGAGCTAATTCTTGTTCGCTATTTTGCCACTTATTATAAGCTGTTTTAGCCTCTTTATATGCCGCAAAAGTTATAGTATAAGCTTCTTTCATCTTTAACAATTCTTTGTCTCCAAATTGATCCAACATTTCTAAATGACGTTCTGGATTCATCAATTCTTGGTGTTCATTTTGTCCATGGATATCGATCAATGTTTCACCAATCAATCGCAGTGTAGCAATATTAACTAAACGGCCATTAATACGGCAAACATTTTTTCCGTTGCGGTGAATATCTCGTTGAATAATTAATGTATCATCTTCTGTTTCGATATCATATGTTTTCAATAATTCATAAGTGAGTGGATTACTTTCCATTGTAAAAAGGCCTTCCAGCACACATTTGTTTTCGCCATGTCGAATAAATTCATTTGATCCGCGTCCGCCAGCCAATAAGCCGACTGCGTCAATAATAATTGATTTTCCCGCTCCTGTTTCTCCTGTCAAGACAGTCATTCCAGATTCAAAACTTAAGTTCAAATCATGAATGATGGCAAAATTTTTAATCGTCAATTCCTGTAACATTATATTTCACTCCTGTCAGCTTTCCTATGATTAAACTTAGTTAAATTAAACTGATAAAATGATTTTTTAATTTTTTTGCTGACTCCGCAGAGCGACAAATGATCAAAACACTATCGTCGCCAGAAATCGTTCCAAAAATTTCTTCAAAATTTGATAAATCAATTAAAGATCCCATAGCAAAAGCATTCCCGGGAATCGTATGCAGCAGCAGAAAATAGTCTTGTAGATCGATAGATACGAATGCATCTCTCATTAAGCGTTCTAATTTTTTGGATGTATCATACTGAACATCAGGCGGCAAACTATAGCGGTATCCTCCAGATAAAGCAGGAACTTTTACTAATTGGAGTTCTTTAATATCTCTTGAAATAGTAGCTTGTGTTACTTCAATACCCTTTTCCTCTAAAATACGCACGAAGTCCTCTTGCTTTTCAATTACATGATCTTGAATGAGATTTTGTAATAATTGATGCCGATCCTTCTTCTTCATATTTCCACCTCAATTTAATATTCAGTATAAATATACATTATTTTCTTTATCATACCCTACTTGGCACAGATAGAAAAGTAAATTATTATAAGGATTTTCGGTTGGATATCAGTGAAAACAAAAAAACAAACTTTGTATACGAATATACAAAACTTGTTTTCTAGTTGTGTTTGTTTGCAAACATTTCATGAGCAGCTGCTACTGTTTCTTTAACTTTTACATCAGCAGCTTTAGTTCCAGTAGATTTTCCAGACCATTTTAAGTGTGCTAAGAATTCAATGTTGCCTTCTCCGCCAGTAATTGGTGAAAAATCTAGCGCTTGAACATCATAACCCAATGTAAGAGAAAAATGAAGGAATTCTTGTACTATTTGTTGGTGAATCTCAGGATCTCGGATAATTCCTTTTTCTCCCACATCTTCTCGATTGGCTTCAAATTGAGGTTTGATTAAAGCTAACACATCTCCATTTATGGCTATAATATCTTTTAACACAGGCAAAATTATGCGTAAAGAAATAAATGAAACATCAACCGAAGCCAGATTAGGTTGACCTTTTGTAAAGTCCTTTAATGTACTATTTCTAAAATTCGTTTGCTCCATGACCACAACCCGCGGATCTTGTCTTAATTTCCAAGCCAGTTGATTTGTCCCTACGTCTAAGGCATAGCTCATTTTCGCTCCATGCTGTAAAGCAGCATCTGTGAAACCGCCAGTTGAAGACCCTATATCTAATAGAATCTTATCTCGAACCCCTACATTAAAAACTTTTATCGCTTTTTCTAACTTTAAGCCTCCACGGCTGACATACCGTAGCTGTTCCCCTTTACACTTTAATTGAGTAGTCATAGGTATTTTTTCTCCAGCTGTATCAATTCGTTCGTTGTTATCGGTTAATACAATCCCTGCCATAATTGCTCGTTTAGCTTTATCAATAGAACTAAATAAACCTTGTTCTACGAGAAGGACATCCGCACGTTCTTTTTTCATAACTTCTTCCCCTCTTTACTGAACGGATAGTAAATCAAGCAGATCAATCAATAACTGACTATCTAATTCTTTGTCCGCTTGTTTATACGCCATTTCAATTTGTCTCAAGCTTTCTTTAGCTTTTGCAATTTCGTTTCTTAAGGCTTCTTTTGCTCCTTCTAAAGTTAACAAAGCCGGATAAGTACTTTTACTTAAGACTGCATCCTTACCAGTCTGTTTGCCTAATGTCTTTGTATCGCCGACCACATCAAGAATATCATCTAAAATTTGAAAAGCTAATCCAAAATGAGCCGCAAAATCAAGCAACAACCGTTCAACATCTGTTGAAACTTCAGCGATGAGCCCGCCTGCATAAACAGCGAATTTCAATAGTTCACCTGTTTTTTTCTCATGAACAGCCTTTAAAGCTGCCAACGATAAGGCCTGATTTTCCCCTTCCATATCTTCTACTTGTCCAGCTACCATCCCATTTGGTCCTGCAGCTTGAGCCAAAGCTAGAATCAAGGCTACTTTTTTTGAAGCCGATAATAAACTGCCAGCTAAAATTTCAAACGCTTGTGTCAGTAAGCCATCTCCGGCTAAAATCGCTATATCTTCGCCATAAACTTTATGGTTAGTGGGTTTCCCACGCCTTAAATCATCGTCGTCCATTGCAGGGAGGTCATCATGAATCAAGGAATACGTATGAATAAATTCCAATGCTGCTGCAGCTTCGTAGCCTTGGCTTACTTCTCCACCGAGAGCTTGAATAGTAGCCAGCAATAACAGTGGCCGGATTCGTTTGCCGCCAGCGGTCAGCGAATAATGCATCGCTTGATGAAGTGTGCCATTTGAATTTGATTGTTCTTCTAAATAAGCGATGAGAACTTTCTCAATTTGAGGTTTTTCTTTTTGCTGAAACAGATTAAATTCCATTCGTTGCTTTCCCCCTTTTACTCTGTACCCTCTGCGTTTTCAAAAATGGTTTCTTCTCCGTTTTCATCGACAATTTTTGTGAGTGTCTTTTCTGCATTTTGCAAAGTCTCTTTACAAACTTTACTCAACGCTACACCTTTTTGGAATTGGTCTAGTGCTTCTTCTAAAGGAACATCTCCTCTTTCCAGTTTAGTCACAATTTCTTCTAATTGCTGCATAGCCTCTTCAAATTTTACAGTTTCTTTTGTACTCACTTTTATTCCTCCATTTTGTTCACTACTTTTGCTTCAATACTGCCTTCATGTAAATGAATATGCACTAAATCTTCAACTTGAACTTGTTCTGCATTTTTAATGACTTTATCGTCTTTTGTAATGTAGCTGTACCCGCGATTCATGATTTTTAACGGGCTTAGATAATCCAACGACTGTACCGCGTAATCAAATCGCTTTATTTGATTCTCCATAAAACGATTCATTTCAGTTTGCAACTGTTGGTTCAGCGTTTGTAAGTCGTCTTGCTTTTGCTTTACAAGGTGACTTGGATCACTTAACATCAGTTTGTAAGTCAATAAACGATAATTTTGCTTTTCGTTTTTTACTCTTTCTGACAATGAACGTGTCAAACGTTCTGAAAGAAAATCTAAATTTTGAGCGTATCCTTCATAAAGTCTCTGAGGCTGTTTAAAAATATAAGATTCTAAACTTCGATTCAATCGCTGACTCAGAACTTCTAATTTTCTTATATAACTTTGAATTAAACGTAACCGCATTTGTTCTATTTTTAAAATTTCATCCGATAATAACGGTACCGATAGTTCTGCTGCAGCAGTAGGTGTAGCTGCACGAACATCTGCCACTAAATCAGCTATCGTTGTATCTGTTTCATGTCCGACTGATGAAATGATCGGCGTCTTCGCTTCAAAAATAGCACGGGCTACTTTTTCTTCATTAAACGGCCATAAATCTTCAATCGACCCTCCGCCTCGCGCTATTATCATTGTATCAAAATCTCCTTTAGTTTCTACCAACTCAATGCTTTTAACAATATCGTCAGCAGCTTTAGTTCCTTGTACTAAAGTAGGAAATACAACCAATTGGACGATAGGATAGCGACGTTTGATCGTTGTCATGATATCCCGCACTACAGCACCTGAAGGACTTGTAACAACCGCTATTTTTTTAGGGAATGTAGAAATCAGTTGTTTAGGTGCATCAAAAAGCCCTTCTTTTTTCAACTTTTGTTTCATTTCTTCTAACGCTTGGTACAAAGCCCCTATTCCATCGGGTTCCATATGTTCAATATACATTTGGTAATTCCCGCTTGCTTCATACAAAGAAATACGTCCGATAACTAAAACTTTCATTCCTTCTTCTGGTGTAAATTTCAACTTTTGATAAGCTCCCTTGAACATCATCGCTGAAATTTTTGCGCGATCGTCTTTTATACTGAAATATTGGTGTGCATTAGGTCTATTTCTAAAGTTAGAGATCTCGCCAGTTAAATAAACGCGTTCTAAATAAGGATCTTGTTCAAACTTTCTTTTAATATATTTTGTCAAGGCCGTGACAGTTAAATATTGTTCTGACAAATAACCCCTCCTGACTTTTTATGCTGATTTAGATTGTTTTTTGAGCACTTTTAATTGTTTGGTACAACAGCATCGTAATCGTCATAGGTCCGACTCCGCCTGGTACAGGTGTCAAATAACCCGCTACTTCTGAGACTTCATCAGCTTTAACATCACCTATCAGTTTTCCGTTTTGATCACGATTCATGCCAACATCGATTACCGTAGCGCCTGGCTTAATAAAATCTTTAGTGACAAAGTGACCGCGTCCAATCGCCACAACCAAGATATCCGCTGTTCGTGCGATAGCAGCTAAGTTTTTTGTTTTTGAATGAGCCATTGTCACTGTCGCGTCGTTCATTAACAATAATTGCGCCATTGGTTTTCCCACAATATTACTGCGTCCGATAACAACAGCTGTTTTTCCTGCTATTTCAATTTGATGGCGTTCCAATAATTTCATGATCCCATAGGGTGTACACGCAATTTTATCAGGTTTGCCGATCAACAGCTTCCCCATATTGATAGGGTGAAAGCCATCGACATCTTTTTTTGAATCAATCGCATTTAATACTTTCTCAGAATTGATTTGTTTAGGCAACGGCAATTGAACAAGAATACCATGAATCGTCGGATCTTGATTGAAACGGTCAAGTTCATTTAAGAGTTGTTCCTCACTGATCGTATCTGGGTAGCGTTCTATTACTGAATGAAAACCTAAAGCTTGTGCACGCTTTTCTTTATTGCGTACATAGGTTTGGCTAGCCGGGTCTTCTCCAACTAACAGTACCACTAGTCCGGGAATGACACCTTTCATTTTCAGCTCTTCAACCATAGCTTGCATTTCTTCGTTCATTTCAGCTGCTAGTTCTTTTCCGCTCATCATAATTGCACTCATAGAAAATCCCGCCTTTTTCCGTCTAATTGACGCTCTTTAATTTCATTATGCTCATTTTACCATACAGATTCTTAATGTAGTATGGCTTTTATACCTTTTTAATCTAAAAGAAAAAGAGGCCTATTCAGCCTCTTTTTCCTCTAACTCATTGACAATATTTGCTAATACTCCATTAACAAATTTTCTCGATTTTTCGTCACTGTATAGTTTGGTAATTTCAAGTGCTTCATTCAAAGCCACTTTTGCTGGTACATCTGGCACATACAGCATTTCAAAAATAGCAATGCGCATAATGACTCTATCCGTTTTTGCTAATCGATCCATTGACCAATTTTCAAGATGACTTTGAATCTTCTCATCAATTTCTGTTTGGTACTCCACCACACCGGTTACCAATAAATCCAAGTAACTTGGCACTGAAACTATTTCTACTTCATCTGATAAATCTTCTGCACTTGTTAAAGCCTGTTGCATAGCTTCTTCAATCGTAAGATCTTTATTAGCCGATAGTTGAAATAGAGACTGTAAAGCTTTTTCTCTAATTTCACGTCTAGTTAAACTCACTCTTCTTCACCGTCTTCATCATCCAAACTAAACAAATCTTTTAATTCTGTTTTTTCTGGTACGATTCCTACAATATGGACGTTTACTTCTTTTAACTCGATATCAGTCATTTGAACTAATTGTTCGCGAACTTTTTCTTGCAGTTCTAACGCTACTTTCGGTACTGAAACCCCATAGTTCAAATAACAATAAATATCGACCTTTAAGCCCTCTTCATCAGAAGTTAAGTGCACTCCTTTTTTATGATCTACACGACCAAATAATTCGGAAACACCTGAAGTTAACTTACCTTGCATTGCATAAACACCGGCTACTTTATTCGCAGCAATCCCCGAAATAATTTCAATGACTTCTGGTGCCACTTCGATTTCGCCAAGAGTTCCTTTTGTCTCGTTTACTGCAAAATTTAATTCTTCAGCCATAAGGCAGACCTCCTAATTGGTTTTTCTCAAAAAAGTATTCTTATGCACGCGAAACGTATGAACCATCTTGGGTATTGACCACGATCATATCATCCACATTTACAAAAAATGGAACGTTGACATTTGTCCCTGTCTCTAACTTAGCCGTTTTAGTTCCGCCTGAAGAAGTATCGCCTCGGATGCCAGGTTCAGTTTCTGCAATTCTCAAAGTAACCGTATTTGGCAATTCAACCCCTAATATTTCTGAGTTATACATCATGATATGAACTTCCATATTTTCTTTTAAATATTTCAGCTCTTCTGTGATAGACTCTGCGGGCAATTCAATTTGTTCGTAGTTTTCTGAATCCATGAAAACATGAGAATCTCCGCTTTCATACAAATATTGCATTTTACGATTATCAATTTGAGCTTTCCCAACTTTTTCACCAGCCCGGAAAGTTTTTTCTTGAACCGCGCCATTTCTTAAGTTTCTTAATTTAGAACGGACAAAAGCAGCACCTTTACCTGGTTTAACATGTTGGAAATCGATAACACGCCAAATTCCTCCATCAAATTCAATCGTTAATCCTGTTTTAAAATCATTTACAGAAATCATTTAATTTTCCTCCTAGAATCGTTCCTATTTTCTGTTTCAGTGTATCATTTTTTCAAACAACTTCCTAATAAAAATTGTTCTGCTATCACTAATTTCTACAGAATAATCAGTTCTTTAGGCGAATGAACGATTACTTCATTTCCAAATTCTGTGATGACTAAATCGTCTTCTATCCGTACGCCTCCGATCCCCGGCAAATAAATACCCGGTTCGTCTGTGATCACATTTCCTGGAACAAATAATTTAGTGGCTGATTTTGAAACATTCGGTCCTTCATGGATTTCTAATCCAATACCGTGTCCTGTTGAATGACCAAAAGCTTCGCCATAACCGTAGCTTGCGATATGATCACGTGCTACAGCGTCTAATTCCACTCCTGACATTCCTGGTTTAGCAGCATCAATTACTTTTAATTGAGCTTCCAATGTAATGGCATAAATTTCTTTTAGCTTTTCATCCGGTTCTCCCACAGCAAAAGTACGTGTCATATCTGAAACGTATCCTTCGTAGTAACAACCAAAATCAATGGTAACGAAGTCGCCTGTTTCAATCAGTTTCTGACTTGCTACACCGTGAGGCATAGCTGAACGAATACCGCTGGCTACGATTGTATCAAATGAAACTCCTGTTGCTCCTAATCCACGCATATGGAAATCTAGTAAATTTGCCACTTCTATTTCAGACATTCCTGGTTTAATCTCGCCTAAAATATAATGGAAAGCTGCATCAGAAATCGAACAAGCTTTTTTGATCGTTTCAATTTCAACATCTTCTTTGACTTCTCGTAATTCTTCTATTAAGTTTGAAACAGGTATTAATTCGCTTGAGATAACTTGTTCTAATAATTCAAATGTACTAAAAGTGACAAAGTCCTGTTCAAAACCAAGCGTTTCAATTCTATCTGCTTCTGCTATCCGTGCTACTTCATCGTAAATAGGTCCACTATTTTGTACAATTTCAAATCCGACGGCTTGAGCAGCAGCTTGCTCTGTATAACGAAAATCAGTTATAAAGTAAGCAGTATGATGAGTGACCACACTTAATCCTGTAGTGCCGGTAAAATTGGATACGTAACGTAAATTATAAGGGCTGGTGATTAATAATGCATCTAAGCCTCTTTGTTTCATGCCTTCTCTTACTTTTTTCAATCGAGACATTCATCCTCACTCCTCATCTTTTAGTTTCTTGTTAAAATTAATTGTCGTGCATAACTCAGCATAATTCAATCCATTATACCAAATTATGAATTAAAAAGAAATAACCCTCAGATTTTCCTAAGGGCTACTTCTTTTTTGAGAGACCTGCTCATGTTCAGTGTATTCTGCAGTTTTGTATTCGCTTGTGTCTTGTTCTGCCTTACCTGTTGCTGTTGAATCAGCAGGCATATCAACCGTAATAGACAGTTGCTTTAAAAATGATTTATCTGCTGTACCAGTCAATAAATAAGAGATTCCACTAATCTTTTGCACGCGTACTGTTCCAGTTTTGAA
>NZ_DAMDAK010000062.1:11337-15108 GCF_032094055.1 Carnobacterium sp.
GAAAGTAAAAAAAGCTTCTTGCAGATCAGGCTCAATCGTTAACTGTTCTCTTAATTCTGCTTTAGATAGTTCTAGCATTGTTTGGATCACATAATAATTTTCCGTTGCCTTCATTTGCTGCATTTGATTTTTATAAATCCGAGCTGTCCCCATCGTAACAGTTGCTAATAGAAAAACAAAAATAACTACAGAAGGCAAAATTGCTCCTTTTTGGTTCACTTTTTTTGCACCTCAATTGTTTGAGCAAGGTTTATTTGTGCTGCATACGTTTCTTTATTGGAAAACGTCACTTGTAAAATTAAACTATCCTCTTTTTTTGAAAAAGAAAATTTACTGACTTGCATCAACAACGGCTGGTAACCTCCGGCATCAGTAGTTTTGATAAACACCGGTTTCTTCAAATCTTTTTGATAAATAATCATGCGTTGAACTTTTCCTGCTGCATTTTTTTCTTCAAATCTTACTTTACTAGCCGTTACATCACTCAATACCAGCCCTTTAATTTCATATTCAAATTGATTTAAAAATAGCTGCCATTCTAGTTGGCGGTCTTGAAAAGTTTGAGCGCGAATCGTTTGAAATTGACCGATTGAAAAACTGATCAAGGAAACACTCAACATTAAAACGGACATACCAATAAGCGTTTCTAATAAAACAAACCCTTTACTGTTAAGGGAGATTGATTTTATATGAAAGCAGCTCGACTGTTCGTTGGCGATGATTATCCCGGATGCAGATTTTCTTTTTTTGGCTGCTTTCCACAATAATTTCATATACGTTGCCTCCTGTTTGCCAAGAGGTATCTACTTCTTGACCAAGCGCAATTTTTTGTGATTGTTCATATCCAATTCGCACCATATCCACTGTCTTTTTTTCTTCTTTAATGATAATGAGCAAATCTGTAACTACCGGCAGATAAACGCTGATACAAAGAGTGATGATCAAAAAAGCCGTTAAACTTTCTAATAAAACATATCCTTTTTGATTTAACCGTTCAATCCCAGTGATAACGACCACTTCCTAACTGAAATACTAACCCATGCCGTATTCCGTCAATATCAAAATACAAAGTGGAAAAACTTTGCAGATTTCCGCTGCCTCCATTAAAAATATATTGCTTGTTTGACGGTGTTGTTACATTTTCCGGTAACTGCAACTGATATGTCACTTCTTTTTCTGCTTCAGGAAACATCCTAAAAGAAATCATGCCTTTCTTTGCCGAAACATCTATTACAGACCAGTTTCCTGATAATACCGCATGATTTTGCACCGCTGTTATGCTGCTTTGTAAATCTTCAATAAATAATTGTGTTGCTGTATCTTTAATTACCTTTTGAGAAAATACAGTTGGAATACTTAACATCGTAGCTGTGATCAATAAGACTAAAAGCATTTCAATGAATACTGTTCCCCGGCAATTTAACCCCTTCATGGACTAGTCGACTTAGCGCTGACTTTTCCGTTGCTTATTTCAAGTTTTTCATTTGCCTGTTTTAATTGGGCATCGCTTAGATAATCAGCAGCTTTCAATACTTCAAAATTAGGTGCTTTTTCATTTTGCTCCATCTCATATAATTCGACTTGAGTTTGTACAACAGTCACAAGTGCTTTCGTACCTTGGTTATCTACTTTTTGTTTTTGCTGTACTACATTTGGTATGATCAATAACATCAAAATTGAAATCACAAAAAGCACCAAAACCATTTCAATTAAAGTGAAACCGTTATCATTCAACTTTTTTTGTTTTCTCATTACACAATCCCCTCCATCATTGAAAAACTGGGCAGTAATAAAGCTAAGTAAATACATAAAATAAAGAAAGCTACCAAAAGGAAAATAAACGGCTGGATCCAACCAAGCATTTTTTGCAATTGGTGTACCATACGTTCCTGGCAATCTTCAGCATAAATAGCCAGTTCGCTTGCTAATTGACTGGTCGCTTCTCCATGCAAAATAATCAAACCCAGTTCTTTGTTGAAAAACGGCAATTCACTCATGGATTCTTTAAAATTAAAACCTGATTTTAGTTTTTCTTCCATTATACGGGCTACTTCCCGCATTAAAGAGGTTGTTTCTTTTGCTTGCATCAATTCAATTATTGCATTCATTTGATACCCGCTTTTAAGCAATTGACTCCATTCGTAACTAAAAAAGTGAGTATAGTACAACCGCAATAGATTGCTAGCCAATGGAATTTTCATATAGAAAGTAGCTTGTTTAATAGCTGACCATCTTTTTAATTCTCTGAAGATCAGTATAAAAATGAGTAAGCAAACTAGTCCGGAAATCAATAATATAGTAGGAAATTCTTCGATGAATCCTATCGCAAAGCGATTGATCCATGAAAGGTTGCGAGCAGATGTATCATAAAGTTGCTGGAAATTTGGTAATAAAACCAAACGCATAGCAATTAAAATTCCTATCATAAAGACCATCAGAACCAATGGATACTGTAATAACCTGAATAGTTGCTTTTTTTGTTTATTTTTAGCGTCTAAATACTGGCCACTTGAATAGAGTGCTTCTGCGAACCGACCATGAATCAGGGATAAATAAACTTGGGTAGATACACGTTCAGAAAAACCAAGGCTTTTGATAATTTCATCAAACCGTTCCCCATTTTCTAATTGTTTCAAAATTATTTGAATCCACTGGTTTTCTTTCGGCATGATCGTTGCTAAAAAAAGCAAGGCTTCCCTTAAAGTGAAACCTTCTTGAATTAATGAAGCTAATTTCATTAAAAATGACGCTTGCACAGCTATTAGCGGCACTTTATGGGATTTGGTATTTTTGAAAATTTGTTTTAGTAATGAAACCATAAGCATACGCCTTTCTCAATAAGCAGTTGAATGATCTAGATGTGTTTTCCGATGATTCTTCAAAAGAAAAATCAACAGATAGGCAATGCTGCAACTGCTTTTTCGCTAGTACTTCGTAAATAACTGCTCGTTTCTCATAGATGCCTAAATGAGTACAGTTAATTTGACAGTCTCCTTCACAAAAAGGACAGCTTTTTGGAATTAATTTTTGAAAAATGACTCCTAAAAGGGTTTGTTTAAGCTGCTCCATGCTTACACCAAGTTCTAACAGCCGGGAAAGTACGCCTACAGCATTTTTTGCATGAATACTGGCAATCATCAAATGACCTGTAAGTGCTCCGCGCATCACCATTTTTGCCGTTTCTTCGTCTCGAATTTCGCCAATAATCAATGTATCTGGATGATGTCTTAAACTCGACCTTAGCAGACTCTCATAAGAAATCCCAGCTTTTTCATTGATTTGTGTTTGTAAAAAAGCTGGTTCTTCTATTTCTATGGGGTCTTCGACAGTGATAACTTGTTGTTTATTTTCAGAATGGCAATCACGGATCAACTGGTACATTGTCGTTGTCTTTCCTGAACCTACTGGGCCTGAAAATAATAGTAACCCACTTTTAAAACGGACCAAATCGGTCATTTCCTCAACTTCTTGTTGAAAAAAAGCAGTTTGTTTTAAGGCTCCCATATTGTTTTGGTTTAATAAACGAATCACCAAAGATTCTTGAGCACGAAAATTAGTGATTGTTGAAAAGCGTAAAGCTTGCTTTTTTTTATTTAGCTCTATTTGAACAGAACCGCTTTGGGGTTTTCTTCTTTCACCAACATCCATATTTCCAAGATATTTAAAGTAAGAAATCAAACGGTTTCCTTCTTCTTGTGTCAGTAACAGCATCTGCAGTAATTTCCCGCTGATTCTGAAAAATAGTACATACCGATTTAATTCAGGTAAAAT
>NZ_DAMDAK010000063.1:0-1119 GCF_032094055.1 Carnobacterium sp.
TCTTTAACGACGATCCGGTCGATGACGATTTCAATAGTATGCTTTTTGTTTTTCTCTAATTCAATATCATCTGAAATATCATACATTTCTTTATCGACCCGCAAACGCACATAACCTTCGCTTTTGATTTTATCAAAAACTTTTTTATGTTGGCCTTTTTTTTCGACAACAATAGGAGCTAAAATTTGAACACGGGTGCCTTCAGGGTATTCTAAAACACGGTCTACCATTTGTTCAACAGATTGACTGGTAATTTCAGTTCCGTCATTTGGACAAATCGGGTGACCGACTCGTGCATACAGTAAGCGCAGATAGTCATTGATTTCCGTGACAGTTCCCACTGTAGAACGAGGATTTTTACTAGTTGTTTTTTGATCGATCGAAATCGCTGGACTTAAGCCATCGATACTATCAACATCCGGTTTATCCATTTGGCCAAGGAATTGCCGGGCATAGGCAGATAAACTTTCGACATAACGCCTTTGTCCTTCTGCATATAATGTATCAAACGCTAATGAACTTTTTCCCGAACCCGACAAGCCTGTCAGGACAACTAATTGGTCTCTTGGAATAGTTACATCGATGTTTTTTAAATTATGTGAGCGGGCGCCATGAATTTCAATTTTATCATTTCGCATTTGGTTTCTCCCTTTTATGGTGAATTTTAATGTTGCTTTTCCTAGATTAGAATGGGTTCTTCTAGTTTAACGCAAATCACAAAAAATAGGATAGCAAAGTGCTTCCTATTTTAGATCTCTTTAGTTTATTATAACACACTTTCTTCTTTTAGCGAACATTTGTTCAGGATTTTCATTCTGCTAAAATGCGGTGCGATATTTCTTGTAATTGTGCCTGATTTGTAAAGTTGCCGCTTAATAATTCCGGTAAGATTTCATTTAAAAAATATTGAACGCTGGTTAAATGATCAAAGTGCAGAATGGTCTTCAAAGATTCTTCATAGATTTCAGTAAAGACACTTTCAGGATTACCTTTTTGAATTTCTCCAAAAGACTCATATAATAAATCTACTTTATCAGCTACAGATAAGATTTCTCCTTCAAGTGTTGCATCTTTTCCTTCTTTGAGACGCTTTGAGTACGCTTCTTGAAATTCAGCTGG
>NZ_DAMDAK010000063.1:1129-1607 GCF_032094055.1 Carnobacterium sp.
ATTTCGTTTTTAATAAAATTCTCCGTCATTGATTCTTCAACATCTGCCAGCATCTCTCTTAATTGTGGCGTTGCATATTTGACCGGTGTTTTGATATCGCCGATAAATAACTCGGAATAGTCATGATTAAGAGCTTTTTCATAAAGTGAACGCCAATCAATTGTTTTTCCACTTTGCTCTTCTACTGTTCCTAAGAACTGAGCAATATTAGTCACTTTAAATGAATGAGCAGCAACCGAGTGTTCTTCATACTTAAACTTTCCTGGGCAGCGAAAAATACTTTCTAAATCGCTTAAACTTTTAATGTATTGATGCATTCCCATTGAACTCATCCTTTCCTAACCAAATTTTTACTAGTCTAACATAGAACATCTATAGAAGCAAAAATTTTTATCGAGTTGAAAAATAGACTTCTTTCTTTTTTAACCTTCATTGATGTGGATGATTCCTTGGTCTAAGATTCCATAAACATGTTGGT
>NZ_DAMDAK010000063.1:1617-11089 GCF_032094055.1 Carnobacterium sp.
GCGAGCTGTTTTCAATACTTTTAATTGATGGGAAACAGCCGACTGCTCCATCTTCATAACGGTTGCGATGGTCCCCACGTTTAATTCTTGGTTTTCTAATAAATATAAAATCGCTATTCGTGTGGGATCGCTAATAATTTTAAATAGTTTACTGACTTCTTGAATAGTTCTGTCATCTAGTAATAAAGATTCTTGTTGATCCATCCGCTTACTCCTCACTAACACGACTCAACATATGCGTGTTTATTCATATGATTATTTTACCATAATTTCTTTTTAAAGTAATGTCTGGTAATTGCCACACCTTAAAAAGCAGTGAGAAATTAGATTTTTCAAAGTATTCTATTTTATATGAAAAGCTGATCCAAACCAAAAAGAGTTGATCCAAAAAGATAAGAAATAAAGAAGCTGCTTGCAAATTCGAATGCGTTGAATTTGCAAGCAGCTTCTCTATTATCATTACTGGCCTTTAAACAGGCGGTCATTTTTATTGTTCGTATTTAATTCAGTCATTTTCCCTGTGTCTAAGTAAATGATCCATTCACAAATGTTGGTCACATAATCGCCAATACGTTCAATAAATCCAGCTACCAACATATAGTCGGAAGCACCTAAAACAATTTCCGGATCAGCTTTCATCTGTCTAATACATGCTTGATAGATTTTTCTAAAATCGTCATCAACTGCTACATCGCTTAAAGCTACTTTTTCAGCTTTGTCTGCATCTGAAACTACATATGCATCCAGGACATCTTGAACCATTACTTTGACTTTTTCCGACATCTCTGCAATTTGAGCTTCGATCTCATAGTCTCGCTTGTTTCCTTTTACTCGGATGGTCGACTTAGCAATACTGACTGCGTGATCTCCCATTCTTTCTAAATCAGCGCTTGCTTTCATAATCGTCACTATTTTACGCAAGTCAGTTGTCACAGGTTGTTGCAAAGCAATCAATTCAAAACATCTATTTTCTAAGTCTACTTCGTACTTATTGATGACACTATCTCCTATGATAACTTCTTTAGCCAATTCTTTATCATGATTCACAAAAGCTTTAACTGATTTATAGACTGCTTCATTCACTCCTTTTCCCATTTGAAAAAAGCGAATGTGTAGATCATTCAATTCTTCTTCGAATACACGTCTCATTTGCTACCACTCCTATTTGCCATCTTACAGCTTATTATACCTATGAATTACCCAAAACGTCCAGAAATATAATCTTCCGTTTCTTTTTTACGAGGATTGGTAAAGATTTGGCGAGTTTCGCCGTGTTCAATTAAATTGCCGTTTAAGAAAAAAGCAGTATTATCAGAAATCCGGGAAGCCTGTTGCATATTGTGTGTAACGATAATCATCGTATAATCGTCTTTCAAGTCCAACAACATTCGTTCAATTTTTCCACTAGAAACCGGATCTAACGCACTAGTCGGTTCATCCAGTAAAATGATTGCTGGTTCGACAGCTAAAACTCTGGCAATACAGACCCGTTGTTGTTGTCCGCCAGAAAGCGCTAAGGCACTTTTGTGTAATTTATCTTTCACGTCATCCCAGACAGCTGCCTTCTTCAAACTTGTTTCTACAATTTCTTCTATTTTCTTCTTATCTTTCATACCGGCGATCCGTAAACCGTAAGCCACATTTTCAAAAACTGAAAATGGAAAAGGGTTCGGTTGTTGAAAAACCATTCCGATTTTTTTTCTTAATTCCACTGTATCCATTTTAGGACTGTAAATATCTTTTTGTTCAAACGTCACATTACCTGTGATGGTAACATCTGGAATTAAATCATTCATGCGATTCAATGTTCTTAAATAGGTAGACTTTCCGCATCCGCTGGGTCCAATCAAAGCCGTGATTTCATGCGGTGAAAAGTCTAATGAAATACCTTTTAAAGCTTCTTTTTTTCCATAATACAAATGAACGTCCTTAGACTCGATAATATGATTTTCTTTATTCACGTTACTTCCTCCTAACCAAAGTGACCTGAAACATAGTCTTCAGTTGATTGTATTTTTGGCCGCGTAAAGACTTTTCTTGTTTCATCGTATTCAATTACATTTCCCGTATAAAAGAATGCTGTGTAGTCACTGATACGAGAGGCTTGCTGCATATTATGCGTCACAATGATAATCGAATAATTTTCACGTAATTGCAACAATGTTTCTTCTACTTGACTCGTAGAAATCGGATCTAATGCACTTGCCGGTTCATCTAATAATAAAATATCCGGTTTTAAAGCGATCGCCCGTGCAATACATAGGCGTTGTTGTTGTCCACCAGATAACGCTAAAGCACTTTTATGCAAATCATCTTTCACTTGTTCCCATAAAGCAGCTTGTTTTAAACTTGTTTCCACAGCTTCATCTAAGGTTACTTTGTCTTTGATACCATGACGCTTCAATGCAAAACTAATATTATCATAAATCGATTTGCTGAAAGGGTTGGGCCGTTGAAAAACCATTCCAATATTTTTACGCATTTCATATACATCTGTTTCCACAGAATTGATATTTTTGCCTTTATACATAATTTCACCTGTCACTTTGGCAATTTGGATTTCGTCGTTCATCCGATTTAACGAACGTAAATAAGTTGATTTTCCGCAGCCGCTTGGACCAATTAATGAAGTGATCTTATTTTCTTCGAATTCTAATGATACGCCTTTAATGGCTTCATTTTGTCCATACCAAACATGTAAATCTTTCGTAGACAAATCAACTGATGCAGTAGGTTTCATTTTAAGAATATTTGTTTCAAGGTTTGTTTGTTCTGGCATTATTTTTCCTCCCTGAGTGATTTAAACAATCTGGTATCTTTATCCCGCTGTAGCTTTTTTCTGCAATTTCTTCCCTAAATAACGAGCACCCAAGTTAAATAGCAATACGGCAATGATCAGCACAGCCGAAGCACCTGCTGAGACTTGCACTCCATCCGGCATTACACCTTCACTGTTGATCTTCCAAATATGAACAGCTAAAGTTTCAGCTGGACGCATAACATTTAATGGACTTGAGATCGATATCGGGTTCCAATTTGTAAAGTCTAATGCAGGTGCACTTTGTCCTGCTGTGTAAATCAACGCAGCTGCTTCACCGAAGATCCGGCCTGCAGCTAAAATCATTCCTGTTAAAATACCGGGTAAAGCAGCAGGCAAAATGACACGCGTCACCGTTTCCCAGCGTGACAATCCCAATGCCAATCCTGCTTCCCGCTGAGTCAACGGTATAGTTCTAAGTGAATCTTCAATTGTTCTCGTCAAAAGAGGCAAGTTGAACAAGGTTAGTGCCATCGCTCCAGAAAGAATCGAAAAGCCTAATCCCCATTGTAAAACAAACACTAAAAAACCAAATAACCCCACAACAACGGAAGGAAGAGAACTTAAAACTTCAATGATGGTTCGGATAAAATCAGTCAGAAAGTTTTTTCTAGCATATTCTGACAGGTAAATGGCTGCCCCTAAAGACAAAGGGGTACTAATCAACATTGTTAATATCAGCAAGTAAAATGAATTGTACAATTGAATAACAATTCCGCCGCCCCGCTGAAATGATTTTGAAGGTGTCGTTAGAAATTCCCAAGAAATTTGAGGAACTCCGCGCCAAAGAATAAAAGCTAATAAGCTGAACAAAATCAAGACAATGATTCCAGAAATAACATATAAAAATCCAACTGCTATTTTATCTACTTTTTTTGCATTCATCTTAATTCATGGCTCCTTTCTTTCCGATCCAGCGTGTTAAAATATTAAAGAAGAGAGCCATCACCAACAGAATCAAAGCTAAAGACCAAAGGACATCATTTTCAAGTGTGCCCATTACCGTATTCCCCATATTCATCGTAAGAATACTAGTCAGCGTTGAAGCAGGTGTAATTAAATTAGTTGGCAATATAGCAGCATTCCCAATTACCATTTGGACAGCTAAAGCTTCGCCAAAAGCACGAGCCATTCCAAAAACAACGGCTGTCAGCAAGCCAGGAGTTGCGCTTCTTAGCACTACTTTATAAATCGTTTGCCACCTTGTTGCACCTAAAGCCAAAGAAGCTTCCCGGTAATGACGGGGCACTGATTTTAATGTATCCACTGACATACTGGTAACGGTCGGCAAAATCATCACAAATAATACGACTGTAGCAGATAACATACCAAATCCGCTGCCGCCAAAAGTATTCCGCATAAAAGGAACCACAACGGATAACCCAATGAAGCCATAAACAACAGAAGGAATTCCAACTAACAGCTCGATAACTGGCTGCAAGACCTTTTTCCCAACTGTGGGTGAAATTTCAGTCATAAAAATAGCAGCGCCAACGGCAAAGGGAGTGGCTACCACCGCAGATAATAAGGTAACAATAAATGAACCGGCAATCATCGGCAATGCGCCTGTTAATGGCTGACCGTCTTCACCAACGTTTCCCGGATTCCAGACTGAACCGGTTAGAAAACGGCTCAATGAAACACCGTCTTTAGTAAATGTGGAAATTCCTTTGCTTGCTACAAAATATAAGATAGACAATACAACAAACACAATAAATGCAATACACAAAAAACTAACTGTTTTTCCTATTTTTTCAAGTCTGCCTTTACCGGAATGTTCTGCTAGTTTTTTTTGAATGTCTTCCAAAAGAAGCCCTCCTCTTATTCTTTCTCTCTTCCTTACAAGAAGACGCCGAGTTAATGAAACAGCTGCCTTCTTCACTTTTACTCTTTATCAGTCAGGTTCGTTTTTCCTTTTTTCGTTTAAGGAACTTCAGTCGTGTTTCCTGCTGCATCTCGTTCTACTTGCATCGTATTAGCTGGGATATATCCAAGAGCTTCTATCAAGGTACTTTGAACTTCCTCAGACATAATGTAAGTCAAAAAATCTTTTGTCAAACCAGTGGGTTCACCATTTGTATACATATGTTCATAAGACCAGATGATCCATTCATTTGTTTTAACGTTTTCGTCCGTTGGCTCTATTCCATTGATAGACAAAGTTTCCACAGTATCGTCTACATAAGAAAATGCAACATAACTGATGGTTCCAGGCGTACTTGCCACAATTTGCCGTACTGTTCCGCTAGATTCTTGTTCTTGGGTAACGATACTTTTTTTACCTTCCGGCAGAACCCAACGGTCAAAAGTTGAACGTGTTCCACTTCCTGAAGAACGATTCAAGACAGTAATGGGCAAGTCTTTACCGCCCAATTCTTTCCAATTCGTAATTTCTCCCGTAAAAATTTTCCCTAAATCTTCCAAACTAATATCTGTTACTCCTGTCCCAGGTGTAACAATCGGCGTAATGCCGACTACCGCTACTCGGTGGTCAACTAATTTTGAAGCATCGATTCCGCTTTTTTCTTCTGCAAAAATATCTGAATTGCCAATTTCTACGGCATTGGCAGCAATTTGTCCCAATCCTGTTCCGCTTCCTCCACCTTGAACATTTATAAATTTACCAAAATTCTCAGCTCCAAATTGTTCTCCGGCAGCTTCAACAAGCGGCTGCAATGCTGAAGAACCAACAGCTGTGATTGATTCTTCTCCTTCTACTGGTCCACAAGCTGTTAAAAAAATACCTAACGCCGCTACTACCATTATATTAATTTTTTTAAATTTCACGATTTTACCTCCTCGGTATTTACATAAAACACATACTCTCTCATCATAACTTATTTTTGTAAAAGTTTACTCGTTAAATTGTAAATTTTGTGTAAACAAAGTATAGTTTTTACTTTTATCTTAGCGCTTTTGCCTTTAAAGCGCAAAGATAAAGCTATCTTACCAACTCTTTGTATTAGAAAAAAGGGCATGGTTCCTTCTCGTCATTTTCTCATAATAAAACCCAGTTTGTTACTTGAGATGAGCTGCTCGCTCAAGTAACAAACTGGGTTTAGTTAAATGTATGATTCGAATTCAATTCTGTGATTTTTCCAGTTTCAAGGTAAATAACCCATTCGCAAATATTCGTTACATAATCGCCGATCCGTTCTAAGTATCTTGAAACTAAAAGATAATCCGTACCGCATATAACTAGTTCCGGGTCTGCTTTCATTTCTTCAATGCATTGTTCAAAAATTTCTTTAGACAATGCATTAATAGCATCATCACTATCAGCAGTTTTTCGAGCTTGCTCCACATCTTTTTTGAGGTAAGCTTCTAACGCCGCTCTAACGATCACTTTCACTTTTTCGGAAAGTTCCGCAATTTTCACTTCAATCTGAGGGATCCGCTTTGTACCTTTTACACGAATCGTAGACCTTGCAATGCTGACTGCGTGATCTCCCATGCGTTCCAAATCAGCACAAGCTTTCATAACTGTTACGATCCTGCGTAAATCACTGGTGACTGGTTGCTGTAACGCAATCAACTCAAAGCATTTCTTTTCCAAAGTCAGTTCTAATTCATTGATTTGGTGATCATGATCAATCACTTCTTGTGCCAGTTCTTTATCATGATTAATAAATGATTTAACAGATTTATAAATCGCTTCATTGACCATCATTCCCATTTCCGAAAAATGGTGATGCAATGAGGTCAGTTCTTCTTCAAAAGTTTGTCTCATTTGATCCTCTCCTTAATAGATAATTGCCTTTAACCAAAGCGCCCCGAAATATAATCTTCTGTTTCTTTTTTTTGAGGACGAGTAAACATTTTTCTGGTTTCGCCAAATTCAATTATGCGTCCATTTAAAAAGAAAGCTGTTTTATCTGAAATTCGTGAAGCTTGCTGCATGTTATGCGTTACCATAACAAGAGTATAATCTTTTTTTAATACAGTTACCAGTTCTTCAATCTTTGCTGTGGAAATAGGATCTAACGCACTTGTTGGCTCATCTAGCAATAACACTTCTGGTTCGACCGCTAATGCACGAGCGATGCAAAGCCGCTGTTGTTGCCCTCCTGATAAAGATAAGGCACTTTTTTTCAAATTATTTTTGACTTCTTCCCAAATAGCCGCTTCGCGCAAACTTTTTTCAACCAATTCGTCTAACTTTTGTTTGTTTTTAATGCCATGTGTTCTGGGTCCATAAGCTATATTATCATAAATACTCATTGGAAAAGGATTGGGTTGTTGAAAAACCATTCCTACCCTTTTGCGCAAATGATTAACATTGCATTCTTTTGCATAGATATCCTCATTATCCATTTTTATTTCTCCATTGATCGTACATCCTTCAATCAGATCATTCATTCGATTTAAACTTTTGATCAATGTGGATTTCCCGCATCCCGATGGCCCTATAAAAGCCGTGATTTCATTTTTCAAAATCGTTAAATCGATCTGATGGAGCGCTTGAAATTCTCCATAAAATAAATCCATCTCTTTGATTGTCACTTTACTCATTTTATTGTCTCCTTTGTTAATCGGCTGCTAAGGTAAGTTGAAACGCCATTGATAATCAAAACAATTAGGATCAAAATAACTCCCGTAGCGTAGGATTCATTGACGTGTTGCCCTTCACTGGATAATACATACATATGTAACGCTAGTGTTCTCCCAGAAGAAAACAGACTGTCCGGTAAATTAGTCGAAGTTCCCATGGTGTACATCAAAGCCGCTGTTTCTCCGACTACTCGTCCGCTAGCTAAAATGACACCCGATAAAATACCTGGCATTGCAACAGGTAACACTACTTTAAAGATTGTTCTTAATTTGCCTGCTCCTAAGCCAAAACTAGCTTGTCGTAACGAGTCACTAACGGAAAGCAGCGCTTCCTCAGTTGAGCGAATAATCAACGGCAAAATCATCATCACAGCTGTTAATACACCAGCTAGAAGGGAATACTGAAATTGCAAAAATGTGACAAAAAATAGCATTCCGAATAAGCCGTACACAATCGATGGGATTGCCGCCAAGGTATCTGTTGCCATTCGAATCAACCCCACTACTTTATTGCTTTTTTTAGCATATTCGATCAAATAAAAGCCTGTAAATACTCCGATCGGTGTAGCTATCAATAAGGTTAATCCAACAACCATAAACGTTGTCAGCAAAGCTGGCAATAAAGAAACATTATTGGTTGTGTATTTCCAAGAAAAAAGAGACGGCGTCAAATGCGGTAATCCTTTGATTAAAATAAAACCGATAATGAAAAACAATGAACCGAATGTCAGTACGGCAGCAAGATAAATAAAACTTTTCATTACTTTACTACTCATTTGACGGTCTCCTTTCGTTTAATCAGCATAAAGATTCCATTAATCAGTAGAATGAAACCAAATAACACCACAGCTGTTGCAATAAGTGCTTCTCGGTGCTGACCAGCAGCATAAGACATTTCTAAGACAATGTTCGTTGTGAGTGTCCGAACTCCTTGGGTCAATGCTTCAGGAATCCGCGGTTGGTTTCCAGCTACCAAAACAACGGCCATCGTTTCACCGATGGCGCGTCCGACTCCTAAAACAATCGAAGATAAAATACCCGATTTTGCTGCTGGCAAGATGACTTTCATCACTGAGCGTTCATGAGTTGCTCCTAAAGCAAGACTGCCGCTGTAGTAGCTTTCTGGAACGGCACGAATGGCCGACTCTGACATTCCAATAATGGTCGGCAAGATCATCACGCCTAATAACAGCATAACTGTCAGCATGTTCATCCCAGTCCCGCCAAAAAGTTCTCGCATCAACGGTACGATTAATTGCAGCGCAAAGAAGCCGTACACAATAGAGGGAATCGCAGCCATCAAGTTGACTGCAGGTTTTAACAATTTATATAATTTGGGCGGGCAGAACTTAGCCATAAAGACAGCGGTTAGTACTCCGATTGGTACACCGATCAATACTGCCCCTAGCGTAACGGAAACAGACCCTACAATCATAGGCAATATCCCAAAAGCTGCAGGAGTATTTGATGGCGTCCATTTTTCTCCCAGCAAAAAATTACCTAATCCATATTTTGCAATAAAGGGCAGCCCTCCACCAAATACGAATACACCTATCAAGACGATTGCCAGCACAGATATCAAAGCTGAAAACAGGAAGACACCCTGCATAAAAAAATCCAGTTTTTTTACTTTTATTCCATTTGCTTGCTTATTCTTCAATACAATCACTCAAATCTATTTAGTATTCTCCAACTCATCCAAATGAGTAAGACTCTTTTTAATCGGGAATAAAAACAGACCAGTATATCCTAGTCTGTTTGAATTTCTCTGCTTCATACTCTCGCTTTGGATTAAAAACAGCTTATTTTGCTGTTTCTTCCCAAGTAGTCACTTCTCCTGTAAAGATCTTTTTTACATGCTCCATCGTTAGGTCATCAACTGTATTTTCCTGATTCACAATAACGGCAATTCCATCCATTGCAAGAACTTCTGACTTTAGTTCGGCTTGTTCTTCTTCCTTTAATTCACGAGAAGCCATCCCAATGTCTGCTGTCCCATCCACAGCTGCTGCAATCCCAGCAGAAGAACCATTCGAAGTAATATCGATTGTAACATCTGGATTCAAAGCTTGGTATTCTTCAGCTAAAACTTCCATAACTGGT
>NZ_DAMDAK010000063.1:11137-14916 GCF_032094055.1 Carnobacterium sp.
CAACATACCCTTCATTTACGATGATTTCTTGTCCTTGTTGACTAAACATAAAATCCCAAAAATCTTGTGCAATCTCACTTAAATTATCTTTATATACTACATTGAAAGGACGTGCAATTGCATATGAACCGTCTTTAACTGTTTCACCTGTTGGCTCGACTCCTTCAATTTTAACTGCTTTAACCTTGTCATTTAATGAGCCTAGTGAAATATAACCGATTGCTGTTGCATCGCCGGCGACAGAAGTCATTACTCCATCTGTACTGTTTTGTATCGCTGCTTCTGTATACGTATTATCTACTTCATTGCCATCAGCATCTTCTTCTAATATCCCTGTGATTTCAGTAAATGCACCACGTGTTCCAGAACCATCTTCACGGGAAATAACATGAATCGTTTGAGAGGTATCAAATTCTCCTCCAGATGTACTTGATCCCTTTGCATCGGAAGCTGAATTGCCGCAAGCAGCTAAAAATAGTCCCATTCCTGAAGCTAACACTAGTTTTGATGCTTTTTTTGTATACATATGATTCCATCCTTTTTTTGAGTGTTGGACTTCTTTTCGACTTGTCCACATCTCTATAGTAAAGGTTGTCTGTTAATTCTATTCTCTCTTTATGTAATGTTTCTGTAGACATTTGTAAATGAATTGCAAAGTTGTAAAGATCAGAAAAAGTGTGGAACATTGTCATTCATTGACCCGCGAGACATTAAAAGCAGAAACAGCTTATAAAACCCTATTCTTTGACACTCCAATCATTCTATAAAAAAATAGACTAGAAAAAGCGACCTTCCGCTTTTCTAGTCTATTTATGATGATTAAAGATGATGCAACGGAAAAGTGATTGTAAAAGTGGTTCCCAACCCAACTTTGCTCCTTACAGCAATCGTTCCATTAAAGTTCTCAACCAAGTATTTTACAATCGATAAACCTAATCCGGTTCCACCCGAATTGCGGCTTCGTCCTTTGTCTACACGGTAAAAACGTTCAAAAATACGATTTATTTCGTCTTCAGGAATCCCCATTCCATTATCCCTGACTGTGATAAGAGCATGCTCTTTTGTTTTTTTGAGCGTTACGGTGATCGTTCCGCCAGCTTGTGTATAAATAACGGCATTATCAATCAAGTTAGCCAAGATCTGTTTCAAACGATCCTTGTCTCCTTCAATTTTGACCGTATCTTCTTCAAGCAAATTCAAAGTGATTTGTTTGTGCTCAGCTTTTTGTTTTACTAATTTAAATGTAGATAAGACAGCCTCTTTAACCACCACTTCTTCATAAGCAATCGGAACTTGCTTTTGTTCAAGTTTAGATAATTCTAAAATATCATTTACTAACAAGTCGAGCCGAGTACTTTCTTCCAGCATAATCTCTAAAAATTGTTTCAAAATCGCTTTATCTTCCATTGCTCCATCCAGTAATGTCTCTGAAAACCCTTTTAAAGCTGTTACCGGTGTTCTCAACTCATGAGAAGCATTCGTAACAAAATCAGTTCGTACTTTTTCTAAACGCCGGATTTCTGTAATATCATATAACAGAACGATCAGATTCGTTTCAGCTTTCGTTTTCCCGGTTATCGGAACCACATTTGCATCTACGATCCGCTCCGCAGGGAAATAAAAATAAATTTCTTTGTTTTGAATTTCTTTTTTGCGGTATGCTTTTTCGATTAAATGGCTTAGTCCATAACTCTTTGTCGCTTCAAGGTAGGATCTGCCCAATAAATCATTGCTGTCCATCTCAAAAATTTGGCACATTGCTGGGTTAACGATTTGAATGTTTCCTTGTTCATCCAACTGCATTACACCAATTACTAAATGATTGATCAATTCATTGATTCGCTCTTTATTTTGTGCAATTTCCTGCATTTGATCCTCTAAACTTTCAGCTAATTCATTAATTGTTTCTCCAAGTTTCGTTACTTCACCATAGCCGTTCCCACTGAAACGTGTTTCGTACTGCTTATTTGATAAATCTTTTGCTACATCCATAACTTCTTCAATTGGTTTAGCAATATATTTTGCAATCAAAAAAGTAATTCCACCAGTTAAGAACAAGGCTAAGACACTGAAGACTAAAATAGATTGTCGGATTTGTCCATTTAGTTGGTTCATTTCTGCTAAAGGTTTAGCTAAGCGAAGAATACCTATCACTTGTCCTGCCTGGTCAACAATCGGCTGTGTAACATAATAGAGCGTATCGTTTGTACTTTCGCTTTTTCTTGTAGCTGTTCCTTGAGATTCTCCCTTTAATATAGCTTGGACCTCTTTACGATTGCGGTGATTCTCCAATGGCGCATCATCTACTGAAGAATCGTAAATGACCGTTCCAGCTAGATCGATCAAAGTAATTCGCTGGTTCGTATATTTTTTTACTTTCAATGCTTCTCTTTTTAAATCAGGAAAACCTTGGACCGTATCTGCTACGCCGTTAAAATTACTTAACATAAGTTTCGATTGTTCTATTAAATCTTCTTGCTGACTTTCATTTGCATAACTTTGCATTAAGCGAGTTGAAAAAAAGCTGATACAACCCCCAAAAATGATAAATAAGACCATAAAAATAGTCAGAACTTGGGTCTGAATTTTTTTCATGTTTTTGGAACCTCAAATTTGTACCCAAAACCTCTTACTGTACGAATATAGACGGGATTTTTAGTATCTATTTCGATTTTCTCTCTTAAGTGACTGATGTGAACATCTACAATTCGTGTTTCTCCTGTATAATCAAAATTCCAGATAGCATTTAATAATTGCTCCCGGCTTAAAATACGATTGATACGTTTAGCCATATACAGTAAAAGTTCGAATTCTTTAGGAGTGACCTCGATTGGCTCATTTCGTACCATCACTTTGTATTGGTCAGGAAAAATACAGATTTCTCCAACTTCTATTTTTTCGTTGTTTTCTATGTCTTCCAAGGAATCACTTTTTACTGGATGAGGCTGGATTCGACGCATAATAGCCTTCATTCTAGCCAACACTTCCCTTGGACTGAATGGTTTAGTCATATAATCATCTGCGCCTAATTCTAACCCGATAATTTTATCTAATTCATCATCTTTAGCAGTTAAAATCATAATTGGGGTATTGTTTTTTTCTTGACGCAATTTCTTACATACTTCCATACCGTCCATTGAAGGCAGCATCAAATCCAAGATAATAAAATCATAGGTATTAGCTAATGCCAATGAATAACCAGTTAATCCATCTAATGCTGTTTGAACTTGATACCCTTCTTTTTCTAAATTAAAGGCCAGTAAAGTCAATATCGACTGTTCATCATCAACAATCAAAACTTTTTTCATAGCTTTCCTCCATCTAATCGTTTCAACTTTTTTTCTTATGAATGTATTTTAATTTGAGAGCAAGACCAGCCCAATTTCATGAGGAGTGTCTGCATAGAGAGCAGATTCAGCTAAACGAAGTTCGCCATCTGGGCCTTTTATTTTTAAATGACAGTAGACACTATTTTTAGATAACGCTCGATAAAAATCTTCTTCTGTTCTAATCTCCTCATCGTTGCAGGAAACAAGTGTATCACCGACTGCAACACCCATTTTCTCAGCAGGTGTCTCAGGATGGATTCCAATAACTTTTAACCCATTATCAGTCGGACCGAATAAAAAGGAATGTTTATTTTCTCGTTGTCGGTGGCGATAAAGAACAAGTAATCCTCCGATTACTGCTATTCCAAGGCCAGCAATTCCAGAATACATACTCCAAATTGAACCAATAGCTGCAGCGTTTACTACAATAGCCAATATAAAGCCTTCTCT
>NZ_DAMDAK010000064.1:0-1622 GCF_032094055.1 Carnobacterium sp.
ACTCGTCCGGAATATCTTGTATCGGCAAATAGTTCAATTTCATTCCCAATAAATCTGCATCATACTGTAAGATCTCAGAATGCTTTCCTGTATAGTAGTAATCTTTCTCGTTGAAGTATGAAAAACTTATTTCCAAATCCTTTTGTCTTAATCCTTCTAACTTCGCTACATCTTCATGAGATAAAGTATGGCTATAGACGATTTCTTGAGTATTGGTTTTTTGAACCAACGTTCCATTTAACGAAATAACATAATCTTCTTCTTGAGACAATTCCAATTCTTCTAGGTAAGGATAAATAGCTTTTAAGGGTCTTCCAGTACATAAAACAATTTTTATGCCGGCTTCAATCGCTTCATGCAAAGCCGTTTTCACTTTTTCAGTTATTAGATGAGATTCATTTAACAATGTTCCATCCATATCAATCGCAATCAGTTTGATCATTCTTATCTTCCCCTTTAATTTCATTCTAGTCACTACCTAATGTACCATACAAATACTAAATGAAAAGGGGATAAAAGAACTAAAAAAATAAAAAAGCGTACTTAAAAAGGCCGCAAAATTCAACGGCCTTTTTATCTTCTTACTTTATAACTCTATTTATTACAATCGCTAATCCATTTGCACCATTCGAATTTGTAATAAAAGAATAACGAAATGATCTCTCTTTTTTCATCCTGCACTCTTTCTCCATTTAAAGAGATTATTGGAATAGAATAATCAAAACGCTCAATGTAAGTCTTTACTTCTTTGTAATTTTTCCCAGTAGCAATTTCGAACCAGATTCCGTTTTGCAGGAGACGTTGAACTACTTCTATGTTCTGACGAGATATAGTATTTTTAAAATCCAACAAAGCCCATCCCTATCCGATATCGCCAATTCAACCTTATTCATATTTCGCTCTTACTTGTTTAGATAATTGTTTTGCTTTCTTTGAAAAATCATGAGCGAGATCTACTGAAGAACCTGTATAACTTTTAGGATCTAAGAGTTCAATCAATTCCATTTCAGAAAACAAGTCACTGATCAATTCATTCTGCAGCAAAACGTCTAAATAATTTTGACCGCCTATTTCTGTTTCCATCGCCATATCGTATACCAGCTCATGTGCTTTATCTTTCCCTATTTTTTCAGCTATTTTCATCATAATGTATTCACTGTTATCTAACCCTTTATTGATTTGTGCGTTTTCGTACATTCTCTTGCTGTTTATTTGAAGATCAGCAGTCAATTCTTCTGCTCTAAGAAGCACTTCTGTCATTAGTTCCAACGCTTCTTCTACTAAGCCATCAAACAACATATAAGAAGTACTGTCAGCCTCAAATGGTCTAGCTGCTGAAAAATAGCCCGGCACACTTAATGAATATAATTTTTGTGAATTTGCTATAATTCCTTTTGATAGCTTAGGATTGATTTTGTGCGGCATAGTGCTGCTCCCAACTGTACCTTTTTTAAATCCTTCAGCGACCTCACCATATTCTTCTATAGAAGTGGTATAAACTTCTTCTGCTATTTTATGGAAAGTATTAGAAAGCAAGCAAAGATTGTTTATATATTCAATTTTCTGTCCGCTAACATTTCTAGATGGAATCAACATGGGCTTTAAATTCAATATTTCAGCTA
>NZ_DAMDAK010000064.1:1632-7554 GCF_032094055.1 Carnobacterium sp.
CAGCTACTCTCGTCTGCACTTCAATCCCTATATTCCCTGTAACATTAAAAGCTCCTACTGCTCCGCCCATCATCAATGTGAAAGTCCGTTTTTCCAATTCTTTCATTCGTTCGACCCCAACGATCAATTCAGAGATCCAAACGGATACTTTATAACCGTAAGTAATGGGTATCGCATGTTTTCCATGTGTTCTGCCAGCCATTACTGTAGCGGCTTCTTTTTCTGCAAGTCTGGATAAGTTTTCCAAAATTTCACTGATAATTACCATGAATTTATTATGGATTTTTTTCATGATCAATACTTGCGACGTTTGTTGGACATTTTGTGTTGTTATCCCATAGTGAATATATTTCCCACTTTCTTCACCACAAGCTTCTACTAAAACTTTCAAAAAAGGAACGAACCCATGACCGATCTTTTGATAAATACGGTCCATTTTTTCAAAATCTAAATTTTCTAATTTTCCTTTTTCTACTATCTCTTCAGCTGCTTCCAGTGGAATAATACCATATTCTGCTTGTGCTTGCGCTAAGGCTACTTCAACTTCTAACCATGTCCGGTACTTTTCTTCTTTTGTTAATAATTCCTTTATACCTCGATCATTGATAGTTTTACTTTTCGAATCATATAATGCACGCATTTAATCGCTCCTAATTTTTTTTGATATAATCGTCTACAGCATTTCGCACAAATTCAACGTAAGGCCCAAAGACGATATGGATATGGTTATCTTGCGGAAAGAAGACTCCTGATGTACCTGAATCTTTTAATCGTTCAACATCGACTTTCGTTTGATCTTTTAAGTCGATCCTTAAACGAGAAACACAATTATCAACCACTGCTACATTCTCTTTTCCTCCGAGTGCCGGAACAATGATATCTGCAATTTCATCATATCTTTTTTCTCTAAGAAGCGTATTATCTTTGACACCTTTTTCTCTGCCCAGCGTTTCTAAATTGAATTTTACTATGGCAAATTTGAAGACAAAATAGAAAACAACAAAATTTACAATACCTAACAAGATCAAGTTGATCCAATTGGTATTCTCATACATTAACCCAAAAATGCCAAAATCAAAAATGGTTCCTCTTATATACCCAATAGCTATATTCAAGAAATTTAACGGTATCGCCATAACACCGCACAATATAGCATAGACAACAAATAGTTGAGGAGCTATAAATAAGAATGAGAACTCTAAGGGCTCTGTTATATTACCTAAGAAGGCCGTCAGTACAACAGTGATAATCGCGCCTTTAGCAATTGTTTTATTATCTTTAAAGGCTGTATGGTACATTGCTAGACCAATTGCCGGTACTCGAAAAAGGGTAGTTAGCATTTGTCCCGTCCCCAAATACTTGAATAAATCCGGAGCCATTTTCCATGCTGGGTTATCAGGCCCTAAATCAAATAATATTTTATTGGTAGCATTTAGTATTCCAATATATTGTTGCCCGTCAATCATATAGACGCCGCCAGCTTCTGTAAAACGAACAATTGATGCAAGTACATGATGCAATCCAAAAGGTATCAAAGCACGATGGGCAAACCAATATACTCCTACTCCAAAAACATCATTCATAAATACTGGAGAAATAAAAATTAAGAACTGTGTAAACCAGCCCCATATTATCGGAACAACTAGTCCAATAGGCAACATAAAGAAAAATGTAGCAATTGGAACAAACTTTTTACCGCCAAAAAAGGCAAAGGCTAATGGCAATTGTATTTTATAATATTTATCCGTACATTTTGCTGCAACTAATCCGGCAATGATCCCACCTGCTGCATCTAGCTTTAGCGTCTGTACGCCTAAAACGACACCTTGGCCAACTTGAGACATCGTTTCAGCATCAGCTAATGCACCTCTTAATGTTAAATAAACATTCATAACAACAAGCAAAGTAATATAGCCTATCACTGATGAAAAAACAGCGATCCCTTTTTCCTTCTTCGACATTCCATATGCAACACCCATAGCAAATAGTAAAGGAATATTTTCAAATATTACACTGCTGATAGTCTTTAAACTATTAATGATAGCTTGTACTTCTGAATTTCCTAAAAATGCTACTTTTTCTATCATATAACTTTGTGACAAAGCTCCTGTCAAACCCATTACCATTCCGATTGGAGCCATTACTGCGATTGGCAACAATAATGAACGCCCAAACGTCTGGATAGCCACTTTAATTTTATTTTTCATCTTTATCCTCCCTGAACATTAGTAATATATATCATAATTACTCACTTAGTTTATATAGAAAGCGTTTTACCAACAAGGACATACTTTGCATTTATTTGTTTCCACATTTTAACCATATCCATATGATATAATAACAAAGAGGTGATTATGCATGTCTATTAATTCTTTTGATATCTACCTAGTAAATCGTATTCAAGAAAAAGAAAGAATCAATTTAGACAGAACAAAACAGTTGTTTGGAAAATCGTCTTCTACTGTCAGACGCTCCATTCAGAACATCAATGAATTTCTGCCTTTAAATAAGCAATTTATTATTAGCGATTTAACTATCCTC
Organism: Carnobacterium sp.; assembly: GCF_032094055.1. Taxonomy (GTDB): domain Bacteria; phylum Bacillota; class Bacilli; order Lactobacillales; family Carnobacteriaceae; genus Carnobacterium_A. The sequence continues at coordinate 4,174 of NZ_DAMDAK010000064.1, forward strand.
AGCCAACTAACTTATGAAGACTATTTAAACTTCACACAATCTCTTTCTTTTTCTGAGTATGCTCCTAATCAGAAAGAACGTTTTGATCTCATTATCACTTTATCTTTTATCAAAGGAACTATTAATCTTTCTAGTTTGTACGATGAGTTAGGACTCAGTATCTCTACCAAAAAGAAGGATCGTCAAATGATCGAGGACTATCTGAAAAGAAAACAGTTTACGCTCAAAACCACTCCTGGAAAAGGGGTTTCTATACATGGAAAAGAACTCTATTACAGAATATTTGTTGCTCAATTATTGCTTAAAGTGTGTGAATTAGATGAAGATAATCAAATTTTCGAGCGGCAAGCAAATAATCCAGTTGAGAGGAAAATTTTCCAACTCTATAATGATTTTCTATCTTCTTCTAAAACAGATTGTTATGCTTTCCTAAATAGTTTCTTTAAAGAACATGAGTATCGAATTGGATACCTCTCTAAGAAGTTTCTTTATCTTTATTATTTATTAACAGATCACCGTACATCAGCACACGTATTTATAACAGAGAAATATCCTATTCCTTTAACTTTAACAAATTATTATTTTGTTTCTGATCTTAATGAAAATGTTATCTTAAATTGTCTCTTTTGTTCCCTTGATTTTAATGGAAAAAGCCCAACTTTATTGGATAAACTGCTAGAAAAAGCTACACATTATCTGATACATACTGTAGAAAACCAAATTATTACCACATTTTATACAAAAAACGCACTTTTTGAGCAATGCTATCATTATTTATATAAAGCCATTTTACGAAATTTTTTAAATTTTGACTTTTATGATAATAAATTAGAAGATACAAAAAAAGAATATTCTTATCTATTCCATATAGTCTCTTCTGTACTAAACGAATCTGATCTCAAATACTATTTTCCTTTAGATGAAAATCAAATTGCTACACTTACCTTGATTTTTAGAAACCATGTTTTAAAAAATAAAGTTTCTGGAAGAAATCGTAAGAAAGTTGTTATTGTTACTAATTCAGCTAAAGAAAAAACAAATTTTTTTGCTGAAACATTAGTACATCATGTAGACATTGAGATTATGGATAGTGTGCATATTAATGAACTACATCTTCTAAGTTCATTGAAATTTGATTACCTTATTACTTTTTCTAATCGCATCTCCGCAATCTTGATCGAAAACCATTACCCTGTAATTAAGTTAAATTACTATCTTCATGATGATGATATAGAAATTTTATTAAATATAGGTTTCTCTAATAGTTCGAATAGAAAATTACTTGCAAAAGACTTTTGTAAAGAAATCAGTACTGTGCCCCAAAATGAGAGAGAGGAGTATTTAATAGCTAACTATCCTTCCTTTTTTATTTAGGTGATCAATCATAAAAATTTTAATCTGCTCTTCTTTAATCATTGATAGAAAAGCTCTTCCTTTTTTAGCGCTCGTTTATTCGCTTCCATACAAAAGTAAATCAGTTCTACGATTTAAACAAGGAGTCTATTCAAACAGAAAAAGGTTGAACTAAAAGACAAAAACTAATAAAAAACGTAGTAAGCGCCAAAAATATTTTGGCAACTTTCTACGTTTTTTCTACTCTGCTTATAAAAATCGCTTTGCTTCACTACTTATTTTAAAAACTTTTAAATAGAGATATAAAAAAAAGAAAATTCTTTGAAAACTTCTAAAGTGGTATAAAACTCTTTTAATTCATTTTATTTTCGAAATTCAACATTGCATTTCTTACAATCCTACTTGTTCTTTAAATTCTTTCATATAAGAACGGCTAACGGGGATTTTCAACTGATTATTTAATGTGACTTGATAGGTGTGATTAAACCAAGGCTGGATTTCGTCAATCGTATTTACATTGATCAGATAAGAACGATGCACTCGTAAAAAAGTAAGCGGACTGATTTTTTTCTCAATCGCACTCAATGACTCATTGATCGTGTATTCGCGTTTTTTAGTATAAATCGTTGTCTCACCATTCTCGACTCCTACTGCTATGATTTCTTCAGTTTTTACTAAAAAAATCCGATCCTCTAACTGAACAGGGATAGCATTTAGCGGTTCTTGCGGAAATTCAGGGAACAGTTGGTTCTCTTTTTGATACGTTTCGTAAGCTTTGGTAACAGCCTGCTGAATGCGCTTTTGTTCAAAAGGTTTTAAGACATAATCTTTCGCATTTAATTCAAAAGCTTTGACCGCATAATCATCGTAAGCCGTGGCAAAGATAATCAGCGGCGGTTTTTTTAAATGATTGAGTTTGTCAGCTAATGTCAGGCCGCTCTCATTGGTTAAATGAATATCAAGAAAAATCAAATCCACCGTTTTTTGTAGCATTTGTTCCAATGCTTCTTCAATCGAGTCTGCTTCACTCACTGAAGTTATTTCTTCGCATTTTTCTAATAAATAGGCCAGTTCATTTCGTGCTAAAGGCTCATCATCAACGATCAATGTATGCATGTGTTTTTCCCTCCTCTTTTTCCCGATATGGAACCGTGCATAAAACTGCGGTTCCTTGAGCAGATGTTTCAAACTGCAACTTCCCGTTTTCTCCAAATAAACTGATCAGTCGCTTGTTTAAATTTTCAAGTGCTGATCCTGTTCCTTTTTCAGATAAAACAGCTTCTTTGCCTAACATGATCAAGCGTTCCGCTTCTATTCCTTGTCCATTATCTTTTACGCTGATCTGTACTCCTTCTTCCTGTTTAATCACTTCAACCCAGATTTGGTTGCCTATTTTACGGCTTCCAAAAGCATGCTTAAATGCATTTTCCACTAAAATTTGCACCAAAAAAGGTGGCACTAAAACTTCTGCTAGTCCTGCTGCTACTTTTATGTTGACCTGATAGCGGTCTGGAAAACGAGCTTGTTCTAAAGACAAGTAGGCTTCTACTTGTTCTAGTTCTTTTGACAACGGAATCAAGTTGGTTCTCGCTCCCTGCAAATTAGAACGGAAAAAGTGGCTCAATTGAATTAACAGACTGCGGGATTTTTCACTATCGACTCGAATCAAAGCAGAAATCGTATTGATGGCATTAAAAAAGAAATGCGGATTCACTTGAGCTTGCAGCGATTTGATTTCAGCATCTTGTAATAGTTTTCCTTGCAACTCCATTTCACCTAATTCGATTTGACTGGAAGAAATGTTGCCCAAGCCTTCCGCTAATTGGCGTTCGACAAAAGTCAATTTTGTCGCATCTGTAAAGTACATTTTCAAGATTCCAACCGTCTTACCTTTCGATTTCAAGGGAATCACGATTGCTGCTTCTAGCGGACACCCGGCATGATGGCAGCCAATTTCTTCATGTGAATGAGCCTCTTTGATTTTCCCACTCTTTAATACTTCTTTTGATAAACTCGTCAAAATTCCAT
>NZ_DAMDAK010000064.1:7580-13362 GCF_032094055.1 Carnobacterium sp.
GAATATGGTGATCGCTGGCTGCACCGACATGTGCTAAAATTCTTTCTTGGTCGGTGATGCTGACGGCGGAGACTTTAATGAATCGCTTAATGATCTTAGCTGCTTCTGTACACGATTCTTCGTTCATTCCTGCCCGAAAGTAAGGCAGTGTTTCATTGGCCAGCTGTAAAACATCATGAGTTTGAACAGCTTTCGTTTGTTCTTCTTGCCGCAGTGTCGCGAGAATAATTGAGAGAAATATAGCTGTTCCTAAGCTATTTATCAGAATCATCGGCAATGAAATAAAACTGACCAACTTGATCGATTCTTGAAGATTTTCGCTAAAAATCAAAATACATACCATTTGGATTCCTTCAGCCAACGCACCAATAAGCATACCTTCAGAAACAGTTGGATAACTGTTCTTTTTCATTGTCTTTACCCCATAAAGACCGGTAAATAACCCAATCAAGATAGAAGAAATCACATAAATAAAAGCCGCTTCCCCACCTTGAAAATAGCGAACAATTCCGGAAATAACCCCAACACTCAATCCAACAGCTGGGCCGCCGATCAAACCAGAAACTCCTATAGTCAACACACGTGTATTGGCTAGTGAAGAATTAGCAGCTAAAGTCGTAAATAGTTGATCTGATATGATTTGATCGCGACCAATCTCCACTCCGGTAAAATTAGAAATAGTTGCAAAAACACTGAATACAATGATCAACTGCAGTTTAGTCGTTAATTGTTTCCGTTCAGTTAACATATTTTTAAAGTATTGAATATTCATTAACATATACGCCACGATAATGATTAAGCCGACACGCTCAATCATTAAAATAAATAAATTTAACATTATGGTACCCTCCATTACTGATACCTCTAGTTTACATCAAAACACTTAGAAACCTAAAATAATTTTAACCGCTTGACAGCTTCATGAACATTCCTCTATAAGTAGCATCTATGGAATAAACAAAAAATAAGTAATCTACTCACAATAAAAAAATACGTAAAATAAAAGTGGCAACATAATGAACACGATCTGTCAATCAAATGGTATACTAATCATCAGATAGATATAAAGGAGTTCTCGCTTATGAAAAAAAGCACCGTTATCCACTTAGTATCCTATTTATTTTTATTTATAGGAACCATTTTATTGCTAGTAACCCCTATCAAAAATTATATTGTCCATCATGCAACAAATGATTTGTCACTTAATCAATTATCAAAAGAAGATGTGAAGTCCAACCAAGCTGCCTCAGCTTCATTTGATTTTTCTAAAATTGAAATGTTGGATTTCCAATCGATTGTTAACGCTCGTTTAAACATAGATGATATCAACATTGTTGGTGGTATCAGCGTTCCGAGTGTTGGTTTAAATCTGCCGATTGGCTTAGGTCTTTCCCCTTCCACACTCGCTTTAACAGCCGGAACAATGAAAGAAAATCAAGTCATGGGTAAAGGTAATTATGCTTTAGCTGGCCACCATATGAACCGTTCTGATTTATTATTCAGCCCCTTGTATCAAGCAAAAAAAGGCGATACTGTTTATTTAACTGATTTAGATTTTATTTATAAATACAGTATTACCGACATGCGAACTATCGAAGCAACAGCAGTTGAAGTCATTGAAGATGTTGAAAATGCGACCATACTCACCTTAATTACTTGTGATGATGATGGTGTCACTCGTTTATCTGTTACCGCTAACTTTTTGGAAAAAATACCTATAGACGAAGCTTCTAAGGAAATGAAAAAAAGCTTTGATTTGACAGTAAACAACCAATAATGATTAAGTCTAAAACCCCGTAAGCTGAGTTTAGCTTACGGGGTTTTAGAGATATTACATTAATGATGATTGGTACAGAGTCAGTAATTGGTTTTTATTTAACTATATTATAGTAGATTCTTGAAGTGATGCGGTAAATCAACCAATAAATCAGGCTAAAAGCTACGATAACACCCATAATCGATAAAATCAATAATTTTTGGTTGGTAATTCCAAAGATAACCAGCAGTTTTTGAATGATGGGATAAGCAAATGCAATATGAATAACCGCAATGATGATCGGTAAGAAAAACATCCAAATAATCTGTAAACGAGTAGAATCTTTGATCATTTTTTGGTCTAATCCAACTTTTTGCATAATTTGGAATTTTTCGCGATCGTCATACCCTTCAGAAACCTGTTTGAAGTACGTAATCAAAACTGTTCCAATGGTAAACAATAGACCCAAGAAAACACCAAGGAATAGGAAACCACCGTTCATGCTGTACCATTCATCTCGATTCATTTCTCTCGATTCATAAGACATTGAATTTTGATCAGCAAACGTCTCTTTCAATTCCGCAGCATAAGCCGCTTTTTCTTCAGGACTACCTGTCGTATTCCAATTGATCGTTGCAGAAAGATTCCCTGTAAACGTATCAGGATTTTGCTGCATATAAGCTTGAGTGGCTGTTTCAATTTCTGACATATTTGGCAAGACTAGCACTAACGTTTCTAATAATTCACCTTGGCTTTCAATGTCCCCTGGAATAGCCGGCATTTGTTTCAGTTGATACGTTTGTTCTCCTAATGAAAATGTTTGTCCTTTCAAAGTATCTTTCGAATAATAATATAACGCTTCATTCTCTCCTAATTCAATCGTTTCATCCGTCCATTGATTGTAGTCCTCTAAAGGAAGGATAAGCACGGTTGCTAGTGAAGTAAAGTCATTGAGTGTGAAATCTTGTATCACCAATTGATTCTTTTCAATCTTGCCATATAAAGTCTGATACCGGTAGCTTTCCATCTGTTCAGTCTTTAGCCCGGCCGCTGTCGTCTGATCCCCAATCGTTTTTTTGATCTGTTCCATCTCCGGCGACTGGCTCTTTCCATCCGTTTCTTCTCGATCTTCTCCATAAATCGTTACCGTATTCTCAAATGGATAACGATTATTCAAGGTCCCTTCTGAACCGACAAACATCGCAACAGTTGTCGATAACGCTACAATGACCATTGTAGCTAAAATACAAATATTAGCTAATCCAACTGCATTTTGTTTCATACGATACAGCATTCCTGAAATAGAAATAAATGGACCAGGACGGTAGTACAATTTCTTGTTTTTCTTTAAAGCTTTTAAAATAAAAATAGATCCAGAAATAAAGAACAAATAGGTACCGACAATGACTAATAAAACTGCAATAAAGAAATATTGGAGCGCATCAAGCGGATTTTCAATCGACAAAGAAATCCAATAGCCGCCTGCAAGTAACCCGACGGAAAGAAGAAACAAGATAATCGATCCTTTTGGCTCTTTCTCTCCTTCTTTACGACCTTTCAATAATTTGATTGGATTAGAAAAAGTTACTTGGCTGATATTGTAAAGCAAACCGACTAAGAAAATTCCGGCAAATAAAGCAACCGTCAGTAACACTTTGTCTAAGGAAGCCGTATACTTCATTGGTTCTGGCAAATCCAGCAGATAATTCAAAAACATGAAAAACAATTTTCCAAATACTTGCCCCGTGATTAATCCAGCTACAATACTAAAAAAACTTGTCAATGCCATTTCCAGCAATAATACTTTTGCTACGTGTTTTTTCCCTAAACCCAATATACCGTAAAGCCCAATTTCTTTTTTTCGGCGTTTGATCAAAAAACTATTGGTATACAGAATAAAGATAAATGAAAAGATCCCGACCACAACGGCACCAAAGCCAAACAACATTGGCAAGGTGCTTGAACGCCCTTGGACAAATTCGTTGGTCAATAATGAGACCATCAAAAAGAACATCGCGACTGTCATAATAGAAGAAAGCACGTAGGGTAAATACGTTTGCTTGTTAGAACGAATATTCCGCACGGCTAATTTGGCGAAAAATTTAGTGTTCATACTGCTCACCTCGGCTAGACAACACTCTCATGGACTGAGCGATTTGATCCATGAATTCTTCTGCTGTTTGATCGCCACGATAAATTTCATGGTAAACAGCTCCATCACGAATAAATAAAACGCGATTTGAATAACTGGCTGCTCGTGCACTATGCGTGACCATCATAATCGTTTGTCCTGATTCATTGATCCGTTCAAAGGTTTCTAATAAATTTTGTGAAGCGCGTGAATCTAATGCTCCAGTTGGTTCATCTGCCAAAATGATTTTAGGTTTGGTGATCAAGGCTCTGGAAACAGCCACCCGTTGTTTTTGCCCGCCAGAGACTTCATACGGGTAATTGTCTAAATAAGCTTCTATACCTAAATTCTTCACGATCGGTTGAATACGGCTTTCCATTTCAGCGACTGGTGTATTGGATAAAACCAATGGCAATAAAATATTGTCGCGAATGGTAAAATTATCCAGCAAATTGAAATCTTGAAAAACAAAACCGAGTGTGTTCCGACGAAAAGCAGAAATTTCACGGTCTTTGATTTTAGATAAGGGTTTGCCATCTAAATAGGCTTCTCCGCTGCTGGCAGTATCCAATGTTGACAGGATATTCAGTAAAGTTGTTTTACCCGAACCAGATTCTCCCATAATGGAAACAAACTCTCCATTTTCAACTGAAAAATTCACATTTGTCAGTGCTTCTGTTTGTTGGCTCGAAAAACGAGCTGTATAAACTTTTTTTACATTTTTAACTTCTAATAAAGGCATATGCTACCTCCTCCTTTTCTTCTCTTACATCTTATGATAAATAAAAGCTCATTGCATTTACCTATTCTTACAAAACAGAAAAACAACCTTACAGTTTTGTAAGGCTGCTTGTTTTTTCAATCAAATAACTCTAATTCTTTACGGGCTAAATGGATAAATACTTTTGTTCCTTTTCCCAGCACAGATTCAATTGTCAGCTGATGCCCCAACCGCTCAATGATTTTTTGACTCAAGAAAAGTCCCAGTCCGGTTGATTTTTCATGAAGCCGACCATTTAATCCGGAATAACCTTTTTCAAAAATCCTCGGCAAGTCTTCAGCCCGGATGCCCATGCCGTTGTCTTCAATGACTAGTGTTTCTGATCTTTCCGGATCCATATAAATCTTGATCGTCCCACCGACCGTATATTTCAAGCTGTTGGACAAAATTTGTTCCAGTAAGATTTGAAGCCATTTTCCATCAGTCAAAACAGACACTTGAGTTTCTTTATACTCCAATGAGATATAGTTATAAATAAAGAGAATCGAATATTTCTTGATGGTTTTCTTGATGACATAATCGAGATCGATTTCAGCGAAATCAAGATCCGTACCGCTTTCTTCAATTTTCAAATAGTTCAAAGCCATATGAGTGTAATCTTCTAACCGCAATAGCTCCTGGTCTACTTGCTTGGTCAGCGGCTGTTTAGGCTGGCTTTGCATCAACAAGCTGATCGCAGCGATTGGCGTTTTGATTTGATGCAGCCAAAGAGTGAAATATTCCAATTGTTCGCTATTTTTTTCACCAAAGCACTGTTCCGTTTCACGCAACTGACTAACTAAAGAAAGGATTTTTTCGTGATACCATTCATCTGCCGGATCTACACCTTTAGGCAAGTAATTTTCTAGTTCTATCTTGTCTTGCTGGATATCTTGCAGCCTGCCGTATCTTTTAGCATAGCGATAGAATTGAGCTAGCAAATAAAGAAAAAATAAAAATGCCGTTAATTCAATTGTGTAGAATAACAAATCTAATGGCAGTCTACCTAATAAGTAAACGGCGCTAGAAAACAATAGCATGCCGATATACAAGAACAATTGAGGTCGCACAGCTTTAAAAAAAGAAATAAGGAGTTGTTTATTTAGTGATTTAATGAGAATCGTCTCCTTTGCTC
>NZ_DAMDAK010000064.1:13414-14792 GCF_032094055.1 Carnobacterium sp.
TAGCTAAAAATAACAGTTCCATGATTTTCAGTTCATTACGAGTCAACTCTGTTTCTTGTTCTTGGTATTGAAGCTTCGATTCACCTAATTTTAGAATCACTTGGTGGTGCGTTAAAAAATTTTCTGCTTCATTGAAATCGTATGTCCTTCGCAATAGCGCTTGTACTTTTGCAACAGCGACCGTCAAATCAAACGGCTTGCTGATAAAGTCGTCTGCACCCATTTGAATGGCCATCACAATATCCATGTTCTCGTTCCGCGAAGAAATGAAAATAATCGGAACTTGAGAAAATTTGCGTATCTCCTGACACCAATAATACCCATTGAAATAAGGCAGCTGAATGTCCATCAATACCAACTGAGGTGCTGCAGCCGTAAATTCTTCAATAATCGTATTAAAATTAGTCACCACTACTGCTTCATATTGCCAACGCTCTAGTTCATCACGCAATACATGAGCAATCGTCAAGTCATCCTCAACAATCATGATTTTAAACATGGTATCCCTTCCTAACTGGTCCTATCATTTTGGTTGTTATCTCCAGTTTACCTGATAATCATTCCTAAAAACAGCAACAAATGTTACATCGAATGGGGAACCAATCAAAAAAATTGAAAGAGTGTCTGTTATGGAGAAATATAAATCAATTTTATTTGGCTTCTTTTTTAATAAAAACCTCAATGGTATAAAAACACTAATCAGAAATAAATATAAGAAAAGTGGGCCTGCTAGGGATTGAAGGCAGAAAAAACTTATAATACCCTATTCCAAAAAGAAAAACAGACTAAGCTATTTGTGAGCCTAGTCTGTTTAACATTCCTTTATAAGCCTTATTTTGGGAAGAGACTTAAAAAAACAAATCATTTTCCTAGTAAAGGCAATTATTACTTGTTATTTAGTCGTTTTTCTTTTTATCCCTTTTTTTTCATAGTAAGCTAAACTTACACCTACTAATAATAATAATATTGCTAATCCAGTGTATGATGCTGCTTCACCAGTTTGCGGTAATTTTCCTTCTTTTAGATCCGTTGATTGTTCCGGATCTGCAGGCTTCGCAGGATCAACTGGATCTGCTGAGTCTGTAGGGTCCGCTGGAATTATTGGTTCTGTTGGATCTGTTGGATCTGCTGGTTCTGTTGGATCTGCTGGTTCTGCTGTGGCAACATATTTATTGATGAAAGTGACTGGTCCATTAATATAATTTGCCGTAGCTACTAGTTTTCCTTCACCATCATTTACAACTTCAACAATAACCGTATATTCAATTTTATCATACGTTACACCTTCTTGGTTACCTTGAACTTCATGAAGTGTATATTTGTATTCTCCGACTTCATCATAAGTAATTTCATCAAAGATAACTTGACCGGCTGCATT
>NZ_DAMDAK010000065.1:0-501 GCF_032094055.1 Carnobacterium sp.
TACACAGTTATTTCGTTCTTGCTTTGTTCAGTTTTCAAAGGTCTAATGTGTTTGCGTTGTCGTTTTGACAACTTCTAAATATTACCAGAAGTTACGACGCTTGTCAACAACTTTTCAAAAAATAAATATTTCTTTTTGTATATTTATTCAGTATGTTGTGTTAGTTATTCAAGACGACTTCAATATAATATCATGTATCAACAATCATTGTCAAGCAACTTTTTGTATTTTTTATTAATTACTGTTTCGTAAGTTATTCGCTGCTTTCGATGACGTAACAACATGTATTAATATAACAAGTTTCCATTTATTGGTCAATAGAAAAGTTCTTTTTTTTATAATTCTTTTTATAAGACGGACATTTAAGTATATTCATACATTTTTATTTGTTTTTTATAGAGAAGACAGCAAAGCTAAACTGTTTCATTCTATCCTGGATTTTTTTATTGTTCGTTTTCACTTTACGTCATACTGATATAAGTTAAAGTCCTTTTTTTGATT
>NZ_DAMDAK010000065.1:511-12634 GCF_032094055.1 Carnobacterium sp.
TGATTATCTGTGATGATATTTGTAATTTTCCCTCTATTGATGAACCCGGCATTTTGATACAATTTATTTAAATACTGATTATCAGCAATACAATCCAATCGAATAGCTTTTTTTCCTTTTGATTTAGCATATATTTTTGCTTCATTTAATAATTTGCTCGAAATTCCTTGTCCAGAAAAAGCACGCATAATGGTTAAACGGTGCAAATAGAAATAATCTGTACTTTTATCTTCTCCCCAAAAAGAGCTATCCCACTTACTTTGGTGGTCCCATAAAATGAACATGCCAACCGTTTGGCTATTGAGCGTTCCATAAAAAACTTCTCCACGGTTTATTGCTTCCGCTGTATTATGATTATCTTGACCTTCTAATATTCCTGACCATTGTGAAGATCCCTGAGACTGCAACCATAAAACGGTCTGAATCAACATATCATTTATCATTGTCAGATCTGTTCTTTTTGCTTGATGTAGACGAACTGTTTCATCCATATGCTTCCTTCTTTCTTCTATAGTAGATAAGTTAGATAAAAATTGCCCCACAAATGAGATGGGTGTTCTTCTCTAAGTTTAGTCACTTATTGAAAAACAGCCTCCTCTCTTCACTGGGGCAATAGCGTGTATGTTTTCTGTTAAGTCAGTTTACAAGCGTTCGTTTAATTCTTTTGCTAACTCTTCAAATCCTGGTTTTCCTAATAAAGCAAACATATTTTTCTTATAAGCTTCTACTCCAGGTTGGTCAAATGGATTCACACCATTTAAGTAACCTGAAACTCCCACTGCGATTTCAAAGAAATACATCAAATAGCCTAGAGTATACGCATCTGTTTCTGGGATAGTTACAAGTAAGTTAGGCACGTTTCCATCTGTATGAGCTAGTAAAGTCCCTTCAAATGCTTTTGTATTAACAAAATCGATCTCTTTACCTTGCAGGTAACCTAATCCATCCAAGTCTTCATCAGTAACTGGAATGTTTAGTGAGTGTTTTGCTTTGTTTACTTTAACAATGGTTTCAAAAATATTCCGTTGACCGTCTTGAATTGATTGCCCGATTGAATGCAAGTCAGTAGAAAAATTCGCACTTGCTGGGAAGATCCCTTTTTGGTCTTTTCCTTCTGATTCGCCGAATAATTGTTTCCACCATTCTGAGAAGTATTGTAGACTTGGTTCGTAATTGACTAATATTTCTGTTACTTTTCCTTTGCGGTAAAGCATATTACGGATGACTGCATATTGATAAGCTTCATTTTCTTCTAACTTATCGCTGCTGTATGCATCTGCTGCATCTGCCGCCCCTTGCATTAATGCATCAATATCTGCTCCGCTTGCTGCAATCGGCAATAAGCCAACAGCTGTTAATACTGAAAAACGTCCGCCAATGTCATCTGGGATAATGAATGATTCATAACCTTGCGCATTTGCTTCTTCTTTCAAAGCACCTCTTGCTTTATCCGTCGTTGCATAAATCCGTTTTTTAGCTTCTTCAGCTCCATATTTTTTCTCCAAAAGTTCTTTAAAGACTCGGAAAGCAATAGCCGGTTCTGTAGTTGTTCCAGATTTTGAAATAATATTTACAGAAAAATCACGGTCGCCGATCACATCAATTAAATCACTTAAATAAGTTGAACTGATACTGTTTCCTGCAAAGAAAACTTGCGGGAATTTGCGTTCTTCTTTAGGCAGCAAATTATAGAATGAATGGTTCAAGAAATCTAAGGCAGCTTTAGCTCCTAGATAAGATCCGCCTATCCCGATCACCACTAAAATTTCTGAATCATTTTGAATTTTTTCTGCTGCAGCTTTGATGCGGGCAAATTCATCTTTATCATAATTTTTAGGTAGATCGATCCAACCCAAATAGTCGCTTCCTGCTCCAGTGCCGTTACGCAACATGTCATTAGCAGTTGTTACTTGCTGTTGCATGTTCGTAATTTCATGTGGTTGAATAAATTTTTCGATTTTTGAATAATCAAATTTAATATGTCCCATTTAAATCACTCCATTATCTTGTATTTGTGAATCAAGGTGCAACGCTGTCATTCATTCTTAACTTTAGTAGTTTTAGAGAAAAAAAGCAAGAAAAAACAGCATTTCTACTAAGAAATGCTGTTAAAAAATAGTTAGATTAAAATTGCGGAACTCCGGATATTTTCCAATTTTCTAGAGTTTCTGTCAAGATGCTTGATTTTTGCCAGGATAATTGGGGAAAGTTCCTTTTTAATATCTCATTAGTTTGAATACTAGCATCAGCTAATTCAAACACAAAAAGCGGGATACGGTTTCCTTCAACTACAGCATTGGTTAATTCAAAAAGATTTAAATTTTGGATATCGATTGCCATGGTACTTTTTAGCTCTTCTAAAATACAAGCTAAACCAGTTTGTTTACTCAGAATCTGGGTGGACGGAAACGAAAATTTTTCGCCTTCTTTTTTTACTAAAAACACATATTTTCCTTCTATGTTATGGGTCATAATTGTTCCGGCTACCCATTGTTTTTCTGTCATTTCAAGCACCTCACACTTAAATTTTTAAGTAATCACACAGTAAACTTCTCTAGGTATTTAAAACAGCGGCTATATTTTTAATTCACTTGCCTTTTTTCATCTGCTTTTGCTTCTTCGATCCATTGAGGCATTAAATCACGAATTGTTTTGAATCCATCCTGATTCAACTTTTCTTGACGGTGTCTTCTTTTCTTAGAGTGATAGTGAAAGTGGCTTTGATCTTCTAAAGCTCTTAATGATAAGCTGATTTTTTTGGTATACTCATCAATATCTAAAATCATCACATCCATCTCATCTCCAACAGCTAGAACTTCATTTAGATTTTTTACATAGCCATGCTTACATTCGGAAATATGGATTAGTCCTTGTGTTTCTTTGTCTAATGCAACAAATGCTCCATAAGGCTGGATACCAGTTACCTTACCTTTAACAATCATACCGATTTTATAATCCATTTTCTCACCTCGTTCATTTTTACGCTGTAATAGTACTTTTAACACTGCAATGCAATTGTATCACAACAATAAAAGTTATGAAAATAGTATTCGCTTTCAAAAACAACTCAAATTTTATTTTTTGTTTTAGCCAGCTGCTACTAGATTTGGAAACGTACTCTAATTAACGTATAATAGAGCTAACGATTTGTCGGATTTTTTACTATAAAAAGGATGTGTTTAAATGGAAAGTAAGTTTGATGAAATTATTGATCGCACTAATCAACTGGATATTAAATGGGGACAATCAGAAAAAGTATTTGGTTCAACAGATGTTCTTCCTATGTGGATCGCGGATATGGATTTCGCGAGTCCAAAGCCGGTTCTCGATGCCTTAAAATCTCTACTTGATTCTCGTATTTTAGGATATACCGCTCCGCCTGATTCACTTTATCAAGCTATTATTGATTGGCAAAAAGAACGTCATCACATGGAACTGACAAAAGAAGCGATTCTCTTTTCGCCAGGAGTCGTGCCAAGTATTGCCTTGATCATTCAAACATTTACGAAAGAAAATGAAGCGATTATGATCCACGATCCTGTCTATACACCCTTTTCAAATATGATCACATTAAACCATCGCCGTTGTGTTCGCTCTACTTTAATCGTGGAACAAAATCAGTTTAAAATGGATTTCATCGAAATGGAAAAACAAATGGTCGAGCAACAGGTTAAACTATTTATTTTATGTAATCCGCAAAATCCAGGTGGACGTGTCTGGTCAAAAGAAGAGCTCATTCAATTGGCTGAGCTTTGTAAGAAACACCAGATCCTAATCATCAGCGACGAAATCCATGGCGATTTGATTTTTCAACCTTATCAGCTTGCTTCATTAGTAACATTGGATTCGTCTTACCAAGAGTTTGTTATTACACTCTCAGCTGCTACTAAAACATTTAATTTAGCTGGAATTAAAACGTCAATGATTTACGTACAAAATAAATTTCTAGCTGATCAACTAAAATCAGCGCAAGCTAAAACGGAACAAAGCAATTTAACGACATTTGGTTATATCGGCACAGAGGCCGCTTTGACTAAATGTGGTCCTTGGCTAACTGATTTATTACAATATCTTAGTGAAAATCTAGAAATAATTTGTGCATTTTTTGATAAAGAATTACCAGACGTAGCTTATATGAAACCGCAAGGCACTTATTTATTCTGGTTTGATTGCTCTAGTTTAAATATGACTGATGCTGAATTAGCTGCACACTTTGCTACAGTAGGAAAAATAGGACTAAATGCAGGCGCAGCTTATGGTCCAGCTGGTTCACAATATATGCGGTTAAACTTCGCAGCACCAAAAAGCCTTATAAATGAAGGTTTAAATCGGATCAAAGCGGCTTTTGAGAACCGATAAGCCTATTAAGAAAAGGAGAACAGGAATAAAATCCCGTTCTCCTTTTCTTTTTAAGCGATTTGTTCTGCAGCTAACAACAAGCAGCCGGTAATGCCCGCATTGTCTCCTAATGCTGGAGGAACAATATATTCTTCCAATGGCGGCAACTGGACGTACCCATTCATCAGTTTTTCAAATTCCTGGCGAACTAGTTGGAAAAGCTGTGTCTGTTTCATGACACCGCCACCTAAAACAATTCTTTCTGGGCTCAACACTAAAGTATAATTCATTAAAGCTTGTGCTAAGTAGTAAGCTTCCATTTCCCAAACAGCCGATTCATCAGCTAATTCATGGCCCTTTTTGCCATACCGTTGTTCAATGGCTGGGCCAGCAGCGATCCCTTCCAAGCAGTCTCCGTGATAAGGACAGAATCCGCCAAATGTTTCATCAGGATGTAACCGGACCATCATATGTCCCATTTCCGGATGACCGTATCCTTCTAATAATTTCCCATTTATCACTGCTCCACCGCCGATACCCGTTCCGACCGTTAAGTAAACGCAACTTGACAATCCGAGTGCTGCACCTTTTTTCAGTTCACCTAGAGCTGCTGCGTTAACATCTGTTGTCCACCCTACTGGAATAGCATACCGATTTTTTATTGCTCCTAAAAAGTCATAATTTTTCCAAGCTGTTTTCGGCGTAGAGGTAACGTATCCATATGTAGCTGAAGAAGTATTGACATCGATTGGACCAAATGATCCTATTCCAATAGCATCTAAATCATAAGAATCAAAAAATGAAAAAACTTGATTCAGCGTTTCTTCAGGTGTCGTTGTTGGGATACTGACCTTTTCTTTTAATTCGCCTTGTTCATTACTTACTGCACATACAAATTTCGTACCGCCTGCTTCAATTGCACCATATATCATTTTTGCACAATCCTTTCCATCATCATTTTCCCTTATATTGTAGCACAAACTAACAGATGTGAGGGCGTTTTCAATTAAATAATAAAGAAAAATAGCCTAGACTGTATTGGCACTAATGAAAACAGGGTCTACTGCAGAATAGGAAATCAACGTTAAACAGTGATGGCGGAGTCTTTATGCCTTCCAGATTTATAAAAAACCTCTCTGCTATTCTTATGCAGAGAGGCTTTGATACTTATTAAGCTACTTCAATTGTTTCAATTACAACATCATGAACTGGTTTGTCTTGAGCACCACGTTGTACATTTTGGATTGTGTTTACCACGTCCATACCTTCAATAACTTGTCCAAAAACGGTATGTTTAAAGTCTAACCATGGTGTACCACCATTTTCTTTATACGCTTCAATAACTTCAACGGGATATCCTGCTGCTTCCAATTGGTTTACCATATTGGCTGGTGTTGTTGAAGCCGTTACAATAAAGAATTGACTGCCGTTTGTGCCAGGACCGGCATTAGCCATTGAAAGGGCTCCGTTGATATTGAAGACTTCATTTGAAAATTCATCTTCAAATTCTTGACCCCATAAACTTTCTCCGCCCATGCCAGTACCTGTTGGATCGCCACCTTGAATCATAAATTCAGGAATAACACGGTGAAAAATAACTCCGTTGTAATATCCTTTTTCAGCCAATCCTAAAAAGTTTTCGACTGTTTTTGGCGCAACACTAGGGAAAAGTTTAACTTTGATTTCACCCATATTTGTTTTTATTGTTGCTACTTTCTCATCTTCAGCTACTTCTGTCGACAATTGCATAAATTGAGTCATTTTAAAACCCTCCTAATTTTTACTTACTTAACAATCATACTCAACTCTTGCTCAATTTACCATTGATTTTATTTATTTTTTCAACTTGACCGTTTCTTTTCTCGTTTATTTTTACTGTCGGAGAAACATTTTTATCAAGCTTGCATTCTTTTCATGGTATGATAGAAAATAAACAGCTTAATTTTTTAAAAGGTGGTACGTTATGGCAATTTTATCGAATTTTCCGCTTGTTGCTGCATTAACAGCTATTATTTTTGCTCAATTTATTAAAGTTCCTATTGCGCTGCTCTTGCAAAGAAAAACCACATGGGCATTGGCAACTTCCACAGGCGGTATGCCGAGTTCTCATTCTGCTGCGGTTTCTGCTCTCATCACTGCCTTATCTTTACAAGAAGGAGTACGTTCCCCTTTAGTGGCTATCGCTAGTACATTTGGGGTGATTGTAATGTTTGATTCTATGGGGGTCCGCAGACAAAGCGGTGAACAAGGGATTCTTTTAAACCATTTGGTCATTGATTTTCAAGATTTGCGTAATAAGGTTCTCAAGTTACAACACGAACCAAGTAATTTCACAGCTGAAGAAAAAGAACGCCATTTAAAAGAATACTTGGGCCATAAACCCATTGAAGTCTTTTTTGGTATTTTAACGGGTATCGGAGTTGCTTTTGCAGTTCGTGAATTATTGTCTATTTTTGGTTTTTAAATTGCTGCTTTCTTTTACAGTGCCCTTTCCCCTTCCATGAACGTATCGTGGAAGGCAAAAGGGCATTTTTAGTTGATGAGCAATCTATGAAGTTCTTTTGTTTTTGTGCTATACTGAAAAACGCTTTGAGGAACAGACTTGTTATATATGGAGGAATTACTTTGAAACCAACGAATGAAGTATTTGACATCACTATTATTGGTGGCGGTCCTACAGGAATGTTTGCTGCTTTTTACGGCGGTATGCGTAATGCAAAAGTCAAGATCATTGAAAGTTTACCACAACTCGGTGGACAGTTATCTATGCTGTATCCTGAAAAAGACATATTTGATATTGCTGCTATGCCTGTAGTTGGTGCTCAAGAGCTGATTGATAATCTATCCGTTCAGATGTCACGGTTTGAACAAACGATTTGTCTGGAAGAAGAAGTTGTGGATGTTCATAAGAATGCTGAAGGGATTTTTGAACTAAAATCCAAGAAAGCAACGCATTATTCAAAAGCTGTTATTATTACCGCTGGAAATGGCGCTTTTCAACCAAGAAGATTAGAGATCGAACATGCTGAACAATATGAAGGTAAAACATTACATTATT
Source organism: Carnobacterium sp. (assembly GCF_032094055.1). Lineage (GTDB taxonomy): Bacteria > Bacillota > Bacilli > Lactobacillales > Carnobacteriaceae > Carnobacterium_A. Next base: position 7,908 of record NZ_DAMDAK010000065.1, read on the forward strand.
ATGTTAACAATATCGAACGATTCAAGGACCGGACAGTCGCTATTTGCGGCGGCGGTGATTCAGCAGTAGACTGGGCTTTAACATTAGAACCGATTGCCAAAAAAGTTTACCTGATTCATCGTCGCAATAAATTTAGAGCTTTAGAACATTCCGTTTCTTTGTTAATGGAATCCGGTGTAGAAATAAAAACGCCTTTTGTACCAGAAGCAATTGACGGCAAAGAGCATGTCCTAGAACACGTTACGCTAAAAGAAGTGCGCGGGGATAAAACAGAGACTTTGGAAATCGATGACTTTTTAGTAAATTATGGTTTCAGCTCTTCCATTGGGCCAATGAAAAATTGGGGATTCGATGTCACCCGTAATGAAATCGTCGTAAATACTAAGATGGAAACTTCAATTCCCGGTATTTATGCTGCTGGAGACATTTGTACGTATGAAGGAAAGATTAAATTAATTGCCACAGGTTTTGGTGAAGCCCCAACTGCTATCAACAATGCTATGAGTTATATCAGCCCCGATGAGCGCGTACAACCCATGCACAGCACCAGCTTATTCTAAACAGTTATTTATCGCGCGTCTGTTTTTCCTGTTGATCAGGTCAAACAGGCGCTTTTTTTAAGGGTTATCTGCCGACTAAATCAGTAAATTGAGGTATACTGGACTTACTTAACTAGGAGGTATGCATATTATGGTAAAGTCAAGTAATGAGTTACATCAAAAAGCACTCGAATTGTTAGACAAACGCGGTGTAAAATTAACCGATATTGCTGAGCTGGTCCTTTTTTTACAAACTCCGTATATCAAAGATTTAACAGTGGAAGAATGTTTAGTGAATGTTGAAGCAGTCTTATTAAAACGCGAAGTGCAAAATACTATTTTAACAGGCGTTCAACTGGATATGTTAGCAGAGCAGAATGCATTGATGAATCCACTGCAAGATATTATCACAGACGATGAAGGTCTTTATGGAATTGACGAAATTCTAGCTCTTTCGATTGTAAACGTCTATGGTTCAATTGGCTTTACAAATTACGGCTACATCGACAAAATCAAACCAGGAATTCTAGCTAAGCTCAATAGTCATGAAGGCGATGAAGTGCATACTTTTATGGATGATATCGTTGGTGCAATTGCCGCTGCAGCAGCCAGTCGCTTAGCACATGCCAATCCATCGCAAAGTGAACTGGTTAAATAGGTTGTTCAATCAATGACGACTGTTTTATTTGGCTTTTTTGCTTAAAGAAGTATACTAGACTTGTAAGAAAAAAACGATAAAGGAGAGAGCAACCATGCCACATGATTTACAAAAAAAAGGTAACTTTCCAGATTTCTCTGATTTCTTTCCAAGTTTATTTGATGACAATTCTTTTTGGGATAGAGCTTCCTTATCAAACGCAAAAAGTAATTTCAAAGCTGATGTACACGAAACAGATAAAGAATATGAAGTAAAAGTCGATCTTCCCGGATTTGATAAAGAAAATATCTCAATTGAATTTGACCACGATGTCTTAACCATTCATGCTAAACGCCAGTCAGAAACAAGTGAAAAAAATGACGAAGGCCAATATATTAAACAAGAACGTTCTTATGGCAGTATGACACGTCAGTTTTACCTTAAAAATGCAGATGAAGAAAACAGCAAAGCCAATTACAAAGATGGTGTGCTTACTTTAACCATGCCAAAACTTTCTTCTGAAGACAATAAGAAAAAACAGATTACTATCGAATAATTCCGGCATTTTCAAAAAAATTTGAAGCCCCTACTCTTTTAACAGAGTAGGGGCTTCAGGTTGTTTTATTCTTTTTTAAAAGCTGTGTGTTTGGTAAAAAAGTAACCTGCAATAATCGTCAGCTCAATTAACACAAAAGCTAATATGAAACAATGCATAAAAAATGATTCCGGTAAAGCCAGGATCACAGGATCCGTTGATGGATTAAACATCCAAGCATCATTGTTAAAGAAGACTTCATGAAAAGTAATAAATAATTGATCGAAATTTAAAGCAATCAAGATCAAAACAACAAAAGGAATGAGCATTCCCCATTGAAAAGGCCGAATCAATTTCCAGCCTAAACGCTGCCGTTTAATAAAACATACATAAAAAACAGAGCCAATCGTTGTTACTGCTGCAACTGCATAATTAAATAAAAATAACTTTTTCACTTCATAAAAATGGAACAGCCCATCTTTTGAACTCGGGAAGTCTGGCATGTGCAATTCTGTGATCCAGGGTTTATTTAAATAATCGAGTAAGGTATGATAATTTTCTAACAGCACTGTTTTGCTGAGTCCCAGCTTTTCTGGGATAGAAAAGTAATCAAGATCAAAAGCATATAAAGGAACAAAGTTGATCGTAATGGCAATGGCCACGGTTAGGATACATAAAAAAAGACTTGCAATACCTAAAAAATGAATGAATTTTATTTTCATTACACAGTCCACTCATCTAAAGAAGAAATTTGATAAGTCGGTTGTTCCATCTCTACAGTAAGATCTTCTCGCTTGGTAAAACCTGTATAGACTAATAACGTATCTATTCCATTGTGGATACCGGCAAGAATATCTGTTTCATAATTGTCCCCTACCATCACTACTTCTTCTTTCTTCAATCCGATTGTCTTCAATGCCTCCTTCATAATGATTGCTTCAGGCTTCCCAATAAAAGTAGGCTGAACTCGCGTAGCAGCTATCACTAATGCTGCTAATGAACCAGCTCCTGGAACCATTCCTTTTTCACTAGGCAGATTTGTATCTTTATTTGTAGCAATAAAACGGGCTCCTTTGTGAATTGCTAAAGTAGCTGTTTCAAAATCTTCATAAGTGGCTTTACGATCTAAAGCCACTGCTACAAAATCAGGGTTGAGTTTATCTTCGATAAATCCAGCATCGCTTAAAGCATTCTTTAATCCAGTTTCTCCAATAGCAAACACTTTGTTGCCTTGGTTTAATTCTTTCATATAAGTTGCTGTTGCCAATGAACCAGTATAGATAGTCTCTTCAGGGACATCAATTGAAAAATGGTTCCGTAAATTATCGGCCACTTCTTTTTGTGTTTTTGTTGTATTATTCGTGACAAATAGAAACGGAATCTGCTTATCTTGCAGCCGTTTAATAAAACGAGAAGCAGCTGGTATCGGTTTGCTTCCCAAATACATTGTTCCATCTAAATCAATTAAATATCCTTTGTAATCCATGAGTGTTCTTCACAGCTCCTATTCGTTATTTTTTTTCGTTTCCACATCTTTACGGCGAATACTAAAGTGGCGTTTGCCCTTACTGTCTTGGACGGTTTTAAATGCGGATTTTTCTTTCTCTGCAACTTTCGTTTCTTTTTGAGCAGTTGCCGGAGTGACCTCTTTTTTAACAAAATCACGTTTTCCTTTTGTTCCAGTTGGCTTACTTTTCTTTTTTTCTGCGGCTGACTGTGAAGCAGCCGGTTGTTTTACTCGTTCTGACTTTTGATTCGTAGGATTTTTTCCTTTTTGGTTTCTTCGTTTGCGAGCAGGTTTATCAGTCTTTTCTGAAAATCCTCCTTTGGTTTTGCTTTTTTTCGTTTCCAAACGATGCAAAACAAAATAAGGACAGCCGAAATTACAGTACTCATATAAATAATCTTCCAGATTATTGATTCTTTGATCTTGAGGAACTTTTCGGTTTCGATTATCATAAAAACCTTTTAACCGTAATTGTTCAAAACCCCAATCTGCTACTACATAATCATATTTATCTAAAATTTCACTGTATCTTTCACTTAATCGTTCAGCATCAAAAGCTTCTCTGTAGTCTTTAACAATTTCATATTTGGCGCCGTCAATCGTGATAGTAGTTGCGTCTATTCGCTGCACTAATTGTTGTTCCGTCGGTTCTAAAGTCTCTTGTATTTCTAGACTCATAGATGAATTCGTTGCATGCTTATCTTTTTTCTCAGGATATTCTTTTTTTGTTAGGTTTCTAGTTGTTTGTTGAGATTCATTAACCGAACTTCTCTTCGTTCTTTTTTGTTTAGTTGGTTTATCTATTTTTTCGCTTGATTGATGTGAACTCTGTTTTTTGCTAGATGACGGTTTAGAGTCATTATGCTGTTTTTCTATATTTTGCTTAATGGTCTGTTCTTTCTGTTCTGACATTTTTTCACCTACATTTTCTATTCTGATTTGTCTTCGCTTATTAAAGGATACGTCTTACGTAAATACTGACCTAAAACATTGCGAATAAAGTAAGGGAATAACACTTCGTTCTCTCCTTTTATTTCAATGGTTGGAAAGAAAGGAATATACATAAAATGATCGACCGTTGCAAAGGTATACCTTTTTTCTTTAACAATCTGTTCTCCTAACCACTTTACTTCTCTGGTTTTTTTATCAAATTCAATTCCGTTATAACACAACTCGCCAAAAACTTGTCCTCTGAATCCCATGCCTTTTATTGGAAAATTGCGTAAAAAGTCCCGGTTTTTTTCCATTTCATAAATGAGACGAATCATATTTTCACCGTCTAAAGTACAGCGCAGAATTCTCATTGGATGCGGCAATACTTGATGCAATTCATCATTGGTCACAATGCCTTCAATCAGTGGTTGCATAAATAATCCTGCATTTAAAATAGCTGCTTCTGTTTTAGCGTAGTCTTTAACAGCTTCCAATCCGACTTCAACTAAAGTCGACTTTTTTTGCCAGCTGACTGAAAAATTACTGGGGATTACTGCAATTTCTTGTTCATTTAAT
>NZ_DAMDAK010000065.1:12644-14547 GCF_032094055.1 Carnobacterium sp.
GCCGAGACCAAACGAGCTCCTTCAGTTTCTAAAACCACATGTCCAATATATTGACCGAACTTACCAGCTGCTGCTAGTAAAGTGTTTCGGACTTTCTCCCCTTCCGGCAATAAATGATGTGTATGCGAACCTAAAATTACTTTGATCAGCGGATATTTTTCGGCAATTTTCCGATCCTCTATAATTCCTAGATGCGACAGCAAGATAACCGTGTCTACTAATGGGGACAGCAACTCCAACATTTCCGGTATCACATCTTCCGGTTCTCTTACAAACCAGCCAATAGGTCCATAACTTGTCGGAAAAGGAGCGGTTAGACCAAACAGACCAATCTTATGCCCTGTTTTTGTTTGTAAAATTTCGAATGGTTGAGACCATGCTGGATATTCTCCAGTTTTTTTATCTAATACATTGGATAACACGACTTTAAAATTAGCTTCATCGTATAAATGATTGAGTTCTGCTTTTGAACTGCCAATCCCTTCGTTATTGCCAATCGTTACCGCATCATAGTGTGCTTCATTTAATAACCGCACATTTGCTTGTCCATTAGTGGCTTCTGTCAAGGGATGAACGCGATCGCAAGCATCTCCAATATCAAAAGAAAAGTACGTTTCATCCAAATCATTTATTCTTTTTTTCTCAGATTGAAGATAGGCAGAAATTCTAGGCCAATTTTCAAAATGTGAATGGATATCGTTGGTATGATAAATATGAATCTGATCCATAGAGTTTTACCTTCTCTTCCTAAAGTATAGATACTCTTAGTATAACAATATTCGCAGGATTTCGCTCGATTTTCAGCAAAAAAGTATTATTCTGTGCAATGAATTACTCACTTTCGTATAAAACCACTAAAACCTTCTGCTTTTACATAGCTTATTTTGTAATCGTTCTCCAAAAAAATTAAAACTTTTTTATTTACAACCGATGTAGTTTAATGATAATCTTAGTGATAGTCAACAGACCTGATCAAATAGAAACGAACGATTTTTCCATTATGTTTTTTATTGTTTGTTTCAAATCATTCTTTTTTTAAAAGAACCAACCAAAAATTCAAGCGCCATCCACTGTTTCACTATTTTATTGCCACTGTTAGCCCTCAGTAATGGGGCCAAGTTTTCTCTGTAAATCCTTTATATCAAATTACTTTCTTACACTAAAAGTCCGTACCCTTTAGTAACTAAACAGTGACTTCCTTATAGCTATTCAGCTAAGCTGATGGCTCTTTTATTTTAAGAAAAGTAGGATAAAAATCCAGCTTATTCTGTTAGACACCGCCTGTACAAAGTACAAGGTCATGTCGTTAAACAAAAATCGTTTAAACGAACGATTTTTATTTTTTGTATTTGTTTCTTCTTTCAATATCTGTCTCCCTACAAGGAAGCATATGGAATGTTTAAAACCAACATTTCATATACTTCCTCATTTACTTATCTTTATCAAAAAAAGCAACTAAGGAGTGTATATAAATGATTGAATTTAAAAATGTTGAAAAGTATTATGGTGATTTTCATGCCTTAAAAAATATTAATCTTACTTTCAATAAAGGTGAAGTCGTTGTCGTAATTGGACCATCGGGTTCAGGAAAAAGCACTATGTTACGCTGTATCAATGGTTTAGAAGAAATCAGTCAAGGCGACTTAACGATCAACGGAATCAATATCCATGATAAAAAAACGAATATTACCAAAGTCCGGAAAAATGTCGGAATGGTTTTCCAGCACTTTAACCTTTACCCGCACAAAACGGTTTTAGAAAATATTATGCTGGCTCCAACAAAAGTATTAAAACAAACGGCCGAACAGGCGCAAAAAAAAGCAGAACTGTTGCTAGATAAAGTGAACATGTTGGATAAAAAAAATTCTTACCCTTCTCAACTGTCAGGCGGTCAACAACAGCG